>CAXUHK010000318.1:0-2011 GCA_964250775.1 uncultured Acetobacteraceae bacterium | reverse complement strand
GCTGGCATCAGATCGTCAGGCATTGGGCAGCTCGCGGCGCATGAAATGGCGCGCCGCCTCGTCCAGGGTCTCGTCCGGGGCCGGCTGGCGCAAATAGGTGGCGAGGTCGCGCAGCAGCCGCTCGACCGGGTTGCCCTGCATGAAGCAGGATAGCCCGAGCGAGCGCTGCGTCACGCGCATCGCTTCCAGGCAGGCGGCCTCGACCGCGATCCGCGCCAGGTTGACATAGCCCGCCACGTCCTCCGGCGCCGCCGTGCCGCCCTCGGCGACCACGGCCGCCTTGCGCATCCAGAGCGAGGCAGTCTCCTGCGCGATCAGCGCCAGGCCGATGCGCGAGGACTGGTGCGGGTTGCCGTGGCGGTCGCGCCGCACCAGTTGCGCGCGCGCCTCGGCGACCAGCGCCTGCAGCCCGCCCAGCGTCACCGCCGAGGTGCGCCAGGCCCCGGCCGAGAACTCCGGCTGCCGCAGGTAGTCGCCCGCCTGCCCCACCAGCGCGTCCTCCGGCACGGCGAGGCCGTCGAACTCCATGCTGCCGGTGCCGCAGGCCCGCATCCCCTGCAGGTGCGCCCGCTCGGCCCCGACCCGCTCGCCGGGCTGCAGCTCCGCCAGCACCAGGCGTGAGCCGCCGTCGGCGTCGCGCGCCGTCACCAGCGCCCGCGTCGCGTAGCCGGCGGCCGAGCAGAACAGCTTGCGCCCGCGCAGCGCGCCGGCGTCGAGGCGCAGCCCTTCGGCTGGCTCGGTGTTCCAGATCGCGAACAGGTGGCCGGCCTCGGCGTCCTTGGCGGCGCGGCGCAACTGGCCCTCGGCGCCATACGCCGCCAACAGCTTGAGCGCGTTGACGTGGCCCTCGAACACCCGGCCCACCGCCAGGTTGGCGCGCCCGATCAGCCGCAGCAACTCGAGCAGCGCCAGCGCTCCGTCCGGCTCGGTGCCGAGCCCGAGGCCGCCGAACCGGCGCGGCAATGGCGCCAGGTGCGCGCCGATGGCGTGCAGGTCGGCCAGCTCGGCCACGGGGAACGCGGCGGTCGCGTCGAGCGTCGCCGCGCGCTCCTGCCAGGCGGGGACCAGCGCCGCCATGCGCGCGAGCAGGTCGGTCACCGCTGACGCTTGCTGCAAGATGACACTCTCCGGGGTGTGCGAGGGCAATGAACGACACGGGAGGCCTGCCCGTTCCCCGTCTCAGCCGCCCTCCTGCAAGCCGGCGAGCGGCGCCGACATGGCGAGGGTGACGCCGCTCGCCTCGTAGTCGAGCCGCACCGTGGCGCCCAGTCCCTGCGTCAGGCTGCGTTCGATCAGCCGCGAGCCGAAGCCCTCGTGCCGCGGCGGCGCCACCGGCGGGCCGCCGCGTTCCCGCCAGTGAAACCGCAGCCATGGCTCGCCGTCGACGACATCGCGCCGCCAATGCGCCGCGACCCGACCCGCCGGGACGGACAGCGCGCCATGCTTGACGGCGTTGGTGCCGAGCTCGTGCAGCACCAGGGCGAACGACAGCGCGGCGCGGGGACCCAGCGTCACGTCGTCGCCCTCGATCTCGAACCGGCCCGGTTCGCCGTGCCCCAGCAGCCGGATCACGCCGTCGACCAGGCCGCGCAGGCTGGCCTCGGTCCAGCTTCCCTGCAGCAGCACGTCATGCGCCTGCGCCAACGCCATCAGCCGCGCGGTGAACGACTGCCGCGCCTCGGCCAGCGAGCCGTCTCCGCGCAACGTCTGCGACGCGATCGCCTGCACCATGGCGAGCGTGTTCTTCACCCGATGCGCCAGTTCCTGCATCAGCAGTTGCTGCTGCTCCTCGGCGCGCTTCAGCCCGGTGATGTCGCGCGACACCACCAGCAGCTTCTCCGGCCGGCCGTCGGCGCCACGGATCGGGGTCACTCGCACGTCCCACCATCGGGGCGTTCCCGCCATGGTGTTGGCGACACCCTGGAACGCCCCGCCGCCGCCGGCGCGGGCCGCCGCCCCCGCCGCGCGGGCGTGGCGGTTGGTTTAGTGGGGCCCGAAGTCGGGCCAGGGG
>CAXUHK010000317.1:0-2032 GCA_964250775.1 uncultured Acetobacteraceae bacterium | reverse complement strand
CTGCGGTGGGTGCGGGCGCTGCCGGCGGCGAGCAGCCCGCGCCGGACCACCCCGCCGGGGTCGGTCACGACGTCGGCGAGCACGGCGCGCGGCGTGTCGGCCAGGACGGGCGGCGGCGGGACGCCTTGGCCGCTCTCGTCGGCCAGCTTGTAGATCCAGAGGATTTCCGGGTGCCGCGCCAGCAGCTCGGCCAGGGCCAGCTCCCCGGGCGGCAGCGGGCGGTCGCGGTAGAGGTCGACGCCGATGGCGCGGGCGCCCCAACCGGTCAGGCGTCCCAGCAGCGAGGCAAGGTCCTGGTCCCGCAACGGCCAGCCATAGTGGCCGATGTCCGCCTCGGTGATCGAGACCAGGAGGATGCGCGCGCTGGGTTCGTGGCCGGACCAGGCGGCGACCAGCCGGTCGTAGACCGCCAACTCGGCGGGTTGCAGCCAGGTCGCCTCGCGGCACAGCAGGACGGCGGCCGCGACCAACTGGGCGGCCAGCATCACCCTTGGCCAGCGGCGCCGCCGCAGGCGCCGCAGACGGTCCCGCATGGTGGGCGCAGCACCCAAATCGCCTCATCCCAAAGCCTGACGACCGAGTGTCGTCGTACGGTTCGATGACGTCGACTTGCTCGCCGCCGCGACCCAGCGTAGCCCACGCCTCGCTTGCGGCCAAAGCGCGTGCCGCGGCGTGGGCTTTCGCACAGACCCGGCGCTCCGCCCGGCGCATCCATGCGGTGCAACCAAGGTCCGGAGCATCCAGATGTCAGCCACGTACGACGCCGCCCGCTGGTCCCCCGCCGTGGCGCGGCTACGCGAGGACGCCCAGCACGTCGCCGCCCGCATCGTCGCCCGTGCCCGCGCCGCGCACCAGTTCGGCGCCACGGCCGAAGCCTATCGCGACAGCGCCACGGAACTGGCGCGCGAGGCGGCCCGCGCCGAACGGCTGCTGTTCGGCCAGACCGTCAAGACGTTCCGCGCCGCCGCCGCCGAAAACCGCCTGGTCGCCGACGCGCTCGACGTGATCGAAGCCGGGGAGGTCGCCTGACGGGCTTGCCCGCCGGGGCCGGAGGCGCCATGTCCGATTCGTTGCGGTCTTGCAGCGAACATTCCTGGGCACAACGGTTGCAATGAGGCGATCGTGATGGCAACAGCCACCCGGACCAACACTGGGCCTCGGTTTGGCGCCTCGGCCTGCAGAACATGGAATGGAGTTGCGTGGCCGGTTCCGAGCGCATGAGCATCCCGGTGCTGCGGCTTTCGGCGGCGCTGCTGGCGCTCGCCGCCTGCGCGGGCGATGGCGGGAGCGGCGACGCCGCGCAGCAGTTGCGCGTCGCGCGCGACCCCGCCGCCATGATGCGGATCGCCGGCGCGGCCCAGCGGGCCGGCGACCCGGCAAGCGCCGCGGCGTTCTACCAGCGGGCAGCCGACCTGAAACCCGCCTCGGCCGCGGCGAACTTGGGCGTGGCGCAGTCGCTGGCCGAGCAGGGGCGCACCGAGGAAGCCGTCGACCAGCTGTTCAGCGCGCACGCGCAACGGCCGACCGATACGCTGGTCAGCGCCACGCTCGGCCGGATGCTGGTGGTGGCGCACCGGCCCCGCGACGCGCTCGCCGCCTTCCAGGACGGCTTGCGGGTCGAGCCGCGGTCCACGGCGCTGCTGACCGGGCAAGGCGTGGCGCTCGATGCCACCGGGCAGCACGAAGTGGCCCAGGACAGCTACCGCGCCGCGCTGTCTGTCACGCCGGGCAGCGTGCCGGCGGCGAACGACCTGGCGCTCTCGCTCGCCCTGTCGGGACACGCCGACCAGGCGGCGGCCATGCTGCAGCCGCTGCACATGACGGCCGACGCCGCGGACCGCGCCACGGTGAGCGGCAACCTGGCCCTCGCCTACGGATTGCAGGGCGACATGGCCAGTGCCGCGGCGCTGGCCCGCCAGGCGATGCCGGAGCAGGACGTGAACGCCAACCTGACCTTCTACGCGACGCTGCGCGATCAGCGCGTCGGCGGAGCGGGCGCGGCGGGCGCGGGCAGGGCGCCCACCGGGGCCGC
>CAXUHK010000316.1:0-2060 GCA_964250775.1 uncultured Acetobacteraceae bacterium | reverse complement strand
GGTCACCAGCACCGCTTGCAGCCGCCCCAGCCCGGCCAGCGACACCGCCCGGGGCACGATGCGGATGGCGGGCGACAGGACCGGCCGGTGGCCGAGCGCGGCGACAAGCGCAGCGGTGGCCCGCGCTTCCGGCTGCGGCCGGGTGATCAGGACGCCTTGCGCGCGCCCGTCAGGCAAAGATGTCGGCTGGGCTGTCGGCGCGCAGGCTGGCTCCCAGCTCGGTCCCGAGCCGCGCCGCGTCCGCAGCCAGCCCCTCGACGGTGCGCTTGAGCACGAAACTGCCGTCATCGCGCGCCACCAGCCCGGTCAGCCGCAGCGAGCCGTCCGGCAGCAGCCGTGCGTGGCCGCCGATCGGCGTGCGGCAGGAGCCGTCCAGCTCGGCCAGCAGCGCCCGCTCCGCGGTGGCGACCGACTTGGCGACGCGGTCCTCGATGCCGCTCAGCATCTCGCGCAACGCGAGGTCGCTCTCGCGCACGGTGACGCCGACGATGCCCTGGCCGGCCGAGGGCACCATGACCTCAGGGTCGAGCACGACCGAGGCGGCGCCCTCGACGCCCAGCCGGCGCAGCCCGGCCAGCGCCAGCAGCGTCGCCTGGCAATGGCCGGCGCGCAGCTTGTCGAGCCGGGTCTGCACGTTGCCGCGCAGCAGCCCGATGCGCAGGTCCGGCCGCGCGTGCAGCAACTGCGCCTGCCGCCGCGGCGAGGAGGTGCCGATGACGCTGCCCGTGGGCAGGCAGGCGTAAGGGTCGCGGGGGTCCGGCTCCGGCAGGCCCGGCGCCACGATCAGCGTGTCGCGGGCGTCCTCGCGCGCCAGGGTGCAGGCCAGCACGATGCCGGGCGGCAGGAACGTCTCCAGGTCCTTCAGGCTGTGCACCGCGAAGTCGACCTGGCCGTCCGCCAGCGCCTCGTGGATCTCCTTGGCGAACAGCCCCTTGCCGCCGATCTCGGCCAGCCGGCGGTCCTGCACCGCGTCGCCGGTGGTGCGGATGGCGTGCTCCTCGAACACGTCCATGGCGCGCAGCACCGGGCAGAAATGCCGCAGCGTGGCGAGGAAGGCGCGGGTCTGTACCAGCGCCAGCGGCGAGGCGCGGGTGCCGACGCGCAACGGCAGCGACCGCACGTGCGGCCGCAGGCGCGTGGTGGGCGCCGCCGCGAGGGGATGGCTGTCAGGCATGGCGGTGTCCTAGAAACTTTGCCCGATGATGGGAAGACGGCAGCCTTGATGAACGCGTCCCCTGGACCGCTACTTGGGATCGAGAGCTCGTGTGACGAGACGGCCGTGGCCGTGCTGGCGGCGGATGGCAGCCTCCTCGCCGACGCGGTGCTGAGCCAGTCGGACCACGCGGCCTATGGCGGCGTGGTCCCGGAGATCGCGGCGCGGGCGCATCTGGCCCACCTGCCGGCGCTGGTGCGCGAGGTGCTGGCCCGCGCCGGCCTGACGCCGCATGACCTGGGCGCGGTCGCCGCCAGCGCCGGGCCGGGGCTGATCGGCGGGCTGATCGTGGGCTCGGGCGTGGCCAAGGGCATGGCGCTGGCGCTCGATGTGCCGTTCCTGGCGGTCAACCACCTGGAGGCGCACGCGCTCACAGTGCGCCTGCCCGGCCTGTGCGACGGCGGCGCGCCGTTCCCCTACCTGCTGCTGCTGGTCTCGGGCGGGCACTGCCAATGCGTCGCGGTCGAGGGCGTCGGGCGCTACGTCCGCCTGGGCGGCACCATCGACGACGCGGTGGGCGAGGCGTTCGACAAGGTGGCCAAGCTGCTCGGCCTCGGTTGGCCCGGCGGCCCGGCGCTGGAACGTCTGGCGCAGGGCGGCGACCCTGACGCGTATGCCCTCCCGCGTCCGCTGCTGGGGCGGGCCGGGTGCGACTTCAGTTTCTCGGGCCTCAAGACGGCGGTGGCGCGGCTGGTCGAGGGCCTGCCCGCGGGCGCCATCGAAGGCCGCCGCGCCGCCGACATCGCCGCCAGCTTCCAGCAGGCGGTGGCCGAGACGCTGGCCGACCGCGCCGAGCACGCGATGGCGATGTTCGCGGCAGGCCATCCAGCCGCGAGATTGCTGGTAG
>CAXUHK010000315.1:0-2075 GCA_964250775.1 uncultured Acetobacteraceae bacterium | reverse complement strand
GGACGAAGGCTGCGCCGTGACGTTGCCCGGCGTGAACGCCTGCTGCAGCACGTAGGCGACGTCGTTCGAGTGGCTGTTCTGCAGGTAGTAGACGTGCCAGCTCCGCACCGTGAAGCGCCGCCCGCGCTCGACCAGGTTGTAGATGCGCCGCACGTCGTCGAGGTAGCGCGGCTCCTGGGCCGCCACCAGCACGGCGCTCAGCCGCTCCAGCGGCACGATTCGCACCAACGTCGCGAGCGGCCCGTTGCGGCCGCCGCGCAGCGAATCCTGCAGGGCGGTGGCGAAGTCCTTGGCGCTGCCGGTCGGCACCGGCAGCAGCGCGTAGGACTGGCCGGCCAACTGGTCGCTGTCGAAGCTCTGCACCAGGGCCGCCAGCGAGGCGCGCGCCACCGGCTCGCCGCTCACCAGGATGGCGTTGCGGCCCGGATCGGCCAGCAGCTTGGCGCCGTTGGTAAGGAACGGCTGCAGCAGCTTGGCCAGCGGCTCGGCCGAGGCGTAGCGCAGCGGGATGACCAGGCTCCCGGCCACCGAGTCGCTCGCGGCCAGCGTGGCGCCGGACGCCTCGGCGATCGGCACCACGCGATACAGCGACCCGCTCTGCACCACGCTGGCGCCGTTCTGCGCCAGCAGCGCCTGCAGCGTCGGCAGCAGGCGCGAGCGCGGCAGCGCGCCAGGCAGGTGCAGCGTGGCGGTGCCGTGGACCGCCGGGTCGATGGTGTAGCTGACCCGCAGGATGCCGCCGAGGATCTGGTTGACCACCTCGCGGATGTCGGTGTCCGCGAAATCGAGCGAGATGTCGCCGGCCTCGGTCGCGGCCCCGGCCGTCGTGGGCGGGGCTTGCGGCGTGGCCGCGCCGTAGAGCGCCTCGGCGGGCGGCGTCGCAGTGGGGGCGCCCACGTTGCCGTTGACGCGCGCCGAAGCGCCGACGTTGCCGGCCGGCTGGGCCAACGGGGCGGGCAGCGGGTTGATCTCGGCGACCGGGGTGCGGATGCCGCATCCGGCGAGCAAGGTCAGGGCGGCCAGCGACGTCAGGGTGCGGCCGGGTTGGCGTCGGATCATCTGCTGTTCGCGGTCCGGGTTGTGCGGCCAAGGAAGGGGATTGTGGTCAGGGCTCGGTCGCGGCGGGTGGCGAGGCGCCGCGGTTGAATTCGGCTTCCGGGAAGCGGCCCCGGAATACCGGAAGCCGGCCCGGCGGCAAGCGCTCAGGCGGAGTAGCCGGCGACGCGGCGCCCGCCGGGGCGGCGGCGCTGAACGACGGACGCAGCACGCGGGTGCCGCCGGCGCCGGCCACAGTAACCTCGCCCGGCTCGATCGCCTGCACCGTGAAGCCGCCCAGGTGGTCGCCCGGCGAGGCCACCACGGGCTTGCCGGCCGAACCCGCGAAGATCGCGTGGCGGCCCCCCGGGCTTACGGTGATGCCGGTCAGCCGCGGCAGGACGTCCGCGACGAGCACGGGAGCGGCGCCTTCCACCGGGCGGCGGTCGTGGCTGAACAGCGGCCGCGCCAGGATGGTCGCCACC
Source organism: uncultured Acetobacteraceae bacterium (assembly GCA_964250775.1). GTDB lineage: Bacteria > Pseudomonadota > Alphaproteobacteria > Acetobacterales > Acetobacteraceae > CAVRQM01. The sequence continues at coordinate 555 of CAXUHK010000315.1, read as the reverse complement.
CAGGAGCGCAACTGCGCCGCGTCGGACGTGGCGGCCGCCGCAGCCGTCGGCGCGGGCGGCGGCGGCGCCACGGCCACGGCGTCGCCGGCCGGCATCGGCGGCGGCCGCGTGATCTCGAACGCGACAAGCCCCGCCAGCAGCGCCGCCAACCCGGCCAAAGCCGGTAGCAATGCCCCGATCATGGCACGGCCACGCCCGCCCGGGCCGCCGGTGGTGTTGCCGATGCCGGATCGGCGGCGCGGAACGCCAGCAGCGTGAACGAGATGTCGAGCGCCGGCTCGCGCGTGGCGCCTGTCACGTGCGACAGCAGCGCTCCGGGTGTGGCGTGAAGCTGGAGGTCGTCGATGAACATGCGTGGGGTCGCCTGCTCCGCCGCCTGCAGCAACCCTACCAGCATCGGCCAGGTCGCGTCGACCGTGACCCGCAGCGCCAGGCGCCGGTACGCTCCCGCCGGCTCGGCCGGCAACGCCTCGGCGCTGGTCAGGCGGGCTCCGGCGCGCGCCGCCATCGCCTCCATGTCGCCCTGCAGCGTGGCCCCGGCGACGGCGTCGGTGC
>CAXUHK010000314.1:0-2119 GCA_964250775.1 uncultured Acetobacteraceae bacterium | reverse complement strand
CCGCTGCCATGCGGCATGGACCGGCCGCCATCCGCCGCCCCGCCCGCCGCCGCCCCGGTCGCCGCTGCCCCGGTGGTCGCCGCCTCGATACCGCCGCTCGTGGTGAGGCAGCCGCAGCTGCAGACGGCGCCGATCGTGTTCGTCTCGGCGCATTCCGGGCGCGACTACCCGCCCGAGTTCGTCGCCGGCGCGCGGCTCGACCCGCTGGCGTTGCGCCGCCGCGAGGGCTGCTTCGTCGACGAGCTGTTCGCCGCCGCCCCCTCGCTCGGGATGCCGCTGCTGGTGGCCACCTTCCCGCGCGCGTTCTGCGACGCCAACCGCGAGAAATGGGAGCTCGATCCCACGATGTTCGACGGCCCGCTGCCGCCCTGGGCCAACACCACCAGCACCCGCGTCGGCGCGGGACTGGGCACCATAGCCCGGGTGGTCGGCGCCGGCGACCCGATCTACCGGCGCAAGCTGCCCTGGAACGAGGCGGCGCGGCGCCTGGAGGAACTTTGGCAGCCGTTCCACGACGCGCTGCACGGATTGATAGAGGCCACGCGCGCACGGTTCGGCGCGTGCCTGGTGGTCGACTGCCATTCGATGCCGTCCGGCGCCGCGGCGCCCAAGCCCGCCTGCGACGCGGTGCTCGGCGACGCCTACGGCACCGCCTGCTCGGCGCACGCGACCCGACGGGCGGAGCTGGCGTTGACCGGGATGGACTACGTGGTGCGCCGCAACGACCCCTACGCCGGCGGCTACATCACGCGCAACTACGGCCGGCCGCATTTGCAGGTCCACGCGTTGCAGCTCGAAATCTCGCGTCGGCTCTACATGGACGAGGCGACGCTCGAACGGTCGGATAACTTCACCGCGCTGCAGGCGGACATGACGGAGCTGATGACGGCGCTGGCCGAGCAACCCAGCTCGCTGGCGCTTACATAAAAAGTGGCGGCGCCCGTTGGGGCACCGCCAAGTTTAGGGAGGAAACGTCCAAGAAGCAGAAGGCGCAAGCGCCTTGCTGCGCTGCACCAATTATCACACGCTCCCCACGATGCAAGCATTTTTCGGCGGCGCAGCAATTCGCCTGCCCGAGTGTGGCTTTCAGGTTGCGGCATGGCCGGCTATGACCTCTGCGATGCTTGGAACACTGGCGGAACCTGCCATCTTGCCCGAGCCGTTCGCGGGCTGGTTCTCGCTCCGCGGCTGGCAGGTCCGGGCGCATCAGCTGGCGGTGCTGGCGGCGGCGCGGGCCGGACGCGATGCCCTGCTGATGGCGCCCACCGGCGGCGGCAAGACGCTGGCCGGCTTCCTGCCAAGCCTGGTCGAGCTCGCCGAGCACCCGCGAGCCGGGCTGCACACGCTCTATGTCAGCCCGCTGAAGGCGCTGGCCGCCGACATCGCGCGCAACCTGACCATCCCGGTGGGGGAGATGCGGCTGCCCGTCAGCATCGCCGCCCGCAGCGGCGACACCGGGGCCGAGGCGCGTCGGCGGCAGCGCGAGGCGCCGCCCAACCTGCTGCTGACCACGCCAGAGAGCCTGACGCTGCTGCTCTCGCAGCCCGACGCGCCAACGTGGTTCGCGGGCCTGCGCCGCGTGGTGCTGGACGAGGTGCATGCGCTGGCCGGCATCAAGCGCGGCGACCAGTTGGCGCTGTGCCTGGCGCGCCTGGGGGCGCTGGCGCCGGGGCATCGCCGCGTGGGCCTGTCCGCGACCATCGCCCACCGCGCCGAACTCCGTGCCTACGTCTCGCGCAGCGGCCGTGCCGAGGATGTGGCGCTGATCGAGGCCGCGCCGGGCGCCGCCCCCGAGATCGGCATGATCCTGCCGGAAGGCCGGCTGCCCTGGTCGGGCCACATGGGGCTGTTCAGCGCGCCCGAGGTGCTGGCGCGCATCCGCGCCGCCGGCATGACCATCGTGTTCGTCAACACCCGCGCCCAGTCCGAGCTACTGTTCCAGGAGCTGTGGCGGCTCAACGACGAGACGCTGCCGATCGCCATCCACCACGGCAGCCTGGAGCAGGCGCAGCGGCTGCGGGTCGAGGCGGCGATGGCCGCCGGAACGCTGCGCGCCGTGGTCGCCACCTCCTCGCTCGACCTCGGCATCGACTGGGGCGGCGTCGACCAGGTGATCCAG
>CAXUHK010000313.1:0-2151 GCA_964250775.1 uncultured Acetobacteraceae bacterium | reverse complement strand
CCCACCGGCCGCCGCGCGCGAGGCGGGCCGCCGCCGAGCGCGCGGCCTCGGCAGACGCCCAGATACCGAAACAGGTCGCGCCCGAGCCGCTCATCCGCGCCAGCAGGCAGCCCGGCATGGCGCGCAGCGCCGCCAGCACGTCGTGGATCGCCGGGCACAACCGGCACGCCGCCGCTTCGAGGTCGTTGCCGAGGCCGGCGAGGTCGCGGGCCATGGCGCGCGCGTCGGGCCACCGCTCGGGCAGCACGGGTGTCGCCGAGAAGCCATCACCGCGGGCGCGGAACACGTCCGCGGTCGGGACCGCGACCAACGGGTTGACCAGCGCCAGGCCGAACTCGGGCAGCGAGGGAGCGGCGCGCAGCGTCTCGCCCACCCCGCTCATGCGCGCCGGCGCCCGCGCCAGGCAGACCGGGACGTCGGCGCCGATCCCGGCCGCCAGGGCGAGCAGCTCGGCCGCCGGCAGCCGGGTGGCCCACAGGCGCTGCAGCAGGCGCAACGCCGCCGCGGCATCCGCCGAGCCGCCGCCGATGCCGGAGGTCACCGGAAGGTTCTTCTCCAGAACCAGGGCCGCGCCGATTTCGGTCGCGGTGGCCGCCGCCAGCCGCCGCGCCGCGCGCAGCACCAAGTTGTCCGGCTCGGCCGCAAGGCTGGCGCCGTGGGCTCCCACGACGCGCAGTCCAAGCGCCGGCGCCGGGGCGGCCGAGAGCGCGTCGGCCACGTCCGCGAACACCACCAGGCTGTCGAGCAGGTGCATCCCGTCGGCGCGCCGCCCGGTCACATGCAGATAGAGGTTGACCTTGGCAGGAGCCCGCCCGAGCTGTCCCGCGATCAGGGCTGCGCGCTCGACTTCACCATCGGCCCGGACAGCGGCGCGCCCACCTGCTTGAGCTTGAGCTCCAGCTCGGACGCCTCGTCGCGGTTCGGGTGCAGGGTGAGCGCACGCCGCCACTGGAACAGCGCGTCCAGCTTGTCGCCTGCCGCGCGGTAGGCGTCGCCCAAATGGTTGTTGATGGTGGAGTCCTCGGGGTCCAGCTCGGAGGCATGCTCGAGCTGCTGCACCGCCCCCGGCACGTCGCCCTGGCGCAGCATGATCCAGCCGAAGCTGTCGATCATCGCCGGGTCGTTCGGCTGCTGCGCCACGGCGCGCTGGATCATCTGCCGCGCCAACGGCAGGTTCTGGCGGCGCTCGGTCCACGAATAAGCGAGGTAGTTCAGCACGTTCGGCTGGTCCGGGTGCAGCGCCAGCGCGCGCCTGAAGTCGGCCTCCGCCTGCGGCCAGCGATGCGCCTGGTCGAGCGAGATGCCGCGCTGGTAGAACAGCAGCCAATCGGCCTCGGCGGGCGAGCGGATGCGGGCGATCGCCTGGTCGTAGGCCGCCGCCGCCTCGGCGAACTGCTTCTGCCGCCGCAGGATGGCGCCCTGCAGGCTCCACGGCTCCGGCCGGTCAGGATAGGCGGCCTGCATCCGGCCCAGCACGGCCAGCGCCTCGCGGTCACGGTCGAGCTGGTCGAGCAGCAGCGCGCGCCGCACCTCGACCAGCGCGGTCAGCGGGTCGGCGCCGCTCACCGGCTGCAGCAAGGCGAATGCCGTGGCGGGGTGCTTGCTGCGGTCGGCGATCTCCGCCCATAGCAGGCGCGCGGCGGTGAGGTCGGGGCGCAGGTCGAGCGCCAGCCGCAGCAGCAGCGCCGCGTATTCCGGCGCGTCATGGACCTGCAGCGCCGAGGCTTCGGCGAGGTAGGCTTCGGCCATGCCGTCGGCGGCCCGGCGCACCTGCCGGTCGCCCACGGCGCGTTGCAGGTGCGGCAGGGCGATGGCGAGGTCGGGGCTGGCGGCCGCCATCGCCGCCAGGGTGGCCCTGGCCGCGTCCTTCGAGCCGCTGTCCGGCTGGCGCGCCTGCCAGCTCGCGAGCGCCCGGTTGAGCTGCAGGTTGGGCTCCGAGAATGCCGCCTGCGCGGCTTGGTACAGGCGGCCCGCCTCCGGGTCGCGCTGCGACAGGTCGGCGATCATCGCGGCGTGCAGCGCGTAGACGCCGCCCACCGCCGGGCCGCCGTCGAGCGGGCGCAGCGTCGCCAGCGCCGCGTCGGCATGGCCGCCGCCGAACTGCGCCCAGGCGAGCAGCAACGGCCGCAGCACCTGGGTCACGCCCTGCGC
>CAXUHK010000312.1:0-2187 GCA_964250775.1 uncultured Acetobacteraceae bacterium | reverse complement strand
ATGCTGGTGCGGGTCCAGCGCCCGCTCCGGCAGGCAGCCTTCGAGGCGCGTCCAGGCGCGGTCGGGGGGCGTCTGGCCGAGCAGGCGGCCGAGCCGCTCCAGCGCGTCGGCGACGCTCCATAGCGCCACCGGCGCCGGCCGGTAGCGCCGTCGGTTGCCGGCCCGCGTTGCGGCGGCCAGGTAGGCGCGCACCAGCCCGCCCTGGTCGACGCGCAGGCGCGAGCGGTCGGTCTCGGTGAACTCCTCCGGCGCGCCGCGCGCGAACACGTCCTGCCCCAGCGTCGGCCGGGCGGCGAGCCAGCCGGCCGCCTCGCGCATCCGCGCCAACGCCAGCAACCGCGCCGCCAGCACGTCGGCGGCGACCTCGCCCTCGGCGCCGCCCTCGACCGGCTCCGGCAGCAGCAGGCGCGACTTGAGCCAGGTCAGCCACGCCGCCATCACCAGCCAGTCGGCGGCGAGTTCGAGCCGCACCCGCCTGGCGCCCTCGACCACGGCAAGGAACTGTTCCACCAGGGCCAGGATCGACAGCCCGGCTAGGTCGAACTTCTGCGCCCGCGCCAGGTCGAGCAGCAGGTCGAGCGGCCCCTCGAACCCGTCCAGCCGCAGCACCAACGCGTCCGCCTCAGGCACCGCCGTCGCCCAGCAGGTCGGCGCTGCGGGGGTTGCCGGCCAGGCGCAGCAACAGCCGGAACACCGGGTCGGCCACGTCGGTCAGCAGGGCGCGCACCGGGTTGAACGCGATGCCCGCCGCCGCCAGCCCCTGCGGCAGGAACACCACCAGCAGCAGCACGATCAACAAGCCGCCGCGCTCGACGCGCTCCCATTGCCGGGCCAGCTTCTCGGGCAGCAGGCCGACCACTACCCGGCCGCCGTCCAGCGGCGGGATCGGCAGCAGGTTGAACAGCCCCAGCGCGATGTTGGCCAGCATGAAGTAGAACAGGAAGGTGAGCAGCGACTCCTGCGGCGGCCCCGCGAGCAGCGGCACCAGATAGAGGCCGAGCGCGCCGATCCAGGCCAGCAGGAAGTTCATCGCCGGGCCGGCGGCGGCGACCACCATCATGCCCTGGCGCGGCCGGTGGAACCGCCAGGCGGCGACCGGCACCGGCTTGGCCCAGCCGAACATGAACGCGACATGGCCGATGGTCAGCAACTGGCTGATGAGCAGGAAGCCGGGCAGCAGCACGGTGCCGACCCGGTCGATGTGCCGCAGCGGGTTGAGCGACAGCCGCCCGGCCTGGCGCGCGGTGTCGTCGCCCATCGCCAGCGCCGCGTAGCCGTGCGCCGCCTCGTGCAGCGTGATCGCCAGCACGGTCGGCACCACGGCCAGCAGCAGCGCCAGCAGCAGCGCCAGCAGCATCGGACCGCTCACGCCGCGAGGTCCAGCAACGCCTGTCGTTCGTGTTCCATGGCCGCGATGTCTAGCGCCACACGCCGCCGCGCCGCCAGCGCCCGCGCCGCCGCCAATCGCCGCAGCGTCTCCGCCCCGAGTGCCGGCACGGTGCGCAGCACGGCGTCGGTGCCGGCGGCATCGCCCGGGCAGTACAGCGCCAGGTCGCAGCCGGCGGCCAGCGCCCGCCCCGCCCGCGCTCCCGGTCCTCCAGTCAGCGCCGCCATCGCCAGGTCGTCGGACACCAGCACGCCGGCGAAGCCGATGCGGCTCCGGATGGCGTGGCCGATGATGCGCGCCGACCAGGTGGCCGGGTGGTCCGGGTCGTCGGCGCGGTAGAGCACATGCGCGGTCATCATCCAGCCGAACCCGGCGCAGGCGCGGAACGGCAGCAGCGCGGCCTCGCGCACCGAGTCGACGCTCGGCAGCGCCAGATGGCTGTCGAGCAGCGCCCGGCCGTGGCCGGGCGCGTGCTTGGGCACCGGCTGCACGCCCGCCGCCAGCAGGCCTGTCGCCATCGCGGCACCCAGCGCCGCCACCGCCTCCGGATCGGATGAGAAGGCGCGGTCGCCGACCACCTCGCTGGCGCCCGGCCCACGCACGTCGAGCACCGGGGCGCAGGCGACGTCGAACCCGGCCGCCGCGACCTGGCCGCCGACCAGGGCGCCCTGGAGCCAGGCGGCGCGCAGCCCCGCCTCGCGGTCACGCGCGAAGGCGACGCCGAGAGCGGCGGCGGCCGGATGCTCGGGCCAGTGCGGTCCGCGCAGGCGCGCGCCCCGGCCCCCCGCCTGGTCCCCCAT
>CAXUHK010000311.1:0-2275 GCA_964250775.1 uncultured Acetobacteraceae bacterium | reverse complement strand
GGCAACAACGGCTGGCTGATCTCGACCGCCTCGCCGCAGTACAAGCCGACCTTCGAGCTGAACAAGGCGGTGGTGCAGAAAGCCGAGGCGTGCGGCTTCGATTTCGCGCTGTCGATGATCAAGCTGCACGGGTTCGGCGGCAAGACCGAGTTCTGGGACTACAACCTGGAATCCTTCACCCTGATGGCGGGGCTCGCGTCGGTGACATCGCGCATCCGGCTCTACGCCTCGACCGCGGTGTTGACGCTGCCGCCGGCGCTGGTGGCGCGCATGGCGACCACCATCGACAGCATCTCGGGCGGCCGCTTCGGCGTCAACATCGTCTCAGGTTGGCAGAGCGCGGAGTACGACCAGATGGGACTGTGGCCGGGCGACGCCTACTTCGCCCACCGCTACGACTATTCGAGCGAGTACGTCACGGTGATGCGCGAGCTTTGGGAGCGGGGGCGCTCCGACTTCAAGGGCGAGCACTTCACCATGACCGACTGCATGATGCTGCCCACTCCCACGGCGCCGATCCGCGTCGTCGCCGCCGGGCAGAGCGGGCGGGGGATGCGGTTCTCCGCCGAGCACGCCGACTACAACTTCCAGATGGGCGCCGGCATCAACACGCCGGCCGCGTACGCGCCGCTGAACCAGAAGCTGATGCAGGCCGCCGCCAAGACCGGGCGCGACGTCGGCGCCTACGTGCTGTTCATGCTGATCGCCGAGGAGACCGACGCGGCGGCGCACGCCACCTGGCAGCGCTACCGCGACGGCGCCGACGTCGAGGCGCTGTCCTGGATGGCCGACCAGGGCGGCAAGGACGCCACCGCCGGCGACGGCTCGACCGCCCGGCACATCAACCTGCCGGAGGGCGCGGTCAACTTCAACATGGGCACCCTGGTCGGCTCGTACGCCTCAGTCGCGCGCATGCTGGACGAGGCCGCTGCGGTCGAGGGCACCCGCGGCATCATGCTGGTGTTCGACGACTTCCTCGCCGGCCTCGACAAGTTCGGCCAGCATGTCCAGCCGCTGATGCGGTGCCGCTCCGGGGTGCGCCAGCGCGAGGCGGCGTAGCGCCGGGATGCACGTTCCTCCCGATGCGCCCGGCAACGGCGGAGCAGTACTGGCGGTGGGCGCCGCCTTCCGGCACGTCACCGCGCACCACCTGGCCACGCCGCCCGGGAGTGAGTGAATTCTATGCAGCCTGCCCTCGAACTCATCGATCTGGTCAAGGCGTTCGGCGCGCGCACCGTGCTGGACCGGCTATCGCTGCGGGTGGCGGCCGGCGAGTACGTCGCGGTCCTGGGGCCAAGCGGCTCCGGCAAGTCGACCCTGCTGCGCATCGTCGCGGGGTTCGAGGCGCCGGACAGCGGCGGGCTGCGCATCGACGGCCGCCCGGCACTCGGGCGCCCGGCGCATGAGCGCGGCGTCGGCTTCGTGTTCCAGTCGTTCGCCCTGTTCCCGCACCTGAACGTCGCCGACAACGTGGCCTTCGGTTTGCGGCACCGTGGCAAGGATGCGGTGGCTGATGCCACAGAGGTGGCGCGGCGGGTGGCGCGGGCCTTGGAGCTGGTCGGCTTGCAGGGGCTGGGCGGCCGGCTGCCGGCGGAGGTGTCCGGCGGCCAGAAGCAGCGGGTGGCGTTCGCCCGCACGCTGATCGCCGAGCCGCGCATCGTGCTGCTGGACGAGCCGCTGGGCGCGCTAGACGCGCGGCTGCGCGAGAGCATGATGTCGGAGCTGCGCCGCATCCACGGCCTGCTGGGGGCCACCTTCCTGCACGTCACCGGCAACGAGGCGGAGGCGCTGGCGATGGGCACGCAGGTCGCGGTGCTGTCGCAGGGGCGCATCGGCCAGATGGCGACGCCGGACGCGCTGGTGGCCAGCCCCGTGAACGGCGAGGTGGCGCGGCTGCTGAACTGCTACAACGTGCTGTCGGGCCAAGTGGCGGACGGCGCGTTCGGGGGCATGGGCTTGCCCGCCATGGGCGTGCGGGACGGCGCCGCCAGCTACTGCGTCCGGGTCGACCAGGTCGGCGTGTCCGACCAAGCGCCGGCGGAGGAGGTAAGCGTGCCAGGCCGTTTCCTGGCCAGCGAATACTCCGGCGCGCGGCAGACCAGCCTGTTCGACCTGGGCGGGCCACGGCCGTTCGAGGTCGAGTACCATCTCGGCCACCGCCGCCCGCCGGAGTTCCGGCGCGACGCGACGTACACGCTGCACTGGCCGGCCGCGGCGGCGCACGTGTTCGCGGAGGCTTGAGCGTGTCCACCCACGTAGCGGCCCTGCCCGAGCA
>CAXUHK010000310.1:511-2312 GCA_964250775.1 uncultured Acetobacteraceae bacterium | reverse complement strand
GGGATCGACAGCCCGGCCTGGATCGCCGCCGCGTCCTCGGTCTCCGGCAGCAGGCCCAGCATCGGCGCCACGCGCGCGATCACCCGCCCGGCCGCCGGCGCGCTGACCCAGCCGGCGGTCGCGTAGCCGTGGGTCGAGGCGTTGGCCTGCGGCTCGTCGAGCATCATGTACACGGCGTAGCGCGGCGCGTTCATCGGGAACGCGCTCATGAACGCGGAGACCCGCGAGTTGTGGTTGTAGTGCCGGTAGCTGATCTTCTCGGCGGTGCCGGTCTTGCCACCGACGAAGTAGCCGGGCACGTCGGCCGGCTTGCCGTAGCCGTCGGTGACGACGAGGCGCATCAACCGCCGGATGATGTCCGACGTCGCGGGCTTCATCACCCGGCTGCCCGCAACCGGCTCGGCGTCGTCGGGGTCATGCGCCAGGATGGTGGGACGGTACAGCGTGCCGCCGTTCGCCACCGCCGCCGTCCCGGCCACCACCTGCAGCGGCGCCACCGCGACGCCGTGGCCGAAGCCGATGGTCAGTGTCGCGATTTCCTTCCAGTTGGCCGCCGCCGGGAACAGCGGCCGGCCGACCTCGGGCAGCTCGATGCCGACCTTGTCGAGCATCCCGAGCTTCTTCATCCAGGCGCGCTGCCGCTCCGCCCCGGCCGCGTCGGCCATCTTGGCGGCGCCGATGTTGGACGAGTAGGCGAGGATCTCGGGCACGTAGAGGAAGCGGTGCTTGCCCTCGAAGTCGCTGATGCTGAAGCGGCCGATGTGGATCGGGTGGGTGGCGTCGAAGCCGTTCCAGATGTGGACGACGTCGTCGTCGAGCGCCATCGAGGCGGTCTGCAGCTTGAACGTGCTGCCCGGCTCGTAGACGCCGGTGATGGCGCGGTTGAAGCGGTCATCGGGCTTGGCCTCGCCGAACGCGTTGGCGTCGTAGTCGGGCAGGCTGACCATCGCCAGCACCTCGCCGCTGCGCACATCCATGACGATGCCGCAAGCGCCGATGGCGTTGAACTGCGCCATCGCCCGCGACAACTCGTCGCGCACCACGGCCTGCACCCGCACGTCGAGCGACAGCTTCAGCGGTGTCGCGTCGCCGAGCAGGCGCCGCTCGAACTGCTTCTCGACGCCGGCGACGCCCTGGCCGTCGACGTCGACGCCGCCCAGCACCTGCGCCGCCATCCGGCCCAGCGGGTAGCGCCGCCGCTCGGTCGGCAGGAACTGGATGCCGGGGATGCCCAGCGCGTTGATCGCGAGTTCCTGGCGCGGCGTCACCTGGCGGGCGATGTAGACGAACTGCTTGCTGGCGTCGGCCAGTCGGTTGCGCACCGCCGCCTCGTCGAGCTGCGGCAGCACGCCCTTCAGCTTGCGCGCGACATCGGCGGTGTCGATCATCTCGCGCGGGTCGGCGAACACCCCGGCGGTGGGCAGCGACACCGCCAGGATCTGCCCGTTGCGGTCGGTGATCATGGCGCGCCGCGCCTGCGGCATCGAGTCGCCGATGTCGGCGGCGGTGGACACGGGCATCGCGCCGGGGTGCGCGGGGTCGGCCGGTGGCGCCGGCGGATCGGGCCGGCGCAGCACGGCGACCGGCTTGGACGCCACCGGGCGCAGCACGGTCGCGTCCACCAGCTTCAGCGTCACCGCGCCGAACAGCAGGGCGAAGCCGCCGGCCGCGAACACCAGCCGGCCCCGCGTGCGCGCCAGCGCCGCGCGCCGGCGCAGGGCGGGAGCGGTCAACCGCACATGCTCCACGCGCGGCACGCTCGCGTCCCGAGCCGCCCCGAATTGGGGGGCCGGCTGGTGTT
>CAXUHK010000310.1:0-501 GCA_964250775.1 uncultured Acetobacteraceae bacterium | reverse complement strand
ACCCCGGGGGGGGGGGGGCCGCCCCCGGGGGGGGGCGCCGCCGCAGGTCGGGGGCGGTGACGCGCACCTGCTCCACGCGCGGCACGCTGGCGTCGCGCGGCGCGCCGAGCCGGCAAGCCGGCGTCGCGGGGGAGGGCGCGTCGTCCTCGGTCACGGCGACGGCGTGCCGCCGCTGAAAGAGGCGGGGATGGTCGGGCCGGCGGTGTCGGACGCCATCATCGAACGGGCCATGCCCAGTGCCGAGGCGATCACCGGGCTGCCGGGTTCGGCCGGCGCCGCGTGCGCCATGACGCGCGGCAGCGCCTCCGCGACGATGACCGGCCGGGTCGGATACGGGTTGCCATGCACGGCGAAGGCGACGCGCTGGCCCAGGGGACGATGGCTGGCGAGGCGTACCCCGCTCGCATGGGACAGCGCGCGGGGCGCGCGGGGCGGCAATGGCGCCTGGCTGGCCACGACCAGCGACGGCGCGACGACCGTCGCCGCGGCATGGGCGGCCGG
>CAXUHK010000309.1:0-2319 GCA_964250775.1 uncultured Acetobacteraceae bacterium | reverse complement strand
TTCCAGGTCCGGCCGCAGCCGGCGCAGCAGCGTCGCCAGCTCGGCCGTGGGCAGCGGCGCCAGCGCCAGGCGGCGGCAGCGGCTGCGGATGGTGGGCAGCAGGCGGCCGGCGGCGGAGCAGGTCAGCAGCAGCACCGCGCGCAGTGGCGGTTCTTCCAGCACCTTGAGCAGCGCGTTGGCGGCGTTGCGGTTGAGGTCCTCGGCGCCGTCCACGATCACCACGCGCCAGCCGCCCTCGGCCGGCGTGCGGTGCAGGAAACTGGCGATCCGCCGCGCGTCCTCGACCACGATCTCGCCGCGCACCCGCTGGCGCTTCTCGTCCCAGGCGCGCTCGACGGTCAGCAGGTCGGCGTGCGAGCCGGCCGCGACCCGTCGGAACACCGGGTTGCCAGGGTCCAGCGCGAGGTCGTCGCCGGCGGACTTGATGGTCAGCGACGGGCCGGCCAGCAGCCTGCGGGCGAAGCGGAACGCCAGCGTCGCCTTGCCGATGCCGGCCGGCCCCAGCAGCAGCCAGGCATGGTGCAGCCGCCCCGAGCGCATCGCCTCCGCCAACGCACGCTCGGCCGCTTCATGCCCGACCAACTCAGGGTTGGCGCGCGGCTCAGGCGTCTCGCTCACGCGGCACCGAGTCGCGACACGACGGCGGCCCACACCGCACCCGCGACGGCATCGGCCTCGCCGCCGGCGTCGACCAGCGCGCAACGGGCCGGGTCGGCCGCCGCCACGGCGCGGAAGCCGTCGCGCACCCGTGCCAGGAACGCCTCGCCCAGCCGCTCGTAGCGGTCGGGGCCGCGCTGGCGTTGCCCCATGCGCGCCAGCGAGACCGCGAGCGGCACGTCGAGCACCAGCGTCAGGTCCGGCGTCAGCCGCATCATCGCCGCCAGTCGCGCGATGTCACTGGCCTCCGCCCCCTGCCCGGCTCCCTGGTAGACGGTCGTGGAATCGACGAAGCGGTCGCACACGACCCAGGCGCCGGCCTCCAGCGCGGGACGGATCACCCGCGCCACGTGGTCGGCCCGGGCGGCGAAATGCAGCAGCGTCTCGGCCAGCGGCGACCATTCCTGCGCGTCCGACAGCAGCAGCGCCCGCAGCGCCTCGGCGCCCGGCGTGCCGCCAGGCTCGCGGGTCAGCAGCACGCGCTTCCCCTGGGCCTGCAACGCCGCCTGCAACCGGGCCGCCTGGGTGGACTTGCCGGCGCCCTCGCCGCCCTCGATGGTGATGAAGCGGCCGCGCGGCCGCCCCGCGTCGGGCATTAGGTGCCCAACCTCACGTGCCCAACCTCACGTGCCAGTGACCATGTGCGTGAGCACCGCCACCGCCCGGCCCGGCAGGCCGAGCCGGGCCACGTCCTGACCGGCCAGCAGCGGCATGTCCAGGTCGGGCACGCCGGCGCCGGACACCGCCAGCCGACCCACCATGGCGCCGCGCGCCACCGGCGCCCGCAGCGGCGCGTCGTACTCGATCGCCACGCGGGCGTTCTTCTGCCAGTTGCGCGGCATGGTCGCCACCAGGTCGCGGCCGCCGACCAGGGCCACGCTCGCCGGCTCGCCAAGCCACACCGGCACCCGCTCCACGGTCTCGCCGGCGGTGAACAGGGTGACGTTCTCGAACTCGCGGAACGCCCAGTCCAGCAGCCGCTCGCCCTCCTCGCCGCGCCGGTGCATCGAGTCGAGGCCGTTCACGACCACGATCACCCGCCGGCCGCCGCGCGACGAGCTGGCCACCAGGCCGAAGCCGCCGGCGTCGGTGTGGCCGGTCTTGAGCCCGTCGGCCACCCCCTTCTGCACCAGGCTGTTGCGGTTCTCCTGCTCGATGTTGTTGTATTTGAAGCTCTTCTCGTCGTCGTACTTGTAGTAGTCGGGGAAGTCGCGGATCAGCCGCCGGGCCAGGCTGGCGATGTCGTGGGCGCTCATGTGGTGGTCTGGGGCGGGCCAGCCGGTCGGGTTCGCGAACCTAGACTGGGTCAGGCCGAGCTCGCGCGCCTTGGCGTTCATCAGCTCGACGAACTGCTCGACCGAGCCGGCGATGCCCTCCGCCAGCACGATGCAGGCGTCGTTGCCCGACTGCACGATCATGCCGCGGATCAGGTCCTCGACCGCGACCGAGGTGCCGACCTGGACGAACATCTTCGAGCCGCCCATGCGCCACGCCCGCTCGCTCACCGGCAACTCCTGCGCCAGCGTGAGCCGGCCCGCCTTCAGGGTGCCGTAGACGATGTAGGCGGTCATCAGCTTGGTCATCGACGACGGCACCATGGCGACATCGGCGTCCTTGTCGAGCAGCACGGCGTCGGTCGCGTAGTCGGTGACGATGGCGTAT
>CAXUHK010000308.1:0-2422 GCA_964250775.1 uncultured Acetobacteraceae bacterium | reverse complement strand
GTGGTGGCGGGTGCCGCGGCCGGAGCGGCGGCTGGAGCGGCCGCCGGGGCCGCCGCCGCGATGCTGCCGCCGGGCGTGATCTCGACCAGGATCGGGTGGTCCGGGATGCCCAGCGCCAGGCTGTTGGTGTTGCCGGCCGACTGGACCGAGCTGGTGCCGGTCAGCGGGTCGAACACCAGGATGCTCTTGGCGGCGCTGTCGAGGTTGAGCGTCACCTGGGCGTTGGCAACGTTGTCCACCTGGCCGGCGTTGGGACCGGCGACGCGGATGTCGTTCCACAGTGCCAACCAGTAGGTGCCGTCGCTCTTCTCCATCAGCATCGAGTTGCCCGAGGACGGCATCCCGGAGACCGAGTAGCCGAGGCTGCCGGTGCCGAACGAGCCGGCGTTGCCCGCGGTGTCGGACAGCAGCGACATCAGGTTGTGCACCGCGACCGCCGCCGGCTTGGCCGAGCCGTCGCTGCGGAACAGGCCGAAATTGTCCTCGTTGTTGCCGTCGCCGGTATTGGCGTCGAGCAGCTCGTACAGGTAGGTCTTGGCGTCGCCCGCCTGGTAGGCGTCGAGCACCATGTCGAGCGTGTACTTGGCGGCGGCGGTCTCGCTGATGTTGCTGGCGTCGCCGCCGTTGTTGGTGGTGTAGAAGCCGCTCTCGGTGATGATGACCTGCTTGCCCGGCGTGGTCTCCTGCGCCAGCGCGTTCATGTGCTGGATCCAGCCGGCCCAGCCGGGGTTGTTGCCGGTGCCGAAATAGGTGTGGGCGTTGCCGTAATCGGCGTAGGCGGACTGGTTGCCGGTGGTGCCGTAATCGCCGACGCCGCCGAAGCTAGTCTGGATGACGGGCACGCCCAGGGTCGACTTGATGTCGTTGTAGGTCGTGACCTGCTGCGCCGTCCCAGCCGCGAGGCTGGGGCCATAGACGTCGGGCTCGTTGGTGCCTTCGACGTAGTTCACCACACCGGTGCCGAGGCCCTCGATGGCCTTGATCATGTCGTCAGAGCCGGTGCCGGGCCACACCGTGAAGTCGAACTTGACGCCGGTTGCGTTATGAATCTGCTGGAACAGCGGCGCGCTGCCGGCATTCGAGAGCTGGTCGCGGACGTTGGCGACGCCGAGATACGACAGGCTGCTCTCGACCATCGAAGTGTTGCCGTAGTCGGTCCAGTAAAAAGCGGCGTGCGTGTTAACGCCAATCGAATTCGTAAAGTCGCTAACGCGCGAGGCTGACTGCGCCATGCTTTCACCTTTGTAAAGAAGTCGCGTTTACCTTCGTTGCCAAGTTATGATTGGCAATCGTGCAACGAAGACTGTGAAACTCACGAGGACGCGATTATGTAATCACGACAATCGGCGCAACCAAACAGTGCGGCCACGCGCCGGATGAAGCGGATTTTATCCGAATCACACATTTGTAATCCCAGCTTTTAGGATGCCGATCCTAATTCTGTCGCCGCAACAGTATTTTCAGCGTTAACCTTCCGGCGCGGCGGGACACGCGCTCGGTCTTCCGCTGCGACGAGGCAAGCGCCAAGATGCCGGCGGTCCGCCCCGGGGAGAGCGCCTTGAAGCCACGCCTGATCGTTGCCCGAAAAATCCCCTCAGCGGTGGCGGAGCGCGTGGCGGCGGAGTTCGATTGCCCCGAGCCCGCCGGCCGCGACATCGACGCCGAGACCGCGCTGCGCCAGATGGAGGAGCACGCCGCCGAGGCGCTGCTGTTCACCTCCAACATCAAGCTCGACGCGGCGTTAATCGCGCGGCTTCCGGCGAGCCTGCGCATCGCCGCCACCAGCAGCGTCGGCCACGAGCACATCGACGCCGCAGCGGCCCGCGCGCGCGGGCTCGCCGTGACCAACACGCCGGACGTGCTGACCGAGTGCACCGCCGACCTCGCCTTCATGCTGCTGCTGGCGGCGGCACGGCGGGCGGGCGAGTACGCCGCGATCATGCGCGACGGTTGGCGGCAGGGCTTCGGGCTGGGCGAGATGCTGGGCACCAGGGTCTGGGGCAAGACGCTCGGCATCGTCGGCATGGGCCGGATCGGCCGCGCCATGGCGCAGCGGGCGCGCGGCTTCGGCATGACAGTGCTGTACTGCAACCGCCATCGCCTGCCGGCCGACCTCGAAGCCGGCGCGGAGTTCGTGGCCGACCTGCGCGCCATGCTGCCGCGCAGCCAGTTCCTCAGCCTGCACGCGCCGAGCGAGCCGGCGACGCAGTCGCTGATGAACGCCGAGACGTTCATGCTGCTGCCGCCCGGCGCCGTGTTCGTCAACACCACCCGCGGCGGCCTGGGCGACGAGGCGGCGCTGCTGGCGGCGCTGCGCTCCGGCCGGCTGGGCGCCGCCGGCCTCGACGTGTTCCGCGACGAGCCGGCGTTCGACCGGGCGTTCCTGGCGCTGCCCAACGTGTTCCTGACGCCGCACATGGGC
>CAXUHK010000307.1:0-2435 GCA_964250775.1 uncultured Acetobacteraceae bacterium | reverse complement strand
TGGCGCATTTCGTGCGGGACACGGTGCGCGAGGCGCTGGACTTGTCGGCGATCACGGGCGCCTACAAAGCCGAGCAGGGCCAGCCGCCGTATCATCCTGGCATGCTGGTGGCCTTGCTTCTGTATGGCTACAGCCGCGGCATCTACTCCAGCCGCCAGTTGGCCCGGGCCTGCGAGGAGCGGGGGGACGTCATGGCGGTCACCGGGCTGAACCGTCCGGACTTCCGCACCGTCAGCGACTTCCGCAAGCGCCCCCTGCCGGCGCTGCAGCAGCTCTTCGTGCAGGTGCTGCGGCTGTGCCAGGCGGCCGGCCTTGTCAGGCTGGGCCACGTGGCGGTGGACGGAACCAAGCTGCGGGCCAATGCCTCCAAGCACCAGGCGATGAGCGGCAAGCATAGGATGCAGCAGGCGCCAAAGCTCGCCGCCGAGGTCGCGTCCTGGCTGGAGCAGGCCGATGCCGCCGACGCGGCCGAGGACGCCCGACATGGGGCCGACCGCCGGGGCGACGAGACGCCCGACTGGCCAGACGCAACGCGTCAGTCCGGGATGGCCGGCAAGCAGCGTCGGCTCGAACGCATCCGCGCGGCCAAGGCGCCGCTCGAAGCCGAGAAGGCCGGACCGGACAGCACCGACCCGGACGGACCCGGCCCCTCCTCGGGCATGCAGGAGCGTGGCGCCCGCAAAGGCAAGCCCGCCGACACGCCACCCGACAAGGCGCAGCGCAGCTTCACCGACCCCGACAGCCGCATCATGCCGAGCCAGGGCGGGTTCATCGCCGGCGACAACGGCCAGATCGCGGTCGATGCCGCGCACCAGATCATCGCCGCCCAGCGCCTGGCCACGAACCCGGCCGATTTCGCCGGCCTGATCCCGCTGGTCGAGCAAGCGCGTGCAAACCCGGGCCGCAAGCGGCGCGAGGTGTCGGGCGACACGGGGTTCGCCACCGAAGCCAACCTCGACGCCATGGTTGAGCGCCGGGTCAGGGCCTCCCTGTCGCCGGGCCGCATCCGGCATGGCGAGACCGATCCCACCGCGGGGCGTGTGCTCAAGCGCAAGCCGCGCAGGCAGGCCATGGCCGAGACCATCCGTAGGGCCGGGCGCCGAAGTCGCTATCGGCTGCGCAAGCAGGTCGTGGAGCCGGTGTTCGGACACATCAAACAAGCCAGAAGCTTCCGCCAGTTCTTGCTTCGCGGTCTCAACAAGGTCAGAGGCGAGTGGGCGATGCCCTGCACCGTCCACAACCTCCGCAAACTGCACAGGGCACAGGCGTCACGACGCATCTCTCACGCGCCGTCAACGCCAAAACCCCAACCCATCATCCCGCCCTGGACCAATCTCGGACAGGCTCCTAGCGAACACCGGCAGCGGTCCCGCAATGTCGAGCAGTTGCACTTGCTCAAAGGCAAGGATCTCGACTGTTATTGGCCGGCATGGCGGGAAGCGAGGGTGTTCTGGCATTCGCGCCATAGCAGGCCGCGCTAGCCTTGCAGCCGTCCACCACGAAAGGAACAGGCCCATGACCCTGCAGATCGGCCTTCTGCTGTTCCCGCGCGTGCAGCAGCTTGACCTCACCGGCCCCTCCGAGGTGTTCGCCTCGCTGCCGGACGCCCGCGTCCACCTCGTGGCCCGGTCGGCAGAGCCGGTAGCAACCGCGACCGTGCTGGTGCTGACCCCCACCGCCACCTTCGCCGGTGGAACCCCGCCATCGTGGGAGAAAGGGCGATCGTCGCGGCTCGCGGAGGGTACTTTGGCGAGGGCGCCCGCTGAGGATTATAGGATAGCCACACAGTCGACTTCGATGTCGAACGGCCCTGGCCACTCCGGCACGCAGACAAAGATGCGAGCGGGCGGGTCGGTTGGGAAGTCCCGGGCATAGATCGCGTTGACGGCCGCGAACCTGTCGGCCGACGTGCAATACACGTTGCACTTGACGACATTCGCCAGGGACGTGCCGGCCGCCTCCAGGCAGAGCTTCATCTGATCCAGGACCAGCTCGGTCTGGCGTTCTATTGAAACCCGGAGAACCTCGCCCGTTTCAGGGTCGAACGGCGGGAGGCCCGAGACGTAAACGAGGTCGCCGGCCTGGACGACGGGCGTCACGGGCGCATTCCAGCGTTCCAGGCAGGTGGACAGCGGTTCGACACGAATCGTTTGTCGCTTCATGGCCTATGCTTCCTGAGTTTCGGGGCGTTCGGGTCAGCGGGCGCCAAGGAGGCGGATGCCGAGCAGGACCAGCACGCTGCCCATCACGGTGCTGACCGTCGCCTTTGATCGCCGGTACGCCGCCTGGACCGGGCCAAGCGAGAAGAACAGCGCAAGGCCGCAGTGCCAGGCAGCGGAGAGCGTCGCCACGATGGCCAGCGTCAGGCCATACACCCAGCCGGGCGCAGCGACCGGCAGCGTCACCACAAACAAGCTGCCGAAGAATGCCGCGGC
>CAXUHK010000306.1:0-2456 GCA_964250775.1 uncultured Acetobacteraceae bacterium | reverse complement strand
GGCGAAGATCGCCTGGCGGCCGACCTCGTGGAAGGCGATGTTCTGCGCCGAGTGGTAGGAAGCGGTGGCGATCGGCACGCAGGCGAACACCGCGTCCGGGTAGGTCGCGGCCCATTCCAGCGCCTGCATCCCGCCCATCGAGCCGCCGACCACGGCGAACAGCCGCCCGACGCCCAGATGCTCGACCAGCCGCTTCTGCGCCCGCACCATGTCGCGCACCGTGACCGGCGGGAAGTCGGTGCCCCAGGGTTGGGCTTCGTCGCGCGGCTCCTGCGGCCCGGTCGAGCCCATGCAGCCGCCCAGCACGTTGGCGCAGACGACGAAGTAGCGGCTGGTGTCGATTGGCCGGCCGGGTCCCACCACGCGGTCCCACCAGCCCGGCTTGCCGGTCGAGGGGTGTGGCTCGGCCGCGAACTGGTCGCCGGTCAGCGCATGGCAGACCAGGATCGCGTTGCTGGCGGCGGCGTTCAGCGTGCCGTAGGTGCGGTAGGCGACCACCAGCAACGGCAGGGCGATACCGCAATCCAGCAACATCCCGTCCTCGAAACGGGCGTGCTGGAGGCGGGTCGCCACGGGTTCGATGTGGTCCATCGGCGGCAGCATATGCCGCGCCACAGGGGCCGGCGCAATCTGGCGGCGCGGTTCCGCCCTCCGCGGCGGAGGCCGGGTGCGGAGGTCATTATTGATCGAGTTCAGTCATTTTATTTTAGCAAGGGCCAGGTAAGTCCGTCGCGGCTTTGCATCACTGTTCGCATCCGCTATGCCGTGGACCTTCACGAGTGACGCGAAAATGTCGAGCACGCTCCCTGCCGCCCCCCCGAAAGCCACGCCGGCCGAGGCCGCCATCACCCCGGAGGCCATGTTCGCGACGTTGCAGGGCCTGCGCCAGGAGATCGACGCGGTGGACGACGCGCTGCACGACCTGCTGATGCGCCGGGGAGAGGTGGTGGCGCGGGTCGCGGGGCTGCGCCAGGCCGGCAAGATCGCGTTCCGTCCCGGGCGCGAGGCCGACATCGTCCGCCGCCTGCTCGGCCGGCACGGCGGCGAGTTGCCGCGCAGCGGCATCGTGCGGCTGTGGCGCGAGCTGTTCGCCGCGACCACCAGCACCCAGGTGGGCCTGGCGATCAGCGTCTGCGAGACCGGGACCGGCGATGGCTGCGCCGCCTTGGCGCGCGAGCATTTCGGCGCCCTGACACCGCTGCGGATGCACCGCGACCCGATGGCCGCGATCGCCGAGGTGCGCGCCGGACAGGCCACCGCCGCGGTGCTGCCGATGCCGGGCGATACGGCAGGGGCGCCGCCAGGCGCGTGGTGGACGGCGCTCCTGCGACCGGGCGAGCCGCGCGTCCATGTCGTGGCCCCGCGGGCGGTGAGGGGGCCGCCGCCCCCCGGGGCGCCCCCCGGGGGCGGGGCGGGGGCGCCGACCGGCTGGGCGCCCTGGTGCGCGAGGTCGACATGGTGGCGCGCCTGGGTGGCGACGAGTTCGCCGTGGTCCAGGTCGGGCTGGAGCGGCCAAGGGATGCCGGTCGGTTGGCTGCCCGCATCGTGGGCGCGCTTGGCGCCCCGTTCGCGCTGGAGGGGCACACGGTCACGATCGGCACCAGCGTCGGCATCGCGTTGGCGCCGATCGACGCGGCGCAGTTCGCGACGCTGCTCAAATACGCCGACATGGCGCTGTACCGCGCCAAGCTCGGCGGCCGCGGCAGCTTCCACTTCTTCGAGCCGGAGATGGACGCCCGGCAGCCGGCGCAGCGCGAGCTGGAGCAGGACATGCGCCGCGACCTGGCCGGCGGGGCGCTGTTGCGGACGCTGCGGTGAGCGGTCCGCGGCGGGCGGCGGGACCGGACTCGGCGCCCGCGTGACCCTGACGCCGGCCGGACCCCGCAACGCCCCGCCGGTGCCTCGCCTCGACTCCGCCGCGGTGGCGTTGGGCTGCCTGGTGTTCGCCGTGACGCTGTTCCTGGCCCCGGTCCTGAACGACGGCGACACGCTGTGGCAGGTCAGCGCCGGCGCCTGGATCCTGGACCATCGCGCGATCCCGGCCACGGACCCGTTCTCCTTCACCGCCGGCGAGCGCCCCTGGTTCGCGCACGAATGGCTGGCCGAGACGCTGATGGCGCTGGCGTTCCGGACCGGCGGGATGCGCGGCGTCATGGCGCTGGCCGCCGCCGCGACCGGCCTGACCGCGGCGCTGCTGCTGCGCCACGCGCGGCGGTTCCTGCCGGACCGCTACGCCTTGGCGGCCGTGGCGGTGGCGCTGTCGACCGCCTCGGGGTCGCTGCTGGCCCGCCCGCATCTGCTCGCCTGGCCGTGCCTGGCGCTGTGGTGCGAAGGCCTCGCCGTCGCGCGCAGCAGGCGGGCCGCGCCCTCGTGGGCGTTGCTGCCGACGATGCTGCTCTGGGTCAACCTGCACGGCAGCTTCGTGCTGGGCCCGCTGCTGGCCGCCGCCTCCAGCG
>CAXUHK010000305.1:0-2477 GCA_964250775.1 uncultured Acetobacteraceae bacterium | reverse complement strand
CGGCCCCCCCCCGCCCCCCCCGCCCCCCGCCCCCCCCCCCCCCCCCCCCCCAAACCTACCCCATGACCTCCTCGACCCGGGCACGATGTTCCGTTCCCCAGACACACAGCGGCACGAGCGCCTGCGCGAGCGTCATCCCAAAGGGCGTCATGGTGTAATCAACCATCGGCGGCACCCGCTGGTAGTCATGCCGGGTGAGCACGCCCGCCACAGCCAGCTCGCGGAGTTGCTGGATCAGCACCTTCTCGCTAATGCCCGCGACCAGCCTCCTGAGATCCCCGAACCGCTTTGGTCCCGAGTTGAGGTGATACAGGATCAACGGCTTCCATTTCCCGCCCATCACGGCCAGCGAAACGTCAAGGCCGCACGAAGACACATCACAGCTCATGAAATCCTCCTACACTTACCTTTAGGTAAGTTCTACCCACGCGAACAGTGCTGATCCATGTTCCGGTCTCCAAAAGACGGAGACGAAGATGGGCAAGCTAGAGGGCAAGATCGCGGTCATCACCGGCGCCAACAGTGGCATTGGGTCGGCAAGCGCGAAGCGCTTCGCCCGGGAAGGTGCGCGCGTGTTCATGACCGGTCGGCGACAGGCCGAACTCGACGCCGCGGTGGCCGAGGTGGGGAGCAACGCTCGCGGCGTTCAGGGTGACGTCGCGAACTTGGACGATCTGGATCGGCTCTATCGCATCGTGCGCGACGAGGCCGGACGGATCGACGTGCTGCTTGCCAATGCCGGCGGCGGCGACTTCATGCCGCTGCACGCGATCACCGAAGAGCACTACGACCGCATCTTCGCGGCCAACGTCAAGGGAACGCTGTTCACGGTGCAAAAAGCCTTGCCGCTGCTGCTGGACGGCGCATCGGTTATCCTGACTGGCTCGGTGGCAGGCAATAAGGGAACACCAGCGTTCAGCGTCTACAGCGCCAGCAAGGCGGCTATCCGGGCATTTGCCCGCAGTTGGATCATCGATCTGGCACCACGCCGCATCCGCGTGAACGTTCTGGCCCCGGGAGCCACCTCGACGCCGGGCTTCCACGCCCTCACCCAAACCGAGGAGCAAAGCCAGGCGTTCAGAAGTGCGGTGGAGGCCGCAACGCCGCTCGGCCGGATGGGAGACCCTGACGAGATCGCCGGGGCCGCCCTCTTCCTCGCTTCGGACGAGAGCAGCTACGTCAACGGCAGCGAGCTGTCCGTTGACGGAGGGGCGGCACAGATCTGAAGTCCGGTTCGCTCGCAGCCAGAAGGCTATGACGGCCGCAAGTGCCACTGACCTGCCTCCCTGAGGTCTGGACTCGATCAGCACCTTGCCTCAACAGCCTTCAGGCGCTCGGCAGGTCGGGCCACGGCCAGCAGGTGTAGCACTTCGTCAAACGACCGACCGTTTGACGAAGTGGTACGTCACCCAATGACCTCGCCCTCTTTCGCCTGCTTTCGGTGTCATCACCTGGCGAACATCCGGCCGGAGTAGGTTTCTAAGTAGATTCCGAGCCTTGTGGAGGCAAAGCGCAACATGGTGAGGTTCAGCTTGGCGTTTGCCCTCGACGCAGGTTGCGGGACCAGGCCGGCAAACATCGCACAGCAGGCAACAGAGGCTCGGATGACGAAGATGGCGGACAAGGTGGCGCTGGTGATCGGCGGTGCGAGCGGCATCGGTGAGGCCATTGCAGAACGCTTGGCGACCGAGGGCGCCTTGATGTTCCTGACCGGACGCCGGCAGGCTGACGTCGAAGCCGCAGCTACCAGGATCGGGCACGGCGCCAAAGCCATCGTGGCGGACGCGAGCGATCCGGCCGACATCGAGCGCGCCGTCGCGACTGTCGTCGCGGGACATGGGCGGCTCGACGTCCTGGTGTTCAGCGCAGGCATTGCACAGCCTGAGGATCTCTTGTCGAGCACGCCGGAACTCTTCGACCGCCATTTCGCCCTGAACGCGCGTGGTCCGCTCCTCGCCATGCGGGCAGCCGTTCCGCACATGCGGCCAGGGAGTGCGGCGGTCGTCGTTGGATCGACCGCAAGCGAGATGGCGAACCCGCCCTACGGCACCTATGCGGCGACCAAGGCTGCGCTGCGCTCGTACGTGCGGACCTGGACCGTCGAGTTGGCGCCGCGCGGCATCCGCGTCAATGTTCTCAGTCCCGGTCCGACCGAAACCCCTATGATGGCAAACGTGTCAGACGACGTTCGCGCCGTGATCCTCAGCCGTGTCCCGCTAGGCCGCCTCGCCCGCCCGGGGGAGATCGCGGCGGCGGCATTGTTCCTGGCCGGCGACGAGTCCAGCTACATGGCCGGTTCCGATCTGCACGTCGATGGCGGCATGGCGGAGGTCTGAGCGAGCAGAGCGTACCCGTCGAGGGTCGTTCGACAAAGAGTGTGTTCCCCGGCACCATCCGGCGATTTCTGTGGAAGAAACAGTTCTGGGAAAGCTTGACGGCAAGGTTGCCGTGGTGACGGGTGGATCAAGCGGCATGGC
>CAXUHK010000304.1:0-2487 GCA_964250775.1 uncultured Acetobacteraceae bacterium | reverse complement strand
GGCGCGAACGGCGCCACCTGGCGTTCCAGTTGCGCGATCAGCGCGCCGGCCTCGATCGCCGGGTGCGCCGGGATGTCGTAGATCGGCTTCTCCGGATACAGCGCGGCGCACTGCCCGCCGACTTCCGCCAGCGCGTCGAGCAGCACGCAGGACAGCTTCAACATGCCGCATTCGAAGGCGGCGAACAGCCCGACCGGGCCCGCGCCCACGATGGCGACATCGGTTTCGAGTATCTGGTTCATGCGCCGAAGGTAACGCCCATGGCCGATCCGGCAAGTCGTTGCACGGCGCTGTTGTGGCGGCGCGCGGTGCCAGTCAGATTAGGGGCCAATGCCGGACCCGCTGGACCTGACGCTTCCCGACCTCGCCGCCACCGAAAGCCTGGCCAGCCGGGTCGCCGACACCGCTCGCGCCGGCGACGCGATCCTGCTGGCGGGGCCGCTCGGCGCCGGCAAGAGCGCCTTCGCCCGCGCCTTTTTGCGCCACGCCGCCGGCGACCCGGCGCTCGAGGTGCCGAGCCCGACCTACACCCTGCTGCAGAGCTACGACCTGCCCCGCTTCCGCGCCCACCATTTCGACCTGTGGCGGCTGGGCGGCCCCGAGTCGCTGACCGAGCTCGGCTGGGACGATTGCCGCGCCGACCTGGTGCTGGTCGAGTGGCCGGACCGGCTCGGCTGGCTGCGCCCCGGCGACGCGCTCTCGGTCGAGCTGCGGCCCGCCTCGGAGGACGGCCGCACGGCGCGGCTCCAGGGCTGGCCCGACCGGCTGGCCGCGCTGGCGTGACCCGCCCGCGCACCGCCATGCTGCTGGCGGCCGGGCTGGGCAGCCGGATGCGGCCGCTGACCGCGGACATCGCCAAGCCGTTGCTGCCGCTGGGCGGGCGGCCGCTGCTCGACCACGCGCTCGACCGCCTGGCGCTGGCCGGCATCGAGCGCGTGGTGGTGAACGCGCATTGGCAGGCGGAGCGCCTCGCGGCGCACCTCGCCGCCCGCGCCGCGCCGCCGCCGGTCGTGCTGCGGCGCGAAGAGGTACTGCTCGACACCGGCGGCAGCGTGCGCGCGGCGCTCGATGAACTAGGGCCGGAGCCGTTCCTGGTGGTTAACGGCGACGCCTTCTGGATCGACGGCCCGACGCCGACGCTGGACCGGCTGATCGCCGCCTGGGCCGAGGCCGGCGACAGCCTCGACGCGCTGCTGCTGATGCAGCGCTCGTTCCAGGTGCCGGCGGAGGTCGGGCGCGGCGACTTCGCGCTGGATCCGTGGGGCGGCGTGCGCCGGCCGCGCGAGAACGAGGTGGTGCCCTACGTCTACGCCGGCCTGCAGGTGCTGCGCCCGTCGCTGTTCGACGCGGCGCCCGAGGGCGCGTTCAGCATGAACCTGCTGTGGGACCACGCGATCGAACGCGGGCGGCTGCGCGGCCTGGTGCATGACGGGCTGTGGTTCCACCTGTCGACGCCGCCCGACCTCGCCGAGGCGGAGTTCCTGCTGCACGCCCGCGTCACCGGCGAGGCGCGCTGAATGCCCCGCGTCGCGACCGTGGCCCCGCACGCGCCGTTCCTCGACACCCTGGCGCGACGCTGGCTCGCGGCGCACGCCGACCCGTCGCGCGGCCTGATCCTGCTGCCGACCCGGCGCGCGGCGCGGGCGCTTTCGGACTCGTTCCTGTACGTCTCCGGCGGCCGGCCGATGCTGCTGCCGCGGATCGTGGCGCTAGGCGCGCTGGACGAGACGGCGCTGGCGCTGTCCGGGGCGCTCGACCTGCCGCCCGCGGTCGAGCCGCAAATGCGCCTGGCGTTGCTGGCGCGGCTGATCCTGAAACTGCCGGAGGCGCAGGGCGGGGTCGCCACCGCCGACCGCGCCTGGCCGCTGGCGCAGGAGCTGGCGGCGCTGATGGACGAGGCCGAGCGCGCCGAGCTGGACCTGCCGAGCGCGCTCGCCGCCGCCAACGCCGGCAACTATGCCGAGCACTGGGAGGTGACGCTGCGCTTCCTCGCCATCGTCACCCGCGCCTGGCCGGACTGGCTGGCCGAGCAGGGCGTGATGAACCCGGCGGCGCGGCAGGTGGCGCTGCTGCGCGGCCAGGCGCGGGCTTGGCGGGACGCGCCGCCGGACATGCCGGTCTGGGCGGCCGGCAGCACCGGCGGCATCCCGGCGGTGGCGGCACTGCTGCGCGTGGTGGCCGGGCTGCGACAGGGCTTGGTCGTGCTGCCCGGCCTCGATCCCATGCTGCCGGAGGCGCTCGATCGGGCGCACCCGCAGGCGACGCTGGCGGCGCTGCTCGACGGCATCGGCGTGCGCGCCGACGCCGTGGCGCAATGGGACGACGCCGGCGCGGTACCGCCCGGCCGCGCCGCCACCCTCGCGACGGCACGGCGGCCGGCCACGGCGCGCGACACCTGGCGCGACGCCGGCGCGGCCGAGACCGCCGGCCTGTCCCGCCTCGACGCCGCCGACGAGCAGGAGGAGGCGGTGGCGATCGCGCTGGTGC
>CAXUHK010000303.1:0-2502 GCA_964250775.1 uncultured Acetobacteraceae bacterium | reverse complement strand
GATCTACACGCTGCAGGACGAGAACGCGTCCCTGAGCACGGCCAAGCTCACCGACCGCTACTACGTCAACGGCCTGCGCCTCGGCTACACCTCGGGCACCGACGCGGTGCCGCAGTTCGCCCAGGACATCGGCCACGCGTTTTACGGCGACGGCGACCAGCGGCTCACCTTCGACATCACGCAGCAGATCTACACGCCCGCCAACACCGCGGCCTTCACCCCGCAGCCGAACGACCGGCCCTACGCCGGAGTGCTCCTGGCCAACCTCGGCGTCATCACCGATGGCGAGAACACCCGCAGCACGATCGTGGCCAGCGCCGGCGTGGTCGGGCCGTGGGCGCTGGGCGAGCAGATCCAGAACGGCTTCCACGACCTGATCTCGCAGAACCACAACAACGGCTGGCACTACCAGCTCCACAACGAGCCTGCGGTCGAGTTCCTCTCGGCGCGCACCTGGCGGCTGCCGGTGGGGCAACTCTACGGCCTGGAGACCGATTCGCTGGTCGACGCCTCGGTCGGCGTCGGCAACGTCCGCATCTATGGCGAGGGCGGCTTGCAGTTCCGGCTGGGCCAGGGGCTGCAATCGGATTACGGCACGGCCCGGCCGCGCCCCGGCATCTCCGGCGGCGACGCGTTCAAGCCGGTGCGGCCGTTCGCCTGGTACGTGTTCGCCGGCGCCGACGGCCAGGGGGTCGCGCGCGACATCACCATCGAGGGCAGCGACTTCCGCAGCAGCCCCAGCGCCAAGCTCAAGCCGCTGGTGGGCGAGTTCCAGGGCGGCCTGGCGCTGATGGCGTTCGGCGCGCGGCTGACCTACACGCACGTGCTGCAGACCCAGGAGTTCAAGTATCAGAAGGGCGGCCTGCACCAGTTCGGCTCGCTGGCGCTGTCGGTGCGCTTCTAGCGTGCCGACCCGCCGCGCCTTGCTGGCCGCCGCCGCGGCGCCGCTGGTCCCGGCGCGCAATGCCGGCTTCGCGGCGTTCCTGGCCGGCGTGCGCGACGAGGCGGCGCGTCGCGGCATTGCGCCGCGCACGCTGCGCCAGGCGCTCGACGGGCTGGAGCCGAACCCCAAGGTGATCGAACTCGACCGGCACCAGCCGGAGTTCACCCTGACCTGGCAGCAGTACCGCGCCCGCATCGTGTCCGACGCGCGGGTGGCGCGCGGGCGGCAGTTCTACGCCGGGAGCCGCACGCTGCTGGCGCGGGTCTCGGCGCACTACGCGGTGCCGCCGGGCATGGTCATGGGGATCTGGGGCCTGGAATCGAACTTCGGCCAGGCGACCGGCGGCTTCAACGTGATCGACGCGCTGGCGACGCTGTCCTGGGAGGGCCGCCGGGCGGGGTTCTTCCGCAGCGAGCTGATGGACGCGCTGCGCATCCTCGACCACGGCGACATCGGGGCGGCGCAGATGACCGGCAGCTACGCCGGCGCCATGGGCCAGACCCAGTTCATGCCCGACAGCTTCCTGAAATACGCGGTCGACTGGGGCGGCACCGGGCGGCGCGACATCTGGGGCGACCTCGGCTGCGTGTTCGCCTCGACCGCCAACTACCTGGCGCGCGAAGGCTGGCAGTCGGACCGCGCCTGGGGCGACACGGTGCTGGCCCCGGCCGGGCTGTCGCCGTACCAGGTCGGGCGCGAGCACCTGCTGCCGGTGGCCGAGTGGTCGCGCCTGGGGGTGCGCCGGATCGATGGCGGCGCGCTGCGCGGCGGCGGCGGCAACGCCGCGCTGCTGCTGCCGGGCGGCGAGGGCGGCGACGCGTTCCTCGTCTACCACCCGAACTTCCGCGCCGTGCGGCGCTACAACCCGTCGGACTTCTACTGCGTCTGCGTGGGGCTGCTGGGCGACAGGATCACCGCGTGAGGGCAGCGCCGCTGCTGGCGGCGCTGGTCGCCTGCGCGTCGTGCCGCCAGCAATCCTCGCCGTCGGCGCCGGCCATCCGCCTCGTGGTCGGGCCGCCGTACGCGGCGGGCGGGGTCTACCGCTATCCGCGCGCCGATTTCGAGTACGACGCGACCGGCCTCGCCGTCGTGATCGGGCCGCACGGGAAGCTGGCCAGCGACGGCGCGGCGTTCGACCCCGCGGCGCTGGTGGGCGCGCACCCGACGCTGCAGCTTCCCTGCGTGGCGCGAGTGACCAACCTCGACAACGGCCGACAGCTCCTGGTGCGGCTCGACGATCGCGGGCCGGCGCGGCGCGGTCGCGTCCTCGGCCTGTCGCGCCGGGCCGCGCGCCTGCTGGGCCTCGGCCCCGAGGCCACGGCGGTCCGGGTGCAGGTGGAGTCGGGGCCGAGCCGGCAACTCGCGGCCAGCCTTGCCGGAATGGGCCTGCCCGGCGACGCCCCGCTCGCCCTGGCCGCCGCGCCGAGGGCGGCGGCCAGGGCGCCTATTCGAAGATCGACGCGCGGCTCTACCAGGGGCTGGCGAGCTCGGTGGTGCAGGCGGACCTGCCCTACGTGCTGCCGCGCTACGAATACAGCTATTTCGGCGAGCCCGATGCC
>CAXUHK010000302.1:0-2533 GCA_964250775.1 uncultured Acetobacteraceae bacterium | reverse complement strand
CCATGGCGAACGCGACCGCCAGCGCCGACGAGCCGCCGTACGAGACGAACGGCAGCGTCATGCCCTTGGTCGGGATCAAATGCAGGGTGGAGGCCATGTTGACGAACGCCTGCAAGCCGAAGCTCGCGAGCAGCCCGCTCGCCGCCAGCACCACGAACATGTCGCCTTCCGCCACCAGGCGCAGTAGGCCGCGCAGCACGATGAAGGCGAACACCGCGATCAGCACCAGGCACACCACCAGGCCGAACTCCTCGCCGGTGACGGCGAACACGAAGTCGGCGTGGGCGTCGGGCAGCACGTCCTTGACGTGGCCCTCTCCCGGTCCGCGCCCCATCAGCCCGCCGCTGCCGAACGCCTCCAGCGCGCGGTTGACCTGGTAATTGTCG
Source organism: uncultured Acetobacteraceae bacterium (assembly GCA_964250775.1). Taxonomy (GTDB): domain Bacteria; phylum Pseudomonadota; class Alphaproteobacteria; order Acetobacterales; family Acetobacteraceae; genus CAVRQM01. The sequence continues at coordinate 2,147 of CAXUHK010000302.1, read as the reverse complement.
CCCGCCGCCGGGTCGAGGAACCGCGTCACCCGGCTGCGCACATGGGCGAAGAACACGTAGGCGCCGATGCCGCCCAGCGTGATCGCGCCAGCCAGCCCGCCGACCAGCACGATGTTGAGCCCGGCCACGAACAACTGGATGAAGAACACGCCGGTGACGACCGCCAACATGCCGATGTCCGGCTGCGACTTCAGCAGCACGGCGATCACCGCGAACACCGCGAAAGCGATCGCCATGCCGGGGAACGGGCCGGGCCGCTTGCCCTCGGCCAGCAACCAGGCCGCCACCACGGCGAAGCACGGCTTCAGGAATTCGCTCGGCTGCAGCGACAATCCAGGGAGGGCGAGCCATCGCCGGGCGCCCTTGATGTCGACGCCGATCACCATGGTCAGCGCCGTCAGCGCCATGGCGACCAGGCAGCCCGCCAGCGCCACCCGCCGCACGCCCTTGGGTGTCAGCAGCGACACCGCGACCACCACCAGCCCGGCCAGCAGCAGGAACACGACTTGCTTGGCGACCAGCATGTCGCGCGCCTCGTGGATGCGCTCGGCGACGGCGGGGCTGGCGGCCAACACCATGACGTAGCCGAAGCCGATCAGCACGGTGACGGCGAGCAGCGTCCAGCGGTCGACCGTCCACCACCAGCGCCCCAGCACCGAGGTGTCGGCACGTGACAGCGCGGGCATCAGGCGGCCCCCCGCAACTGCGCCACGAGACTCGCGAAATGTTGGCCGCGCGCCTCGAAGCCGCTGTACTGGTCGAAGCTGGCGCAGGCCGGGGAGAGCAGCACCGTGGCGATCCTGTCGTGCCGCGCGCGCGCGAACGCGGCCGGCACCGCGACGTCGAGCGTGCCGGCGATGCCGTGCGATACGCCGGCGGCGCGCAACGTCTCAGCCAGCAACTCCGCGTCTCGGCCGATCAGCATGGCGTGATGGATGCGGGGAAAGTACGGCAGCAGCGTGGCGATGCCGCCCGCCTTCGCGATGCCGCCGGCGATCCACACGATCCGGTCGTGGCAGGCCAGCGCCCGTGCCGCGGAGTCGGCGTTGGTCGCCTTGCTGTCGTCGATGAAGGCTACGCCGTCGGCTTTGCCGACCGCCTGCTGGCGATGCGGCAATCCGGGGAAGCTCGCGATGCCGTCGGCGATGGCGGCGTCCGCCACGCCGAGTGCTCCCGCCATCGCGGCGGCGGCGGCGGCGTTCTGCGCGTTGTGCGCGCCCGGCAGGGCGATGGCGCGGTCAAGCCCCGGCGCGGCGCCGATGGCGACCTCCACCACCCGGCCGGGCTGCCGGCGCAGCCACAGCGCCATCTCGCGCGAAGGCGCGTCGTCGATGCCGATGACCGCGACGTCGTCCGCGGTCTGGCGCGCGAAGATCGCCCGCTTGGCCTGCGCGTAGCCGGCCATGTCGCCATGGCGGTCGAGATGATCGGGGCTCAGGTTCAGCATCGTTGCGACATCGAACCTCGACGTCGCGATTCGCTCCAACATGTAGGAGGACATTTCGAGTACGTACACACCATCGTGGGGCAGCAGCGGCAGCGCCAGCGCGGCGGCCCCGAGATTGCCGCCGGCCGCGACCGGCACGCCGGCTCCGGCCAGGATGTGCGCCAGCAACGCCGTCGTCGTGCTCTTGCCGTTGGTGCCAGTGACGCCGACGAAGCGCGCCTTCGAGCCGGCGGCGCGCCCCGCGGGATAGAGCAGGTCGGCATCCGACAGGACTGGCACCCCGGCCGCCATCGCGGCCGCCGCGATCGGATGCGGCTTCGGCAGCCGGTGCGCGATCCCGGGGGACAACACCAAACCGCTCAGCCCGAGAAGAAAAGGTTCGCAAACCCTCAAGCCGTCGGCGGCGACGCGCGCGACAGGCGCGTCGTCCCAGGCGGTCACGTCGGCACCCATGGCGACCAGCGCCCGCGCCGCCGGCAAGCCGTTGCGGCCGAGGCCGACCACGGCGTAGCGCTGCCCGGCGAAGATGTCCCGCGGGAAGTTCATCGGATCTTCAACGTGGCGAGGCCGACCAGCGCCAGGATCATCGAGATGATCCAGAACCGGATGACGATGGTGGGCTCGGCCCAGCCCTTCTTCTCGAAATGGTGGTGCAGCGGCGCCATCAGGAACACGCGCCGCCCGGTGCGCTTGTACCAGA
>CAXUHK010000301.1:0-2611 GCA_964250775.1 uncultured Acetobacteraceae bacterium | reverse complement strand
GGAAGGCATGGTCGCTGTCCGTAGTCTTGCGGCCATGCCCGCCGCTGGTGCGCACGGATGCCGTGCCGGCGCATGAGCCGTGCCACGCGGTTATGTCCCACCCGGCTCCCTCCGGCAGCTTTCCCCCGGCGTCGCCGGCGAAACCTTGGCTGCCTCCGCCCTCGGCCCGCAAGGCGGCGCGCACCCTTGGACTGCCGTAGCGGCGACGGCTGCTGGCGTGCACGCGGCGGATGTCGCCGGCCAGCCCCTCGCTCCTTGGTCGCTCGCCCTGTTCGCTGTAGCGCGGGCGCTTTCCGGCCGGTTGCGCCAGGCATAGTAGCTGCTGGCGCTGACCCGCAGCACCGAACACGTGACCCGCTCGGGGAACACCTCGCGGTGGCCCTCGATGAAACGGAACCTCATCTCGGCGGGATCGAGAAGATGCCGACTGCTTTCTTTAGGATGTCGCGCTCCACCTGCGCCCGCTCGAGTTCCTTGCGTTAGGTGGCGATCTCTGCCTGCTCAGCCGACATCACGGTTGTTGTGGCGCCCGGCCGAACCGCGGATGGCGCCTGTCCAGGCCCATTCGCCAGGCTGCGCCAGCGCCGCAGCACCGACGGCTCCAGGCCCAACTCGGACGCCACCTGCGTGAGAGGCCCCTCCACTGCCTTTCCCCGCGCTTCGCGCGCGGAACCTTTGGCACCTCCGCTCCCGCACGAGCTTAGTCGAGGTGTCCACCATACCGGGGGGGATGGTCAGTAGTGACACTTACCCCTTGCGACTTGCTTGCACAGCCGAAATCCAGAATTTCCGATGCGCCGTCACCGGCCTACCATTTTGGGCTACAACGAAAATGTTGGGATCGGTTTCGCGAGACAGTCCGAGCTTGGACCCTCCTGACCGTGGCGGCTCCTACTCCTTGCGCAATGTCCGAATCGTGCTGCATTGCATCGGCACGTCTTGGAGACGTGCGCGACGACCGGATGATCCTGGTCGCTTGGGCGTTGCTCGCCAGCGCGCCAACGGGGCTGTGACGGCCGCAGATTGTTTTCGGCATCTGTCTCTAAAACCAAACACATGTTGACTGGACAATTTTCCCGCGACCGTGAATAAAGCATCACTTCAACGTGGGAACGGTATCGTGGCGCAGTCGCTGGACAGTTTGGCCCTTGGGGACGCCGTTCGTTACCTTCATGACGACGGCGACCATATGGACGGGATCGTGGTCGGCCTATGCCACGGCGGCCGGCGTGCGGGCGTAGCCTGCCGTCCGGGATACGACGAGGAGTGCGTCGTCGTGGAGTTCCTGGTGGTCGAGGCGACGATCGCCGCAGTGGCGCTGGCCTGTGCGCCTGCCCGTCTGGTCCCGATGCGAGACGCCGAACTGCGTGAGTTCCTGCTGGCCAACCTGGCGTCGGTATCGGCTAACGCTGATGCACCGACCAGAGCATGAGCCAGCGCACCGGCATCACCCAGACGGTTCCGACCACCACGAAGTAGAGACCCTGCACCGCCCAGTGGACATGCGCGACGCGGTCGCCCAGGGCGACGACGACTGCGACATAGGCGGCGAAGCCGAGCAATCCGCCGATCACCGCGACTGGAACCCGTGACATGGCGGGGAATTACTCCGGGCGGCGGCCGGGCGCTAGTGTTGGTGCGCATCACGGAGCGGACGCGGCATGGACCTGAAGGATCATATCCGAGGCATACCGGACTTTCCCAAGCCGGGGATCCTGTTTTACGACATCTCCACCCTGCTGCGCGACGCCGATGCCTGGCAGGTGACGATGGGGCGGATGGCCAAGGCCGTGGGCACCTATCGGCCGGACCTGCTGGCCGGCGTCGAGTCGCGCGGCTTCCTGCTGGCGGCTCCGTTGGCGCTCAAGCTCGGCTGCGGCTTCGTCATGCTGCGCAAGCGCGGCAAGCTGCCGGGCGCCGTGACCGGCCTCGACTATGCGCTCGAATACGGCGAGGACCGGATCGAGATCCAGGCGGACGCCATCCGGCCGGGTGCCCGCGTGGTGCTGGTAGACGACCTGCTGGCGACCGGCGGCACCATGGCGGCAGGCTTGGCGCTGCTGCGCCAGGTCGGAGCCGAGGTGGCAGCCGCGGCGGTGCTGATCGAGTTGACGTTCCTGGCGGGTCGCGGCCGCCTCGACGTGCCGATCGAGGCGCTGGTCTCGTACGACGCCTGACAGCAATCAAGCCGGGGGCGCCAGCAGGACCCGGTTCGCCGCGGACAGGCGCTCGTACGTCTCCCGCCATGCCCGTTCGACGCTGGCCGCTGCGACGCCCCTGGCGATCATGATGGCGACGATCTCGCCCAAGCTGCGCTGGCCGTCTATCAGCCGCAGGATGGCTCCGGCGAGCGGCGGCAGCGGCACCGCGAGCGGCTCGCCCTCGACCGCCAGCGACAGCACGCCGTCGGCACGGATTTGCGCCGCCAACGCCTCGCCCGGCACCTCGCGCATGACCGGGACCGAAGCCGGCGTCGCCTCGGGGGGCCGCCAAGGCGCGTCGGCGCGCACGCAGTAGGCGACATGGGTGCTCATGGCGCCCGCCAGATCCTCGGCCAACTGCGCCCGCGCGGCGGGCGGCCGCCGGCCGGCGGCCGCGCGCACCCGGGCCG
>CAXUHK010000300.1:0-2709 GCA_964250775.1 uncultured Acetobacteraceae bacterium | reverse complement strand
ACTACGAGGGGTAGGGCGGGGAGGGCTGAGCTTGGCCGAGATCGGGTTCTACCACCTGACCCGCTCCACCCTGGAGCAGGCGTTGCCGACGCTGTTGGGCAAGACCCTGGCGGCGGGGCAGCGCGCGGCGGTGATGTGCGGCGACCCTGGCCGCATCGCCGAACTCGACGCCGCGTTGTGGCGCTGCGCCGACCCCGACTGGCTGCCGCACGGCACCGAGACCGATGGCGACGCGGACCTGCAGCCGATCTGGCTGGCGCCCGACGACGCGGCGCCCAACGGCGCCCGCTACTTGTTCCTGGTGCACGGCGCGCAAAGCGAGCGCATGGGCGCGTTCGAGCGTGGCTTCGACCTGTTCGACGGCACCGACTCGGACGCGGTGCAGGCCGCGCGCCGGCGCTGGGCCGCGCTCCGCGCGCAGGGCCACACGCCGGCGTATTGGCGACAGTCCGAGCGCGGCTGGCAGCGCGCCGATTGATCGGTCGTCAGGCACCCTCAACGGTCTGAAGCCGCCGAACGCGCAGCGGCACCGGCGGGTGGCTGAAGTTGACCAGGGCGTAGAGCGGATCGGTGGTCAGGGTGCTGGCGTTGTCCCGCGACAGCCGCAGCAGGGCGGACACCATCGGCTCCGCCCCCACCATGCGGCGGGCGAAGTCGTCGGCCTGGTATTCGTGGCGGCGGCTTACCCAGTTGGCCGCGACGCCGAGCAACGGTCCGGCCATCTGCACGATCAGCACGCACACGACCAATGCCAGCGCGTGGTCCTGGTGCGCGATGCCGAAGCCGGGCAGCAGCCAGGGCTGCCGGGCCAGCACGCCGATCGCGAACAACGCCAGGAACATGACCACGGCGGTCTGCAGCAAGCCGAACAGGATGTGGTTCAGCTTGAAGTGGCCCAGCTCGTGCGCCAGCACCGCCTCCAGCTCGGCCTCGCTGTTGCCGGCGACCAGCGTGTCGAACAGGACGATGCGCTTGCTGCGGCCGAGGCCGGAGAAGTAGGCGTTGCCGTGCGACGAGCGGCGCGAGGCGTCCATGACGAACAGGCCGGAGGCCCGGAACCCGCAGCGTTGCAGCAGCGCCTCGACCCGCAGGCGGAGCGGGCCGTCGAGCGGCGTGAAGCGGTTGAACAGGGGCGCGATCCAGCGCGGGTAGGCGTCCATCATCGCCAGCATCAGGAGCATCAGGCCAAGCCACGCCCAAAGCCACCACGGGCCTGGCCGGTCCATCAGCCACAACAGGCCATAGAGCAGCGGCGCGCCGATCGCCAGCGACAGGGCGGTGCCCTTGAGCTGGTCGATCGCGTAGGCGCCGGCGCTGGTGCGGTTGAAGCCGAAGCGCTGCTCGACCCGGAAGGTGCGCAAGAGGCCGAACGGCAGCGCCAGCAGCTTCGACAGGGCGCCAATGGCGAGCAGGAACAGCACGCCGCGGGACAGGCCGGAGGGCACGAGGGCGGCCACGCCGGCATAAAGGGCGTCGTAGCCGAAGCAGGCCCAGCCCAGCGCCACCACCAGGCCGAACAAGGAGCCGGCGGCGCCGAGGCGCAGCCGGGCGCGTTCGTAGTCGGCGGCGCGCTGGTGGTCCGCCAGGCTAACGGTGGCGGCGAAGCCCGCCGGCACCGCGCCGCGGTGGCGCGCGACGAACGCGGCCTGTCGCGCGCGCAGCGCCAGGTCGAGGCCGGTGGTCGCGATGGCGGCGACGATGAACAGCAGCAATAGAATCGCCATGGAACCGATATGGTGCGGGTCGCCGGCCCCGCCAGCGTCGGCAAGCTGACAGGCTCGCCGTGTCCGGCTAAACCGTGGCATGGCCTCCAGCAGCCCCAGCCGCGACGCCGCCGGCGCCTCGCCCGCGATGGCGCAGTGGTTCGCGTGCAAGGCGGCGCACCCGGACGCGCTGCTGCTGTTCCGCATGGGCGACTTCTACGAGCTGTTCTTCGACGACGCCGAGGCGGCGGCCCCGGCGCTGGGCCTCGCTTTGACCCGGCGCGGCAGCCATGACGGGCAGCCGATCCCGCTCTGCGGCGTGCCGGTACACGCGATGGAGGGCTACCTGCTGCGGCTGATCCGGCGCGGCTTCCGCGTCGCCGTGGCCGAGCAGACCGAGACCGCCAAGCAGCGCTCCGGCAAGGCGCCGATCGCGCGCGCCGTGGTGCGCCTAGTCACCCCCGGCACGCTGACCGAGGACGCGCTGCTGGAGGCCGGGCGACCGAACCGCCTGCTGGCGCTGGCCGTGCAGGGGCAGGCGGTGGGGGCGGCGTGGCTCGACGTCTCGACCGGCGCGTTCGAGACCCAGTCGCTGACCGCCGACGGGGTGCCGGCGCTGCTGGGACGGCTCGACCCGGCGGAAATCCTGGCGCCCGACTCGCTGCCGCTGGGCGCGTGGTTGGCCAAGCGCGCGCCGGAGGGGGCCGTTGCGGCGCCCCCGGCGCTGATCGCCCGGCGTCGGCTGGCCGAGGCGTTCGCCGCCCGCAGCCTGGAGGCCCTGGGCGAGTTCTCCGACGCCGAGGCGATGGCGGCGGCCCAGGCGCTCGACTACGTGGCGATGACCGCCGCCGGCAAGCTGCCGCCATTGGCGCCGCCGCTGCGGCAAGCCCAGGCCGGGCGACTGGAGATGGACGCCGCCACCCGCGCCAGCCTGGAACTGCTGCGCGCCCGTGATGGCGGCACCGCCCACACGCTGCTGGCGACGGCGGACCGCACGCTGAGCGCC
>CAXUHK010000299.1:0-2875 GCA_964250775.1 uncultured Acetobacteraceae bacterium | reverse complement strand
GCCCGGCGCCGGGCGCCAGCAGGCCGACCTGGCCACGGCGGCTTACCAGCGCCACGGTCGGGCCGGCGGCGAACGGCGACGGGCCGGCCTCGAAGCTCGGCGCGTAGCCGCTCGCGTACGCCACCGCGTCGAGCCCGGTCAGCACCGCCCAGTCGGCACCGGCCTCGCGCAGCGCCGCTGCCGCCCGGTCCACCCTCTCGTCGGTCATGCCCGCTCCGCCGTTTCGCCGCGCCGGCAGCTATAGCCCGGCCTGCGGCTCCACGCACACCCGCAACCATTCGGTAAGTGGCTCCTCCGCCCAGACGCGCAGCAGCGCCACGCAGGCGACGCCCTCGGCCAACTCCGGCAACGGCCCGAAGGCGAACCCGGCGCGCCCATCGCCCCCGAACAGCACGGCCACCTCGGGCCGGTCCTGCTCGGCCCGCTGGCGCGCCACCGGCCCACCCTCGATGCCGAACTCGATCTCGAGTCGGCGGCCGGGGTCGCCGGGCAGCACCGCCCAGCCCTCGATCCAGTCGTCGCTTGCCGGACCGAGGCAGACCACGCACTCGGCGGTCGGGCGCAACAACACGCCGCTCGGCAGCGGCACCGGCTCGGTGAGGCGCAGCGCCGGGTCGCTGCCGTCGCGCTGGTCGGCGCGGCTGATCAGGGTGAGCAACTCGGGCCAGCCGCGCAGCCGCAGTAGGCCGGCGCGCTCGGCCGGAGGCAAGTGCAGGTGCCGCGCGACCCATGCCAGGTGGGCGCTCGAAGGCCCAGGGCCAAGCCGCTCATGCGGCAGCCGAGCGCCGTCGCGCAGGCGCCCCAGCACCTCCTGCTCGAACTCGTCCGCTTGCAAGAAGGCGCGGAAATGCGCGCGCACCGAGTTGCGCGTGCCGGTTTCGACGACATGCTCGTTCTCCGGGCCACGGCCCAGGAACACCTGGTAGCACATCAGCACGTCGAGCACGGTGGCTTGCCGCTCCGCCGCCCGGGTCAGCACCGCCCTGCCGCCCGACCTCATCGCGCGGCGTCGCGCAACGCGCCCTCGACCGCGGCGAGGAACCCGGTCTCCGAGCACTCGGCCGCGACCCGCCCCGCCGCAGCCTCTCGCCGCCGCGACCATGCCGACGCGTCGCCATAGGCGGCGCACAGCACCTCGACCCAATGCGCGGCGTCGCCGGTCGCGGCCACCGCCAGCGGCTCGTCGTCCCATCCGAGTTGCTCGGCCAGCAGCGCGCTCGCCACCACCGGCAAGCCGCGCGCCGCCGCTTCGTGGACCTTATGCGGGATGCCGGCGGCATAGCGGGTGGGGGCCACGAACAGCCGGCACGCGCCGTAAAGCGGGCCGAGGTCCGGGATGAACTCGTGCAGCACCACGCCCGGCACCCTCAACGGCCCGAGGTCGAGGCCGGGCGCCACGTAGCCGGCCACATGCAGCGCCACGCCGCCGAGCCGCGGGCGCACCTGTGGCAGCACCTCGGTCGCGAACCACCGCACGGAGTCGAAATTCGGCGTGTCGTGTCCGTGCAGGCTGCCCACGAACAGCAATCCCCGGCGCTCGGCGAAGCCGGCCGGAAGCGGGTCGACGCTTAGCGCGTGGCCGAGCAGGCCGACATCGGGCAGGCCGAACGCAGTCAGTTGCCGCCGCTCCCCGGGGCTTACCGCGAGCACCTTTTGCGCCAGGTGGACGTAGCGGAACTCGGCGCGCAGGCTCGGCGGCCGGTCGGGACCGTCGCGGTTGCACGCCAGCGCCTCGGTGTCCAGCACCAGGCCGCAGCGTCCCAGCCGGCGCACCGCGTCGGGGTAGCGGTCGACCACGCGGGAGAGGTTGTGCGTGCGGCTGAACCAGGCGAAGTCATAGTAATCCTCGCGCTCGCGCAGGAACTCGTCGAACTGGTCGAAATCCCGGTCGGCCAGCAGTTCGACGGTTTCCGGGTAGTCGGGCTCCGGGTAGTCGGGGCGCCCCTCGTCCGACGCGCCGTTCATCGGGAACACGCTGACGAAGTAGCCGAGCCGCGACAGGCAGCGCACGATGGCGGCGGCGCGGACGAAGCCGGAGCCGTGGCCGGGGAAGGGCACCGTGTCGTCGACGAACAGCACGCGACCGGCGAAGCGCGCCCGGTCGCGGCTGGGGAGCAGGTTCTGCGGCCGGTCGACGCGTCGCCGCTGCAACGTCGCCATGTGCCGCCGCACGAACCGCGCCCGGTTGCGCTTCATGTGCGCCACCGGCGCCATGGGGTTGCGCGAGCTGCCGTATTCGAGGTGCCAGACCACCACCAGCGGGTCGTAGACGACGCGCAGCCCGGCCTCCCACAGCCGCAGGCAGAAATCGGTGTCCTCGTAGTAGGCCGGCGCGTAGCCGTCGTCGAAACCGCCGAGACGCAGCCAGGCGGAGCGGCGGACCATCAGGAACACGCCGGAGCAGTAATCGACGTCGCGCACGAAGTTGAACTCGGCGGCGTCGGCGTCGGCGTCGCGGCCATAGCCCATGGTGGTGCCGTCGTTCCAGACGATGCCGCCGGCCTCCTGCAGCAACCCGTGGGCGCGCGCCACCTTGGCGCCGACGGCGCCGGTGCCGGGGTCGTCGTCGAGCCGCCGCACGGCCCGCGCGACCGCGCCGTGGCCGAGCGTCACGTCGTTGTTGAGCAGCAGCAGGTGCCGGCCGCGCGCGCCCTGTGCGGCCAGGGCGACGGCGCGCACGAAGCCGGCGTTGCGCTGCAGGCGGATCACGGTAAGGCCGTGGACGTATTGCTCGACGCGCGCGGTCGCGTCGGTCGAGGCGTTGTCGACCAGGATCACCTCGGCGCCGCAGCCGAGCTGCGGGGCGAGCGAGGTCAGCGTTTGCAGCGTGTAGTCGAATTGGTTGAAGCAGACGATCAGCACCGACAACGCCAGC
>CAXUHK010000298.1:0-2897 GCA_964250775.1 uncultured Acetobacteraceae bacterium | reverse complement strand
CGTCATGGCCCCGAACGGGCAGGGGATTTGGTGCGTGCGCACGATGCCGCGCCGGCACCGCTCCGCCACCGGAAGCCGGGTCACGTCCTCGGCCCCGAACCGCACCGTGCCCGCGCTGGCGGCGTGCGCGCCGGACAGCACGGCGAGGAAGGTGGTCTTGCCCGCCCCGTTCGGTCCCACGATGCCGACCGCCTCGTCGCCGCGCATGGCGAAGTCCACGCCCTCCAGCACGACCAACGCGCCGAACCGCTTGCCGACGCCAGCCGCCACCAGGATCGGCTCAGCCGGCATACGGCAGCAGCCTGGCGCCCACCGGCACGTTCGGGTCGGTCGCGTGCTCGGTCACCACGTAGTCGAGCTTGAACCTGCTGCCGGGCGCGGCCTTGACCCATTGCGTGCCGATGATCGGCCCGGTCGCGACGTTGGGCACAGGGCCGCTGGTGAAGTCCACCAGGCCGCCGATGGTGCCGGCCTTGAGCGTCGCCAATGACTTCGCTACCGCCGCCTTGTCGCCTGGGTCCGAGGCCGCGCGCAGTGCCGCGAACCCGGCGTCGAGCAGCGCCAGGCTGGCGCCGAGCTGCTGCGTCCACTGCTTGCCCGATTCCCGCTCGTAGCCGTCGGCCAGCTCGCCGCTACTGGTGCCGGTCAGCGAGGACTTGTAAGGGAACGCCTTGTGCCAATAGGCGGCGCTGGCGATGTTGACGCCGATGCGGCCGAGCGCCTCCATCTGGCTTGGGAACAGCCCGGTCTTGGCGGTCTGGCAGATCTTCACCCGCCGCGCGAAGCCCTGCTGCGTCGCCTGCCGCCAGAACGCCGCGAAGTCGGGCGGGATCGGGAACGAGTTGAAGATCTCGCAGCGCTCGCGCTTGAACGCCGCGATCTGCGCCGAGTAGTCGGTGGTGCCGTCCTCGTACGGGCCGGGATCGACGATGGCGTAGCCCTGCGCCGCCAGCAGCGGCGCCAGGTTGGCGCGGATCGCGTTGCCATCAGCGTCGTTCGGGTAGAGCACCGCGACCTTCTTGTTGGTGGGCACCAGGTTCCATTGCGAGAGATAGGTCTTATAGAACTCGCCGACGCCGAACCCGAAATGGTAGGTCCACTTGAACGGCGAGGGCTGCCCCGGCTTGGCGCCGCGGCCGTAGTACCAGGCCTGCCACGGCATCACGGTCGACAGGCACGGCATCCCCGCCGCCTCGCAGGCGTCGGCCACCGGGTTGATCGTCTCGGGCGTGGACACCGCCAGCATCAAATCGACCCGGTCGCCGTTGATGAGTGTCTTGGCGAGCTGGCTGGCGCGCGACGGGTCGGATTGGGTGTCGCGGTCGAGGATCGTGACCGCGTAGGTCTTGCCCCCTGCGGCGAAGCCGTTCGCCAGCGCCTTGCGTGCCAGGTCCAGCACGTAGCCGTCGGTCTGGCCGAACCCGGCCAGCGCTCCGGTGCGCGGGCTGATGAAGCCGACTTTCAGCGTCGCGTCGGCGGCCGCGTAGGCGCGGCGGCCGGCCAGAGCGCCCGCCGCTGCCGCCCCGATCAACCCGCGACGTGACATCTCGGCAGATAGGATCGGCGGCGTGACCATCTGGACTCTCCCGTTTTCTTGTTTGTCTCGGCCTAGATCGGGAAGTGCCCCGGCTCGGTGGCGATGGTGATCCAGCGCAGCTCGGTGAACTCGTGGATCGCGGCGCGCGCGCCAAAGCGACCGTAGCCGGACTCCTTGACGCCGCCGAACGGCATCTGCGCCTCGTCCTGCACCGTCGGCCCGTTGATGTGGCAGATGCCGGACTCGATCCGCCGCGCCACGTTCATCGCGCGGGCGACGTCGCGGCCGAACACCGCGGCGGCGAGGCCGTACTCGGTGTCGTTGGCGACCCGGACCGCTTCCTCGACCCCGCTCACCCGCACGATCGAGACCAGCGGGCCGAACGACTCCTCGCCGTAGACCCGCATCGCGGGCGTCACGTGATTGAGCACGGTCGCGTCCATCAGCGTGCCGCGCGCGTGCCCGCCGGCCAGGATGCGGGCGCCGCGCGACACCGCGTCCTTGACCAGCGCGTCGAGCCGCTCCACCGCCTCCAGCCCGATCATCGAGCCGAGCGGGGTCGCGGCCCGGCGCGGGTCGCCGGCGACCAGGGTCGCGGCCTTGCGCGCCAGCTTCTCGGCGAAGGCGTCGGCGACGGCGCCGTCGACCACGATGCGTTCGGTCGACATGCAGATCTGGCCCTGGTTCATGAACGCGCCGAACGCCGCCGCGCGCACCGCCTCGTCGAGGTCGGCGTCGTCCAGCACCACCAGCGGCGCCTTGCCGCCCAGTTCCAGCAAAGCGGGCTTCAGGTGCCGCGCCGCCGCCTCGGCCACGACGCGGCCGACCCGCGTGGAGCCGGTGAAGTTGACCCGGCGCACGACGGGATGCGCGATCAGCGCCTCGACGATGCGCGCCGCGTCGGCTGGCGCGTTGCTGATGACGTTGACCACGCCGCCGTCGAGCCCGGCCTCGCGCAGCACGTCGCCGATTAGGCCGTGCGTCGCCGGGCACATCTCCGAGGCCTTCAGGACGACGGTGTTGCCGCAGGCCAGCGGCATGGCGACGGCGCGCACGCCCAGGATCACCGGCGCGTTCCAGGGTGCCATGCCGAGCACCACGCCGACCGGCTGGCGCACCGCCATCGCCATCAGGCCGGGCTTGTCCGACGGGATCACCTCGCCGGCGACCTGCGTGGTCGCGGCGCCGGCCTCGCGCAGCATGTTGGCGGCCAGCATGACGTTGAAACGTGCCCAGCCCTCGGTGGCCCCGGTCTCCTCGGCCATCGCCACCACGAACTCCGAAACGCGAGCCTCCAGCAGCGCCGCCGCTCGCGTGAGCTTGGCCCGGCGCGCGGATGGGCCGAGGGTGGACCAGGCGG
>CAXUHK010000297.1:0-3043 GCA_964250775.1 uncultured Acetobacteraceae bacterium | reverse complement strand
CTGCTCGGCGGAGAAGTTGCGCAGGTCGGACGGGATGTTGACGCGGTCGAGCATCGGCGTCGCCGGCGGCATGTTGGCGGTCAGCAGGGGCGCGTTCAAAACGGGATCTCCTCGTCGGCCGGTTGGGGCTGCGCACTGCCGTCGCCGGCGGTCACGATCTTGTCGACCCGCATCTCGGCCTCGCGCAGCTTGGCCTCGCAGTGGCGGCGCAGCAACGACCCCCGCTCATAGGCGGTGATCGCCTCCTCCAGGCGCTGCTGCCCGCCTTCGAGGCCGCGCACGATGCGCTCCAATTCGGCCAGGGCGTCCTCGAACGACAACTCGGCGGGCAAGGCGGCGGCGGACGATGACGGGATGCCCGACATCAACGAACTCCTGGCGACGGCAGATTGATGAACGCAGAAAGCGACGCCTGCCAGGGCGTGCCAGCTAGTCAGTGACGGAAAAGCCAGTACAGTGTCAATTCTGCAACAGAACCTCGACATGCACCGCCGCTGACTCGGCGAGTGCCGCGAGGTCATAGCCACCCTCCAGCAGCGACACCAGCCGGCCGCCGCAACGTTGGTGCGCGACCGCGAGCAGCCCGGCGGTGAGCCGGCCGAAATCGGCGGTCTCGACCTGCAGTTGCGCCAGCGGGTCGGCGCGGTGCGCGTCGAACCCGGCCGAGACGATCAGCAGGTCGGGCGCCCAGGCGTCCAGCGCCGGCAGGATGGTGCGCTCCCAGGCGGCAAGGAATTCGGCGCCGCCGGTGCCCGGTCGCAGCGGCACGTTCAAGATGTTGTGCGCGATCCCGGTCTCGGACGCGTCGCCGGTGCCGGGATAGCAGGGCGATTGATGCGAGGAGGCGTAGAACAGGGTCGGCTCGTCCGCGAAGTCGTCCTGGGTGCCATTGCCGTGATGGACGTCGAAATCGACCACCGCGACCCTTGCTGCGCCCCAGCGCGCCTGCGCGTGCCGGGCGGCGATGGCGGCGTTGGAGAACAGGCAGAAGCCCATGGCGCGCCGGCGCTCGGCGTGGTGCCCCGGCGGCCGGGCGGCGACGAAGGCGTTCGCCGCCTCGCCGCCCATCACCCGGTCGACGGCGAGCACGGCGCCGCCCGCGGCCCGCGACGCCGCCTCCAGGCTGCCGGGACCGACGAAGGTGTCGCTGTCCAGTGCCACCAGCTCACCGGCCTCCGGGGCCAGCGCCAGGATCGCGTCGCAATACCCGGCCGGATGCACCCGTGCGAGTTGCTCCCGGCTGGCCATCGGGGCGGCTTCGCGTCGCAGCGGGCGGAAGCGGTCGGCGTCGAGCGCGGCCAGCACGTGCCGCAGCCGCCCCGGCGACTCCGGGTGTCCTGGGCCGGGATCGTGCGCGAGGCAGGCCGGGTGGGTGATCAGGGCCGTGGTCATGCGTCCTCCTTCTTGCGGATGACGAAGCTGAGCGTGCCGGCATCCTCGCTCCAGGCCACCAGGGCGTGCCCGGTCTCGCGGCAGAACGCCTTGAAGTCGGCGATCGCGGCGCGGTCGGTCGCCAGCACCCGCAACCGCTCGCCGCCGGCCAGCCCGCGCAGCGCCCGGTTGGCGCGCAGCACCGGCAGCGGGCAGGCCATGCCCTTCACGTCCAGCAGCGTCTCGCTCATCGGCCGTCCTTCACGCCATCCCTCTATGTCGGCCGCAGCGTTCGCTTGAGCAAGACGGCGATCCCCGGCAGGATGCAACGCATGAGCAAGAGCTACGATTTCCGCCTCGGCGTCGACCTCGGCGGCACCAAGATCGAGGTGGTGGCGCTCGGCCCCGACGGCGCCTTCACCCACCGCACCCGGGTGCCGACCCCGCCGCTGTACGACGACTCGATCCGCGCCATCGCCGACCTGGTGCGCGGCGCCGAGGGCGCGCTGGGCGGCACCGGCAGCGTCGGCGTCGGCATCCCCGGGGTGATCAGCCCGGCGACCGGGCTGGTCAAGAACGCCAACTCGATCGCGCTCAACGGCCACGCCTTCGACAAAGACCTGGCCGAGGCCTTGGCGCGCGACATCCGGGTCGGCAACGACGCCAACTGCTTCGCGCTGAGCGAAGCCTCGGACGGCGCCGGCGTCGGCAAGTCGGTGGTGTTCGGCGTCATCATCGGCACCGGCTGCGGCGGCGGCGTCGTGGTCGATGGCCGCGTGGTCGAAGGGCCGCACCGCATCGCCGGCGAATGGGGGCACATGCCGCTGCCCTGGCCCACCGCCGACGAGATCCCGGGTCCAGCCTGCTGGTGCGGCCAGCACAACTGCATGGAGCGCTGGGTGTCCGGCACCGCGCTCGCGATCGATTGCGACGGGCCGGACGCGCGCGACGCCTCGAGCATCCCGGGCCGCGCCGCCGGTGGCGAGGAGCGCGCGCAGTCGGCGCTGATCCGCCACGCCGAACGGCTGGGGCGGGGGCTGGCGGTGATCGTCAACCTGCTCGACCCCGACATCATCGTGCTGGGCGGCGGGCTGTCGAACATGGACCACCTCTACGAGGCGGTGCCGCGGGTGATGAAGACGCATGTGTTCTCGGACTTCGTGAACACCCCGGTGGTCAAGAACGCGCACGGCGACTCGTCCGGCGTGCGCGGCGCCGCCTGGATGTGGCCGGCGCCGTAGACCCGTCCCCGGCGGGGTTCTGCCGGGACTGCGACGCGCTGCTGCCGGCTGGCCCGGCGTTGTCCTGCCACGTTTGCGGCGGCCGGCGGATCGTGCGCCACCCCGAGCTGTTCGACCTGCACCTCGCGCATGTCGACTGCGACGCGTTCTTCGCCAGCGTCGAGAAGCGCGACCGGCCGGAGCTGGCGGGGCGTCCGGTGCTGGTGGGCGGCGGCGTGCGCGGCGTCGTCACGGCGGCGTGCTACGTGGCGCGGCTGCACGGCTGCCGCAGCGCCATGCCGATGTGGAAGGCGCTGCAGGCCTGTCCGGACGCGGTGGTGATCCGCCCCGACTTCGCCAAGTACGGCGCGGCGGCACGCCAGGTGCGGGGCTTGATGCAGGCGATGACGCCGCTGGTGCGGACGCTGTCGATCGACGAGGCGGTGCTGGAC
>CAXUHK010000296.1:0-3114 GCA_964250775.1 uncultured Acetobacteraceae bacterium | reverse complement strand
GGATATTCGGGTCCTACCGGCCGCGCGACATACCATCGCCGCCGACCGGAGCGGCGCGATTACGATCTGGAACAGCGGCGCCGAGGCGGCCAGGACCGCCATCGCGGCCATTGCCGCTCCCCCGGCCCGGTGAGCCTCGCCACGGCGCCTGGCCTGCTGCGGGCGCCGGGCTTCGTCCGGCTCTGGGTCGCGGGCGGCGTGTCGAACGCGATGCTGTGGCTGGAGGTGCTGGCGGCGGCGCTGTTCACGCTGCAGGCGACCGGGTCCAGCCTCGCGGTCGCGGTGGTGTCGGCGGCGCGCAGCCTGCCGCTGCTGGCGACGGGCGCCTTGGTGGGCGTGGTGTCCGACGCGCTCGACCGCCGCCGCATTGTGGCCGGCGGCCTGCTGCTGAACGCGGCCTCGTCCGGCGCGGTCGGGCTGCTGGCGGCATTCGGCGTGCTGCGTCCCTGGCATGTCGGCGTGGCGGCCCTGGCCAGCGGCCTCGTCTACGCGACCGAGATGCCGGCGCGGCGACGGATGATCGCCGAGAGCGCCGGGCCGACGCTCGCCGCGCGCGCCGTCGCGGTCGACAGCATGACCAGCTACGCCACCCGTGTCGCCGGCCCCTTGCTGGGCGGCGTCGCCTACCAGCAGGTCGGGCTGGCCGGGACGTTCCTGATGTCGGCTTCCCTGAGCCTGGCCACGGCCGCGCTCGTCGCCGGGATCGACGCCCCGCAGGCGTTGCGGCGATTGTCCTGGGCGGCGGCGGCGCGGGACCTGCGCGAGGGCGTGGCGTTCGCCCGGCGCAGCCCCAGCATCCTGATGCTGCTGGGCGTCACCGTCGTCACCAACACGTTCGGCTACAGCTACACCGCCCTGGTGACGCCGATCGGCAAGCTGGTGTTCGGCCTGTCGCCCGAGATGATCGGCGTGCTGGCCGCCGCCGAGCCGGCCGGGTCGCTGCTCGCGGGCTCGCTGGTGGCGCTGCGTCCGCTGCCCGGCCGCAAGCTGCGCTGGATGGTCGCGGGGGCGGCGATCCTGTTCACGGCGCTGGTCGCGGCATCGCTGCTGGGGCAGCGTGCCGCGCCGGTGCCCGGCGTGCTGGCGACGCTGTTCCTGGGCGGCGTCGGCGTCGCGTTGTACAACATCGAGCAGACCAACATCGCGCTGCAGGAGACGCCGCCGGCGCTGCGCAGCCGCATCATGGGGCTGGTCACGGTCTGTGTCGGCTGCTGGCCGCTCGGCATCCTGCTGGCCGGCGGACTGACGGTGGCGCTGGGAGCGCTGGGCGCCCTCGGCGCGTTGGGGCTGGGCGGCCTGGCCGGGCTGGCGCTGCTCGGCCTGATGCTGCGTGACAAGCGATGAGGGATCACCGGCGATGAGGAAGCCCTGGGAATGAGCGTGCACGAGATCGTCTACGTCCATGGCCGCCGGGTCTGGGACAGCCGTGGCCGGCCGACGCTGGAGGCCGAGGTGATGCTGGCCGGCGGCGCGGTCGGGCGCGCCATGGCGCCGAGCGGGGTCGCCCGCACGCCCAGTCACGCCGGCATCGCCGAGGCGCTCGACCTGCGCGACGGCGGCGAGAGCTTCGGCGGGCGCGACGTCGGCCGCGCGCTGGCCAGCGTCAACGGCGAGATCGCCGCCCGCCTGATCGGCACCGATGGGGCCGACCAGGCGGCGCTCGACCGCATCCTGGTCGAGCTGGACGGCACGCCGGACACCGCGCGGCTCGGCGCCAACGCCACCACCGCGGTGTCGATGGCGGCCGCCCACGCCGCCGCCGCCGAGGCCGGCGTGCCGCTGTACCGGCATTTGGGCGGCGACGAGGCCGGGCTGCTGCCGCTGCCGCTGGTCCAGGTGTTCGGCCCAGCGGGCAAGCTGGAGGTGCGGGACTTCATGGTTGCCTGCCTGGCGGCAACCAGCCTCGCCGAGGCGCTCGACACCGCCGCCGAGGTGTATCGCGCCGCCGGCGAGGTGTTGCGCGAAGGCGGCCACCTGGCCGGGCTCGGCGATTCGGGCGGCTGGCTCACGACGTTCGACAGCCACGAACGGGCGCTCGACGCGCTGCTGGCGGCGATCGAGCGCGCCGGGTTCGATCCCGGAACCGAGGTCGGGTTGGCGCTCGACGTCGGCGCCGGCAGCTTCGGCCAGGCCGGCGCCTACCACCTTGCCGGGGCCGAACTGTCGACCGACGCGATGGTCGAGACGCTGGCCGGCTGGACGGCGCGGTTCCCCATCGTCTCGTTCGAGGACCCGCTGGCGCCCGACGACGATGCCGGGTTCGCCGCGATCACCCGGAGGCTGGGCGAGCGGGTGCAGATCGTGGGCGGCGCGTCGCTGGCGACCGACCCGGCCCGCATCGCCGCCGCGGCGGCGCAGTCGCTCGTGACCGCCGGCGCGCTGAAGCCGAACCAGCGCGGCACGCTGAGCGAGACGCTGGCTGCCTGGCGGGCGTTGCAGGCGGCCGGGCTGCGCGGCATCCTCGCGGCCCGCGCCGGGGAGACCGAGGACACCACGCTGGTCCACCTCGCGGTCGGCTGGGGCGTGGGCCAGCTCAAGGCCGGCGGGCTGGCGCGCGGCGAGCGCACCGCCAAGTGGAACGAGGCGCTGCGCATCGAGGAGGCGTTGGGCCCGCGCGGGCGTTTCGCCGGGGGCGCCGAGTTGCTACGCTTGGCGCGCTAGAACAAGGGGGCTTCGTCCATGGCGCGCTGCGTGCTGATCGTCACCTTCCATCCCAAGCCCGGTGCCTGGGAGGAGGTCAACGCCATCATGGTCGAGCACGCCCGCCTGACGCTGGCCGAGGAGCCGGGCTGCCGCCAGTTCGACGTGCTGCATCCCGAGGCCGACGATGGCGGCCGGGACAAGGGACGGATCATGCTGGTCGAGATGTACGAGGACCGCGAGGCGCTGGCCGCGCACCGGCGCAACCCGCGGATGCCGGCGATCGCCGCCGCGCTGGAGGCGCTGCTCGACGGGCGCGACCTGGTGACGTGCGACCTGGCCTGAACAAACCGGCGCGGCGGTCACCGCCGGCCCCAATCGCCGAACATAGAACAGTGTGCCCGCCCCGCGGCGAAGTGTCGCCCCCCGGCGGGGTGGTGCGCGCCCCATAACCGCGGCGCCCCCCGGTGCGGG
>CAXUHK010000295.1:0-3114 GCA_964250775.1 uncultured Acetobacteraceae bacterium | reverse complement strand
ATCGCGGCCCCGGGCGGCGGGCGGCGCCGCATCGCCATCGCGCCGGCGGCGATGGCGAGTTCGCGGGCAGTGCTCAGGGCGTGGTCCAGGTCCGCATTGCTCATGGTTCACTCGACAAATCGCCCCAACGGCGTTCCCGATGCCCTACACCGGCGGCGGCACCGGGGGGAACAGCGCGGGTGAAGGTGATCGGGCTGACCGGCGGCATCGCGACCGGCAAGAGCACGGCGGCGCGGGCGCTGCGCCGGATGCGCCTCCCGGTGTTCGACGCCGACGCGACGGTGCGGGCACTGCAGGCGCCCGGCGGGGCGGCGCTGCCGGCGATCGCGCTGGCGTTCCCCGGCACGGTGCGGACCGACCGGCCGGGCGGGGTGGCGCGGCTGGACCGGGCGGCGTTGCGCCAGGCGGCGCTGTCCGACCCGTCGGCCTTGCGGCGACTCGAATCGATCGTGCATCCGCTGGTCCGCCGGCGCGAACGCGCATTCCTGGCCGCCGCCCGGCGCGCCGGCACCCGCGCCGCGGTGCTGGACATCCCGTTGCTGGTGGAGACCGGCCGGCTGGACCGTCGCGGGCATGGCGGCATCGACGCGGTGATCGTCACTTCGACGTCGGCCGGCGTGCAGCGCAGACGGGCGCTGCGGCGCGGCACGCTGACCGAGGCGCAGCTCGACGGGATATTGCAACGTCAACTGTCGGATGCGCAACGCGTGCGTCACGCGCAACGTACAATAGTCACACGCGTCGTTCACACGGGACTATCGCTGCACCATGGAAACATGCAATTGTTGCGCATCATGCGGGAGCTGCTCCAATGAGCCGGGCCGTTTTGTTCGATACCGAGACCACCGGGCTGGACCCGTTGATCGGGCATCGGGTCATTGAGGTCGCCGCGATCGAGCTGGTCCGCGACCTCCCGAGCGGCCGCCAGTTCCACGCGCTGATCCATCCTGAGCGCGACATCCCGGACGACGCGGCGCGCATCCACGGCATCACGCTGGACCGGCTGGTGGGCTGCCCGCGCTTCGGCGAGGTCGTCGACGAGCTGCTGGCGTTCTTCGGCTCCGATCCGCTGGTGGCGCACAACGCTGCGTTCGACTTCGGCTTCCTCGACACCGAACTGGCGCGGCTGCGCCGCCCGGGCCTGGACCGCGCCCGCATGGTGGACACGCTGGCGCTGGCCAAGGCACGCTTCCCGGGCCTACCCAACAGCCTCGACGCGCTGTGCCGCCGCTTCGGCATCGACCTCAGCGAGCGCACGTCGCACAACGCGCTGCTCGATTGCCGGCTGCTGTCCCAGGTCTACGTCGAGCTGACCGGCGGGCGGCAGCGGGCGCTGTGGTCTGGCGAGGCCGCGGCCACGACGGCCGCCACCACACTGCTGCCCGACCGGCCGCCGAGCGGGCCGCGCGTCGCCCGGCCGATCCGGCCCGACGCCGCCGAGCTTGCCGCCCACGCGGCATTCCTGGCGCGGTTGAAGGAACCGCTCTGGGCCGTGACATGACACCCCGGCGCGCGCGGTGGCTGCCGGCGCTGCTCGGGGGTATGTTCCCCTCGCTGCGCCCGACGCGCCAGCCGGAGACGGCGGCCGTGGCGCACCAGGCGCGGAAGATGGAGCTGGTGGGGCAGCTCGCCGGCGGCGTCGTGCACGACTTCAACAACCACCTGCAGGTCGTCTCCGCCAACCTCGAACTGATGCGGCCGCGCCTCGCGACGGATGCCTGGCTGAGCGAGCGGCTGGCCGCCGCCATGGCCGGCATCGAGCGCGCGACGCGGCTGAGCCGGCATCTGCTGGCCTATGCCGGGCCGCGGCCGCCGACGCCGGAGGCGGTCGACGCCGGCGCCCTGCTGTCGGCGATGGCGGAAATGCTGCGGCCCATGCTGGGAGCGGCGGTGTGCGTCGAAACGGCGCTGGCGCATGGCTTGTCGCCGATCGCCGTCGATCCGCAGCAGCTCGAGACGGCGTTGCTGAACCTGGCGCTGAACGCCCGTGACGCGATGCCGGACGGCGGGCGGCTCACCTTCGCCGCCAGCCCCCTCACCGTGGCGGCGGACGATCCGGCGCCGGGCGGCCTGGCGCCGGGCGGCTACCTGCGCATCGCCGTCCGCGACACCGGAACCGGCATGGCGCCGGAACAGCTCCGGCGCGCCACCGAAGCGTTCTACACCACCAAGCCCGCCGGCAAGGGCACTGGCCTCGGCCTCGCGATGGTCCACGCCTTCGCCAGCCAGTCCGGCGGCGGCCTCGAACTGCTCAGCGAGCCCGGGCGCGGCACCACCGCGCTCCTGTCGCTGCCACTCAGCGACCCGGCGCGACAGGCGCAAGCCGCGCGGGACCCGGCGCGCGGGCCGCCGCTGTTGGTGCTGCTGGCGGAGGACGAGCCGCTGATCCGCATGGCCACGGCCGACCTGATCGCCGAGATGGGGCATCGGGTGCGCCAGGCCGCCGATGGGGCCGAAGCCATTGACGTGCTGCGCGAGCAGCCGGTCGATTTGCTGATCGCCGATCTTGGACTGCCGGACATGGACGGAACCGCCCTCATCGAGCGAGCCTGCGCGCTGCGACCCCGCCTACGGGTGATCGTGACCACCGGCCGCGACGCGCCCGGACCCGACGCTTGGCCGCATCTGCGGTGGCTGAGCAAGCCGTACGACGGCGCCGCGCTGCGCGAGGCGATCGAGGGCGCGACGGCGCTTCCGGCCGGCTACGCCACCGTGTAGGCGTCAGGCGGTAAGCGAGGCGTCGGCGCCGTTCGCGGCGCCGGCGATGGCGGCGGCCTGGGCGCGGCGGCTCTGCCACAGCGCCACGAAGTCGATCGGCTGCAGCAGCACCGGCGGGAAGCCGCCGTCGCGGGTCACGTCGGCCAGGATGTTGCGCGCGAACGGGAACAGGATGCGCGGGCACTCGACCAGCAGCACCGGCTCGATCGCGTTGTCCGGCACGCCGGTCAGGGTGAAGATGCCGCCGAACGACAGTTCGGCCAGGAACACCCGGTTGCCGGGAGCGCTGGCGGCGGCCTCGGTGTCACTGGCCTCGGCGCGGATCTCCAGCACCACCTCGTAGACGTTCTGGCCCTCCTGGACGCGCCGCGCCTGCACGTCGAGGTTGATGTCGAC
>CAXUHK010000294.1:0-3166 GCA_964250775.1 uncultured Acetobacteraceae bacterium | reverse complement strand
CGGCACGATCCGCAACATCCTCGACGGCACCATCTTCCGCGAGCCGATCATCTGCGCCAACGTGCCCCGCCTGGTGCCGCACTGGACGAAGCCGATTGTCATCGGCCGCCACGCCTACGGCGACATCTACCGCGCCACCGAACGCAAGATCCCCGGCCCCGGCCTGGTCACGCTGACGTTCCAGCCTGCGGGCGGCGGCGCCCCGGAGGTCATGGACGTCCACGACTTCAAGGGACCGGGCGTGGCGCTGGGGATGCACAACACCCGCGCCAGCATCGAGGGCTTCGCCCGCGCGTCGCTGAACTACGGCCTGCTGCGGCGCTACCCGGTGTACCTCTCGACCAAGAACACCATCCTCAAGGCCTATGACGGCATGTTCAAGGACGTGTTCCAGGAGGTGTTCGACGCCGAGTTCAAGGCCGAATTCGAGAAGCATGGCCTGACCTACGACCACCGGCTGATCGACGACATGGTGGCCAGCGCCTTGAAGTGGGACGGCGGCTATCTTTGGGCCTGCAAGAACTACGACGGCGACGTCGAGAGCGACATCGTGGCGCAGGGCTTCGGCAGCCTGGGCCTGATGACCAGCGTGCTGATGAGCCCGGACGGCAAGACGGTCGAGAGCGAGGCGGCGCACGGCACCGTGACGCGGCACTACCGCGAGCACCAGAAGGGCCGCGAGACCAGCACCAACCCGATCGCCTCGATCTTCGCCTGGACCCGCGGCCTCGCCTATCGCGGCCAGTTCGACAACACTCCCGAGGTCACGCGGTTCGCCGAGACGCTGGAGCGGGTGTGCGTCGAGACGGTCGAGGGCGGGGCGATGACCAAGGACCTCGCCAGCCTGATCGGGGCCGGGCAGAAATCGCTCAACACGCAGGACTTCCTGGCCCGCATCGACGACAACCTGCAAGCCGCGATGGCGGCCTGACGATGGGGCGGCCGTGGCTGCTGGCCGCGCTCGCCGCCACCCTGGCCTGCGGGTCGGCACGGGCGCAACTGGTGCTGCGCGGCGGCGATGCCGGCACGGTCGGCAACTGCGCCGGCGGCGACGCACGGGTGATCGCCAACGGCGGCCGCTTCGCCGTCACCGGGGCGTGCCGCTCGCTGGCGGTGTTCGGCTTCGGCAACAGCGTGGTGGCCGATCTCGGCCCGGACGCGTCGGTGCAGGTCACGGGCGCCCGCAACAGCGTCGCCTACCGCGCCGCGTCCGGCACACCGGCGATGGCGGTCGCGGGGCGTGACGACCTGGTGCGACCGGCGACCCTGGCCGAGCTGGCCGCCCTGCCCGGCCCGCTGGTGATCCCGGCAGGCGGGCTGTCGGGGAGCTTCCCCTGCGGCGGCCGCGATGTCGTGATCCACGCCAGCTATGGCCATTACGAGTTGCTCGGCGGCTGCCGCTCGGTCGCGGTCGACGGCATCTCGACCACGGTGCTGGCCGAGTTGCTGCCCGGCGCGCCGCTGGCCCTCGGCGCGGCCGGGGTCGCGATCAACTACGTGTTGACCGCCGACGGGCCGCCGCCGGTCGTGAGAGTGACGGCGCGCGGCGAGCGGGCCACGCACATCCAGCGCAACAACGGCAGCCTGCTGCAATTGCCGACCGGGCTGGCCTTGCCATAGCCTGAGAACTCCGCAACAGGAGGCTCCGATGGACGAGGAAGCGGCCGAGGGCTTGACGCAATTCTCGATGCGCCGGCGCGGCTTCGTGATGACCGGGCTGATCACCGGCCTGACCCTGGCGACCGCGCGGGTGGAGGCGCAGGTGATCCACACCGATGCCGAGGGGCTGCAGGCCGGCCCGGTGCAGATCCCGGTCAAGGACGGCACCCTGCCCGGCTACGCGGCGCGGCCCTCGGGCGACGGGCCGTACCCGGTGGTGCTGGTGATCGAGGAGATCTTCGGCGTCCACGAATACATCAAGGACGTCTGCCGCCGCCTCGCCAAGCAGGGCTTCCTCGCGGTGGCGCCGGAGCTGTACGCGCGGCTGGGCGACCTGTCGAAGATGTCGGACGTGCAGCAGATCTTCCACGACGTCATCCTCAAGGCGCCTGACGCCACGGTGCTGTCCGACCTCGACGCCGCCGCGCGCTGGGCCACGGCCAGCCACGGCGACCCGGCGCGGCTCGCCGTCACCGGGTTCTGCCGCGGCGGCCGCGACACCTGGCTGTATGCCGCGCACAACCCCGAGCTGCGGGCGGCGGTCGCCTGGTACGGGCCGGTCGCGGGCGCCACCAGCGCCATCCAGCCGCGCACCGCGACGGACGTGGCGCCGACGCTGAAATGCCCGTTGCTCGGCCTGTACGGCGCCAAGGACGACAGCATCGACGTGAAGGCGGTGCAGGCCGCCGCCAGCGCCGCGCGCCGGTCCGGCAAACAGGTCGAGATCGTGGTCTACCCCGACGCGGGGCACGGCTTCCACGCCGATTACCGCCCCAGCTACAACGCCGCCGACGCGGCCGATGGCTGGCAGAAGGCGCTCGCGTTCATCCGCGACCACGGCGTCTGACCGACGCCGCCCTGCCAACCCGGCCCTGCCAACCCGGCCCTGCCAACCCGGCCCTGTCAGTCGTCGCGGTGGACGCGCTCCATGCGCTCGTGCCGCTCCTGCGCCTCGATCGACAGGGTGGCGATCGGGCGGGCGGCCAGCCGGCGCAGGCTGATCGGCTCGCCGCTGTCCTCGCAGAAGCCGTAGGTCCCGGCCTCGATCCGCAGCAGCGCCTGGTCGATCTTGGCGATCAGCTTGCGCGCCCGGTCGCGGGTGCGCAGCTCCAGCGCGCGGTCGGTCTCGACGCTGGCGCGGTCGGTGATGTCGGCTTCCATGATGCCGCCCTCCGACAGGCTGGCCAGCGTGCCGTCGGCCTCGCGTAGCAGCTCGGCGCGCCAGCGCAGCAGCTTGCGGCGGAAGAACTCGACCTGCAGCGGGTTCATGAACTCCTCCTCGTCGGAGGGCATGTAGTCGGGAGGCAGAGTGACCATCATGCTGGCATTCCTGCGTGGTGCTGGCGTCGCGCTGTCTGAAAGCGCGCAACCATTGCTGAGTCGCGCCGGGCTATTCGGGCGGGCTATAGCCATGCTGCGGTGCGGCCACAAGAGACAACTCGGCGGCGGCCCGCGCCGCGTGGCGCGCCAGTTCGACGCGGGCCCGCAGCGCCACGGCGGCCAGGGC
>CAXUHK010000293.1:0-3190 GCA_964250775.1 uncultured Acetobacteraceae bacterium | reverse complement strand
CGCGCCGGGGGGGGGGCTATTCGGGCGGCCGGGGCGGGGCGGGGGCGGGGGGTGGGGGCTCCTGTGGGGGTGGGGGTGGCGGGGGGGGTGGCGACGGCAGCGGGGGCGGCATCAGCAACGCCAACTGATCCAGCGGTGCGCGCACCTGCGGGGCTTGCGGTGTCGCCCGGGCCGGGGTGGCCTGCGGTGCCGGCGGCGGGGTTGGCGACGGAGTTGGCGGGGCCGGTGGCGTGGCCGGCGCCGCGTCCGGCGTCTGTTGGCTGGGCGCTTTGGCGAGCGGCAGCGGCGCCGCCGCGACCGGAGCCGGCGCTTGCGACTGTGCCGCCGCCGGCGGCTTGGCGGATTCGAACACCACCGCGACGTCGCCCGGCGGCGGTGATACCTCGGGCGACGGCTGCGGCGGCAGCGCGACGAACCACAGCAGCACGGCGAGGTGCAAGGCGAGCGACGCGCCGGTCACCCAACGCACCCGCCGCCGGCGTGAGTGCGTTCCGGCCGGCCGGAACGCGCGCAGCGGCCGGGCCGAGAGCGCCGGTGGCGCCGCGGTCCGGGCAGGTGGGCGGCGTGGCGGGTCCGGACTCATCGGCGCGGCTTTTGCGTGTGCTTGCGCGATCGGGATGGAGGTCCGGGCCGGAATCGAACCGGCATACGAGGATTTGCAGTCCTCTGCATCACCACTCTGCCACCGGACCCCGCGATGCGCGCCGTTATATCGGCGGCGGGACGGGTCGGGGTCAAGCCGCCCGACGGCGGCGCCGGCGCGCCTCCATCTTGGCGCTATCGCCTCTTGCGCCTAGAACCCCGGCCAACGACGCACTGCGAGCTTGACATGGACCGTGCCGCCGACCCGTTCGCCGCCACCCGGACCTTGATGGTCGACGGGCAGGTGCGCCCGAACAAGGTCTACGACCGGCGGCTGCTCGACGCCATGCGGCAGGTGCCGCGCGAACGCTTCGTGCCGCCGGCCATGATGGCGCGCGCCTACGCCGACGAGGATGTGCCGCTGGGCGGCGGGCGCTGGCTCACCGAGCCGATGGTGATCGCCCGCCTGCTGCAGGTCGCCGCCATCGTCCGGGGCGAGCGGGCGTTGGTGGTGGGAGCCGCCACCGGCTACAGCGCGGCGCTGCTGGACGCGTGCGGCGCCGAGGTGACCGCCCTGGAGCAGGATTCCGCGCTGCTCGGCACGATGCGGTCGCTGCTGCCGTCGTTGGCCGCCAGCGTGGCGGTGGTCGAGGGTCCTCTGGCGGCCGGCTGGGCCGCGGGCGCGCCGTACCACCTCATCCTGGTCGCCGGCGCGGTGGAGAGCGAGGTGCCGTCCGCCATCGTCGCCCAGTTGCGGCCGGCCACGCCGGAGGGCGGCGGCCGCTTGGTCACGGTGCGCCGGCGCGGCGCCATGGGGCAGGGCTGCGTCGCCGAGGCCGTCGCGGGCGCGCTGCGGTTCCAGGCGGTGTTCGACTGCGCGACGCCGCTGCTGGCGCCGCTGCATCGCCCGGCGGGTTTCGTGTTCTGACCGCCACGCTCGCCGCCGTCCCGCTGGCGGGATGGGCATCGCTGTGGCAGAACCATGGGTGGCGGCCGGACGCGGCGCCGGTTTCTCGGACGTGGAGGGTTGGAGCATGAAGGCGCATCCCGGTCTCAGCCTGGCCGCAGCCGGCGTGGTCGTCGCCGTGGCGGCGGCGGTTCCGGCGCGGGCGCAGGGCAGGCCGCCGCGCACGCTGCAGGAGGCGCTGGCCACGACCTACGCCACCAGCCCGACATTGCAGGCCGCGCGCGCCGCCTTGCGCGCCACCGACGAGAACGTGCCGGCGGCGCTGGCCGGCTGGCGGCCGTCGATCGTGCTGTCCGGGGATGCCGGCATCAACGGCGACAAGGTCACCACGATCACCAAGTTCAACAACATACGGACCAAGTCCGGAGGCTCGCTCGACCGCGCGCAGACCGATGCCGCGCTGACGGTGACGCAGCCGCTGTATCGCGGCGGCCGCACCCAGGCCGCCACGCACAAGGCCGAGAACGGCGTCATGGCGACGCGGGCGCAGTTGATCGCGACCGAGGAGCAGGTGTTCACCAACGTCGTCCAGGCCTATGTCGGCGTCATCTCCAACGCCCAGGTGCTGCAGCTCGACGCCAACAACGAGCAGGTGCTGTCGCGCCAGTTGCAGGCGACCAACGACCGTTTCCGGGTCGGCGAGATCACCCGCACCGACGTGGCGCAGGCGGAGGCGGCGCTGGCCGGCGCCACCGCGACCCGCCAGAGCGCCGAGGGCACGCTGCAGACGTCGCGCGCCACCTACCAGCAGCTCGTGGGCGAGGTTCCCGACAACCTGATCGAGCCGCAGCCGTTGCGGCTGCCGACCCGCTCCCAGCAGGACGCCGTTCGCCTGGCGGCCGACAACAACCCGAACGTGGTCGCGGCGCTGTTCAACGACGCCTCCGCCAAGGACAATTTCGACCTCACCTACAGCCAGCTCATGCCGAACCTCAGCCTGCAGGGCTCGGTGTTCCGCAACGAGAACCAGGTGCAGAACGGCTTCATCGGCCAGGGCGGCCAGGTGCTGGCCAACCTCTCGATCCCGATCTACCAGGGCGGCAGCGAGTACGCCGCGATCCGCCAGGCCCGGCAGCAGGAGCAGCAGGCGCGCAAGCAGCTCGACGACTCGCGCCGCACCGCAGTCCAGCTGGCGGTCAGCTCGTGGCAGACCTACATCGCGCAGAAGGCCACCATCGTCAGCAACCGCGCCGCCATCCGCTCCAACGAGATCGCGCTCGAAGGCGTGCAGCGCGAGGCGATCGTCGGCAGCCGCACCACGCTCGACGTGCTGAACGCGGAGCAGGCGCTGCTCAACAGCCGGGTGACGCTGGTGCAGTCGCTCGCCAACTACGTCATCGCGTCGTACTCTGTGGCCTCGGCGGTGGGGCGCTTGACCGCCAGCGACCTCAACCTCTCGGTGCCGCTGTACAACGTGTCGGCCTACTACAAGGCGGTGAAGGACCGCTGGATCGGCACCGGCGATTTCGCTACCGAGCAGCCAGGGCGCTGATGAGCGGGACCGGTGCAGCTGGCGGGCCGGACGCTCGCGGCCCCAACCCCGCGAGCCCGGGCGCCAACGCCTTGGCCACCGGGTCCGATCCGTCGATGGAAGACATCCTGGCGTCGATTCGCCGCATCCTGAGCGAGGACGAGCAGGCC
>CAXUHK010000292.1:0-3215 GCA_964250775.1 uncultured Acetobacteraceae bacterium | reverse complement strand
CCCCGCCGCGAGATTGCTGGTCGGGGCCGGCGGCGGCGCCGCCAACGCGACGCTGCGCGCCGCGCTCGGCGCCGCGGCCGAGCGGCACGGCCTGCGGATGCTGGCGCCGCCGCTGCGGTTGTGCGGCGACAACGCGGTGATGGTGGCCTGGGCCGGCATCGAGCGGCTGCGGCTCGGGCTCACGGACGACCTGGATTTCGCGCCGCGCCCGCGCTGGCCGCTGGAGCGACCGGCGGAAGCGGTTTGATTTCGATTGCAAAACGCCGCGCAATGCGGCATAAATTTTCGACGGTCGGGGCAGCCCGACCAGAGAAGGTCGGTCCGCAAGATGGCGACGATGATTTCCGAAGTGTTCGCTGCCTTCAAATCGGCGGGCGTGGCCGACGACAAGGCGTAGGCGGCGGCCGAAGCGATGTCGGCGCAAGGCGAGCGGCTGACAGAGGTGCGCGACGAGCTGCGAGGCGAAATCCGGGACGTGCGCGACGAGCTGCGGGGCGGAATCCGGAACTTGCGTGATGAGCTGCGGGGCGAAATCCAGGACGTGCGTGACGCGCTCAAGCGCGACATTGCGGCGTCACGGGACGAAGCGCGGCAGGAAGCCAGCAAGCTTCGGGTGGAACTTACCGACTTACGCGGCAGCATCCGGCTGCTACAATGGCAGATGGTGCCGGTCTATGGCGGGCTGGGCGGGCTGTTCTGGATGATGTTCCGCATTGCGGCGAAAGTCGGCGCGCTGCCCGGCTGACCCGACGCATGGCATGTTCGATCCCATTCAAGACGCCACCCGCTTCCGCCAGGCGCGCGACAAGGTGCGCTGGAGCAACCGCACCATCGCCGACGAGTTCCAGTGCGACGAGCGCATGGTGCGGCGTTGGGCCAGCGGGGAGAGCCCGGTCCCTGCCGGCGTGCTGGAACACATGACCTATCTCGAACAGGCCCATTCCAAGCCGGCGCCGCAGGACTGGCGGGTGCGCCGGCGCCAGCAGAGGGCATAGCGTCGTGGCTGCGGCCGCCGGACAGCTTGGCACCAACGATGGCGGTTCCGCAGTCATCCGACAACAGTTGCCCTGGACATACGTTGTGCGCATAGTTCGTTGGCATCTGGAGTAGTGCCATGCCTCGTGCGAGCGCCTTGAACGTGCCCACGACCGGCGCACGCCGTCCGACCAACGTGACCTTGTCGGCGTCGCTGCTATCCGAAGGACGGGAATTGAAGATCAACGTCTCGCAGGCTTGCGAGCGTGGCTTGGCGGCTGCCGTATCGGAGGCCAGGACGCGGCAATGGCTCGCCGACAACCGAGCTGCGATGGAAGCCTGGAACGAGCATGTCGAACGGCACGGCTTGCCGCTGGCCGGGTTCCGTCAGTTCTAGTGGCTCGGCTCGACGTCTATCCAATGCCCGGCCGCAATGGGCGCGGTTACGTGCTGGATGTGCAGGCGTCGCTGCTCGACGGCCTCGCGACGCGTATCGTCGTGCCGTTGCTGCCCGAGACCGACGCACCGCCGCCCATCAAGGGCCTCAACCCGGTCTTCGAGGTGGATGGCAAGCAGTGCGTCATGGTGACACAGGCGCTTGCAGCACTTCCGTGCCAGGAACTGCGGCACGCGACATCCTCCCTCGACGCCCACCATGACGAGATCCTGCGGGCACTCGACATCCTGCTGATCGGATAATCCGTGAACTACCGGCACGCCTACCACGCCGGCAACTTCGCTGATTGCGTGAAGCACGCGCTGTTAGCCTGTCTGTTGCGGACACTGGCGCGCAAGCCGGCCGCTTTCTTCGTGCTCGACACCCACGCAGGGAGCGGACGCTATGACCTCGACCAAGGCCCCGCGACCCGCACCGGCGAGTGGCGGGACGGCATCGGCCGACTGCTGGCCGACCCGCCGCCGGAGTTGGCCGGGTATGTGGGGCTGGTGCGCCAACTCGGCCTGTATCCCGGCAGCCCGATCCTGGCGCGCGCCTTGTTGCGCGAGCAGGACCGCCTGGCCTGCTGCGAGCTGCACCCGGAGGACGCCGCGGCACTCCGCCGCTGTTTCGCCGCTGATCGACAGGTGGCTGTGCATCGCCGCGACGGCTGGGAGGCGCTGCGGGCGCTGCTGCCGCCGGCGCAGAAGCGCGGCCTGGTGCTGATCGACCCGCCCTACGAACAGCCCGGGGAGTTCGCCCGCGTGGCCGACGGCCTGGCCACGGCCCGGGCGCGCTTCCCAAGCGCCGTGCTGGCAGCCTGGTATCCGATCAAGCACCGCGTGGCCCCGCGCGAGTTCCACTTGGCTTTGCAGGCGAGCGGCCTGCCTGACGTGCTGGCCGCAGAGCTGTGGCTGCGCGAGCCGCTCGACGCCGCCCGGCTCAACGGTTGCGGCCTGGTCGTCGTCAACCCGCCTTACCGATTCGAGGAGGCGGCGACGGCGATCCTGGACGCGCTGCTGCGAGCGCTCGGGCAGGGCGAGCCGGGGCAGGGCACGGCGCTGCTGCGGCTGGCCGCCGAAAGGGCGCCCGTGTAAGCAGCCGGCATGTTGCGGGGTATCCTGACCGTCGGCGGCTGGACCATGCTGAGCCGGGTGCTCGGCTTCGTCCGCGACATCCTGATCGCCGACCTGATCGGCGCCGGCCCCGTGGCCGACGCGTTCTTCGTCGCCAACAGGCTGCCCAACCTGTTCCGCCGGCTGTTCGGCGAGGGCGCGTTCAACGCCGCCTTCGTGCCCGCCTTCGCCGGACTGCTGAGCGCCGAGGGCGAGGCGGCGGCCCAGGAGTTCGCCGAGCAGGCGGTGGCGGTGCTGGGCTTCTGGCTGTTGGGCCTCACCGTCGCGGGCGAGCTGTTCATGCCGCAGTTGATGGCGGTGATGGCGCCCGGATTCGCCGCCGTGCCGGCCAAGTTCGCGCTGGTGGTCGAGCTGAGCCGGATCACCTTCCCGTACATGCCGCTGATCTGCCTGACGGCGCTGCTGTCCGGCGTGCTCAACGGTCTCGACCGCTTCGCCGTCGCCGCCGCGGCGCCGGTGATCTACAACATCACCTCGATCGGCTTCATGCTCGGCCTGATCGCCGTGGTGCCGACCGAGGGGCACGCGCTGGCCTACGGCGTCAGCGTCTCCGGCGTGTTCCAGTTGGCGCTGGTGGTCTGGGGGGTGCGGCAATCGGGGATGCGCATCCACGTGCCCCGGCCGCGCCTCACGCCCCGGATGCGGATGCTGCTGCGCCGGATGGGGCC
>CAXUHK010000291.1:0-3322 GCA_964250775.1 uncultured Acetobacteraceae bacterium | reverse complement strand
TGGTGGTGCAGCGGCGCCATCAGGAACACGCGCCGCCCGGTGCGCTTGTACCAGAACACCTGCACGATCACCGAGACCGTCTCGACCACGAACAGCCCGCCCACGATGCCCAGCACGATCTCGTGCTTCACCGCGACCGCGACGGCGCCCAACGCGCCGCCGAGGGCGAGGCTGCCGGTGTCGCCCATGAACACCGCCGCCGGCGGCGCGTTGAACCACAGGAAGCCCAATCCCGATCCGATCAGCGCCGAGCAGAACACCGCCAACTCGCCGGCGCCTGGCACGAAGTTCAGCTTCAGGTAGTCGGCGAAGTTGTGGTTGCCGACCAGGTAGGCGATCAGCGCGAACACGCCGGCGCAGATGATGGTCGGCACGATCGCCAAGCCGTCCAGCCCGTCGGTCAGGTTGACCGCGTTGCTGGCGCCGATCAGCACCAGGGCCGCGAACAGCGGGAAGGCGAAGCCCAGCGGGATCAACACCTCCTTGAACACCGGCACCGCGATGCCGGTGGCCATGGCGCCAGGCGTCAGCCAGACGATCCAGCTCGCGACCACGAGGCCCAGCCCCGCCTGCACCAGCAGCTTGCCGCGACCGGACAGGCCGCGGACATTGGCTTTGGACAGCTTGATGTAATCGTCGACGAAGCCCACTGCGCCGTAGCCGAGCGTCAGCAGCAACACCGCCCAAACATAGCCGCTGCGCAAATCGGCCCACAGCAGCGTCGAGACCGCGAGGGCGGCCAGGATCAGCACGCCGCCCATGGTGGGCGTGCCCTTCTTCTCCAACAGGTGCCGCTCCGGGCCGTCGAGGCGGATCGGCTGTCCCTGGCGCTGCACCGAGCGCAGCCAGCGGATGAACGCGGGCCCGATCACCAGGCTCGCGATCAGCGCCGTGAGGCAGGCGGCGCCGGAGCGCAGCGTCTCGTAGCGGAACAGGTTGAGCGCGTTGAAGCTCGGCTCCAGCAACCTTGCCAGGCTGAACAGCATCACGCGGCGCCTTCGAGCGTCTGCACCACGAGGCGCATCCGGCTGCCGAGGCTGCCCTTGACCAGCACCGCGTCTCCCGGCCGCAGCGCCGCCGCAACCACCGGCGCCAGGCTCGCCGCGTCGGCGGCGTGCGCGCCACGCAACGCCGGCGGCACCGCGTCGTGCAGCAATCGCATCTGCGGGCCGCAGGTGAACAGCAGGTCGGCGCTGGCCTGCACGTCCGGCGCCAAGCCGCGATGCTCGGCCGCCGCCGCCTCGCCCAGCTCCAGCATGTCGCCCAGCACCGCCACGCGCCGCGTCGCCGGCAGCAGCGCCAGCACCGACAGCGCTGCGCGCACCGCGACCGAGGAGGCGTTGTAGCTCTCGTCGAGCAGCGTCGCGGTCCCCTCGGGCAGCGTCAACGGGCGGCGCGCGCCGCGTCCAGCGATCGGCGCGAACCCGTCCAGCGCCGCCGCCGCCGCCACTGGATCGAGGCCCAATCGCGCCGCGACGGTCAGCGCCGCCACCGCGTTCACCGCCATGTGCCGCCCGGGCGCCGCCAGCCGGAACGTCACGCGCACGCCGTCGATCTCCGCCTCGATGCTGTTGCCGAGCGCGTCGCTTTCGCTGCGCAGCAACTGGCGCTCGCCGAAATCCTCCGGCAGCACCACCACGCCGCCGGGCTCCAACCCCGCGACGATGGTGTGTTTCTCGGCACGGATCGCCTCCAGGCTGCCGAGGTTGCCGATATGCGCGGCGCTGATCGCGGTGACGAGGGCGGCGTGCGGGCGCGCCAGGCGCGACAGCGGCGCGATCTCGCCGGCGTGGTTCATGCCGATCTCGACCACGCAGAAGGCGTGCCGGGCCGGCGTGCGCGCCAGTGTCAGCGGCACGCCCCAGTGATTGTTGTGCGACGCCTCGGCGGCCCATGCCTTGCCGAACGCCGAGAGCGCCAGGCGCAGCATTTCCTTGGTCGTGGTCTTGCCGACGCTTCCCGTCACCGCCACTACGCGGCCGGCGAACCGCGCGCGGGCGAAGCGGCCCAGCGCGTGCAGGCCAGCGAAGGTGTCAGGCACCTGCAGCAGCGCCGCGTCGTCGGCGACGCCTTCCGGCAGGCGATGCACCATGGCGCCGGCGGCGCCGCGCGCCAGGGCGGAGGCGACATGCCCGTGCCCGTCACCGCCCTCGCTCACCAGCGCCACGAACAGGTCGCCCGGCCTGGCCGTGCGGCTGTCGATCGAGACGCCGGTGGCGGCGAACGGCGTGCGCAGCAGCCCGCCGGTCGCGGCGCGCAGGTCGGCCGTGGACCACAGCGCGCTCATGCACCAGTCAGCCGGCGCAGCACCGCCACGTCGTCAAACGGCAGCACGTCGTCGCCGATCTGCTGGCCCTGCTCATGGCCTTTGCCCGCCACCGCCAGCACGTCGCCCGGGCGCAGCAGGTCGAGCGCCATGGCGATGGCCGCCTCGCGCCCGCCGCCGTCGATGCCGCCGGGGCATCCCGCGAGGACCGCTGCGCGAATTTCGGCCGCGTCCTCATGGCGGGGGTTGTCGTCGGCGACGATGGCGATGTCGGCCAGCCGGGCGCATACGGCACCCATCAGCGGCCGCTTGCCACGGTCGCGGTCGCCCCCCGCGCCGAACACCACGATCAGCCGGCCCTCGGCATGCGGGCGCAGCGCGAGCAGCAGGCGCACCAGCGCGTCCGGCGTGTGCGCGAAGTCGACATAGGCCACGGCGCCGTTGCCCAACCGCGCCGCGAGTTCCATCCGACCGCGCACGCCGACCAGTCGCGGCAGCAGGTCGAGTGCCGCCGCGACGCCGGTGGCCTGCGCCAAGGCCGCCGCCAGCAGCACGTTGTCGGCCTGGAAGCGGCCGGGCAGCGCCAGCGCGATCTCGCGCCGGCGGCCATCCTGGCGCAGCTCCAGCACCTGCCCATCGGCGCGCGGCGTGCTGCGCAGCAGCCGGATCGCGTCGCCGTCCTCGCCCACGAGCCGCAAGTCGAGCCGCCGGTCGCGCGCGATCGCTTCCAGCGTCAGCAACGTCGCCGGATCGAGCGCGGTGCTGGCGACCGCGACGGCGCCCGGCGGCAGCAGCTCGCGGAACAGCCGCAGCTTGGCGTCGCGGTATGCCTCCGGCGTGCCGTGGTAGTCGAGATGGTCGCGGGTCAGGTTGGTGAACGCCGCCGCCGTGAGATGCAGTCCGTCGAGCCGGCACTGGTCGAGGCCATGCGAGGACGCCTCCAGCGCCGCGGCGGCGACGCCCGCCCGCGCCAACCCAGCGAGTGTCATGGACAGCGCCACCGGGTCGGGCGTGGTCATCGCGGCGCCGGTCGACAGCCCGGTCTCGGGCGCCCCC
>CAXUHK010000290.1:0-3393 GCA_964250775.1 uncultured Acetobacteraceae bacterium | reverse complement strand
GTCGCACAGGGCACGCATACAGGAATGCGTGCTGACCACCGGGGTGCGGCTGCAGGCTGCGGCCTGGACCATGCCGTCGCGCGAGACGTGGGCGATGTCGACCATCATGCCGGCGCGGTTCATCGCGGCGATCACGTCGCGCCCCAGCGCGCTGAGGCCGCCGTGCAGCGTCGGCGCGTCGCCAAGGTCGGCGCGCGGCACCGAGCTGTCGGCCAGCGCGTTGTGGCCGTTATGCGTGAGCGTCAGGTAGACGGCGCCCAACGCCCGCAGCCGCGCCACATGGGCGGGGTCGTCGCCGATGGCGGTCCCGTTCTCGACGCAAGGCACCACCGCCGGGATGCCGTCGCGGTGCGCGCCCACGATCGCGTCGGCACTGGCGCAGGTCCTGGCGCCGGCCCCGGCCATGGTGGCGATCGCCTGCAGCATGGTCTCCGCCCGCGCCAGCGCCGCGGCGTGGGCGGCGGCATCGCGCCCACCCTGCGGCACGAACGCCGCGAAGCAGCCCGCGGCGACGCCGCCGGACACCATCTTGGGCAAGTCGACGCAGCGCCGCGTCGGTGTCACGAAGTCGCCGCCGCCGGACGCGGGCCACGGGATGTCGATGTGGCTGTCGAGCACCAGCGTCGCCCGGTGGATGGCGGCGGCGGTGGCGGCCTCGGGGATGGCTACGTCCATTGATCACGCCCTGCTGTGACGCCGAATGATTTTGGCGGGCGCACTGTGACAAGCTGGCAGGCCGCTGTGAAGCCGACTAAACTACCGGGGCTGTTCCCGTAGCTCAGCCGGATAGAGCACCAGATTCCTAATCTGGGGGCCGTGGGTTCGAATCCCGCCGGGAACGCCATGGCCGCCCGCTACGGCAACGGGTTCCAGCGCGTCGCGAACCAGAGCCTGACCGCGCCCTGCCAGACATGCGGCTTCAGCCACTCGAGCATGTTCTTCACCGGGTTGCCCCGCGCCTTGAGCGGGAACCAAGCCGGGGTGCCGGACGGCTTGACCGGATGCCAGAGCGTGTTCTTGTGCGGCAGCACCCGCGTGATCGCCGGGCGGAACACGAACGTGCCGGGCGAGTGCGTGAACGTCCCGGGGGTCGCGAAGTAGAAGCGGTCGCGGTTGGCCGGCCGCACGAACGCGCCGCGCCCGCCGATGTCCTCGACCTTGAGGCCGTGCATGACCGCCAGCGACGGCATCAGCACCTCGTAATGGCCGCCGAGCCCGGCGCGGTACTCGGAGTCCATGAGCCGCAGGGCGGTGGCGCTGAGCCGGCAGAGCGGGAAGAAGCCCTTGACGACATTGCCCGCCTCCCAGCGCAGCGACGCCGGCACGACCAGCGGCGGGTAGGTCAGGATAGCGAGCTTGTGCGGCTTGTCGCGGGTGTGGAACAGGATGGCGCCGAGCACATCGGCGTCGCTGCGTGCGAAATAGTCGAGGAAAGTGCGCCAGTCGCCCTCGTAATGCACGTCGTACTCGATGAACCAGTAGCGGTCGAACCCTGGCCGCCGTCGCCAGAACTCCAGGAACGCGAGATCGAGGTTGCCGGCGATGTCCCATGCCTCGGCCTTGCACTTTTCGGGATAACCCCCGCCGAGCAGGTCGGACGTCGCGACGGCCACGACAAGGCCGCTGACGGCGGGGTCCAGACCTTCCAGGTCGGGAGCGGCATCGCTGTTGAACAGCAGGAACACTTCATGACCGTTCGGCGCTTCCCGACGTATCCGTTCCAGGATCATGATGATATCGGGCTGCAGCGTGTGACAAACCAACGCCACGCAAACTTTATCGGTCAACTTCGCCTCGCAGTTCTGCCAGCCCGGACGGGAGGTCACGATACCGGGCGCCGGGCTCCTGCGGCAATTCTGCCAAGGCGCCCGCCGCCTCGCCGCCGGCGCCTGATGGACACTTCGGACGCCCAGCGTTTGTCATGGCTGCGCCCGAGCGGGTTCCAGGCGTCCCGAACGGCTGGGTTCCGCGTCGGCTGCAACCTTGCCAATTCCACAGGTTGATGTGTAGCTTCGGCCTGAAGCGGTGCTTGACATGCGAACGGCGAGTGGTGGCCCAAAAAGGATGACACAGCCGCGCGTGAGCATAGTAATCCCGGCCTATAAAGCAGCGGCGTTTCTGGAAACGGCAGTCCGCTCGGTCCTGGCGCAGACCGAACAGGACTTGGAGCTGTTCATCGTCGATGATGGGTCGCCCGACAATACCCGAGCCGTCATCGCCGAACTGGCAAGCACCGACTGCCGCATCCGGCCGATCTACCTCGACCAGAACCAAGGCAACTGTTATGCGCTGAACCGCGGCACCGACGCCGCGCGGGGCCGCTGGGTCGCCATGCTCGACGCCGACGACTGGTACGCGCCCGACCGGCTGCGGCGCCTGCTCGACGCCGGCGACGCCGCGGATGTCGACATGATAGCCGACAACCAGCACCTGTTCGACGGCAAGGCCGGTCAGGCCGTCGGCACCGCGTTTCCGGTAGGCGCCGGGGACCGGCGCATCGGCCTGCCGGAGTTCCTGGCTGCCACCGACCCCACGGCGCCGTTCGACTTCGGCATGTTGAAGCCGGTCTTCCGCACCGACTTCGTGCGCGAGCGGCGGATCGAATACCGCGAGTACGCGCGGCACGGCGCGGACTACCTCATCCTGCTCGACTTCTTCATCGCCGGCGGCCGTGGCCTGTTGATGGACGCGCCGCTGTATTACTATCTGCAGCCGTTCGGCCAGATCTCGCGGCAATGGGCGCAGGATGGCCGCAAGCGCTACCCGTTCGAGCACGTCAAGGCGCTGAACGACCGCGTGGTGGACGAGCTGCGCGGCACCTTGCCGCCGCCGCAACTGGCGGTGCTCGAACAGCGCGGGCAGCAGATCGAGGCGCTGGCGCGGTTCCACCAGGTCGGCGAGCACGTGCGCGCCGGCAACCCGGTGGCCGCGATCAAGGCCGCCGCCACGGCGCCGGGCGCGTTCTGGCGCATTGCCGCCCGCCGTGGCGCCAACTTCGCCTCCCGCCTCAAGGCGCGCTCGCTCGCCGGACGATAGCTATCGCTTCGTTGTGTTGCGCTGCAGCAAGACGGTCCGTAACACTGCCGCCTCGCCGATATCCCGCACGCGCGCGGGGAAGGCACACGGCGACGGAGATCTTGGATGACCGAAAAATGGCAGCGTGCCCTGCTCGGCGCGATGCGTGCGCCTGCCGCGGGTCGCCTCGGCCTGGAAAAGCTCTCCCGGGCGACACCCGCGATCCAGAAACTGCTGGCGGAGGTGCTGCCACGGCAGTTGCCGACGGGATTGCTCCCCGCCGGCCGACGACCGCCGCCGTCGCAGCCCAGCGTAGAGACGGCTGGCGGGCGGTTCCTGGCGCTCGCCTACCGCGACGCGGCGGGCGAGCACGGCTAC
>CAXUHK010000289.1:0-3416 GCA_964250775.1 uncultured Acetobacteraceae bacterium | reverse complement strand
GGCGGCGGCGGAGGCGCTGGCGGCCAGCGGCGGGCGCTCGCGCCTGGCGGCGGCGCAGGCCACCGACGTCGCCGACTGGCTGCCGCACGATTTGCTGCTCAAGCTCGACCGCTGCCTGATGGCGCACGGCGTCGAGGGCCGTACGCCGTTCCTCGACCCTGGCGTCGCCGCCGCGGCGTTCCGGCTGCCCGACCAGCTCAAGGTGCGCGACGGCCTGGGCAAGTGGCTGCTGCGGCGCTGGCTGGAGCAAGCCTGCCCGGCGGCGCGGCCGTTCGCCAAGAAGCAGGGTTTTACCGTGCCGGTCGGGGCCTGGATCGCGGGGCAGGGCGCCAGGCTTGGCCCGCTGGTGGCGGCGCAGGAGGGGGTGGCGGAGATCGCCGAATCCGGCCGGGTGGCGGCGCTGTTCCGCGCGACCGGACGGCACGAGGGCTTCGCCGCGTGGTCGCTGCTGTTCTACGCGCTGTGGCACCGCGCCCATGTGCAGGGCCGCCCGGCGGCGGGCGACGTGTTCGAGACGTTGGCGGCGCGATGACCGAGCATTTCGACCTGCTGGTGCGTGGCGGCATCTGCGCGCTGCCCTGGGGCGATCTGGCCGCCTGCGACGTCGGCGTCCGACGGGGGCGCATCGCGGCGCTGGGCGCGCTGTCCGGGGCGACGGCCGAGACGGTGATCGAGGCGGCCGGGCTGCACGTGCTGCCAGGCCTGATCGACCCGCACGTGCATTTCCGCGACAGCGGCGCGCCCGGCGCCGGCGACCCGGCGGTCGAGACCATGGAGAGCGGCACACGAGGCGCGGTGCTGGGCGGCATCACGGCGGTGTTCGACATGCCCAACACCACCCCGCCGCTCACGGGCGCGGCGGCGTTGGCGACCAAGCGGGCACTGGTCGAGCGGGATGCCTGGTGCGACGTGGGCCTCTATGTCGGCGCCACGCGCGGCAACGTCGCCGAGTTGGCGGCGCTGGAGACTAAGGCCGGCGTTTGCGCGCTGAAGGTGTTCGCCGGCAGCTCGACGGGCGACCTGATGATCGAGGACGATGCCACGCTGAAGCGGGTGATGCGCGCCGGGCGCCGCCGGATCGCCTACCATAGCGAGGACGAGTACCGCCTGCGCGCCCGCCGCGCGATGTTCGCCGGCGGCCCGTATCGCGACCATGCGGCATGGCGCGACGAGGAGTGCGCGTTCTTGGGTACGCGCCGCATCGTGGCGTTGGCGCGGCGCACCGGGCGGCCCGCGCACATCCTGCACGTCTCCACCGCCGAGGAGCTCGACTGGCTCGACGATCACCGCGACGTCGCCAGCGTCGAGGTCCTGCTGAACCACCTGACGCAGGTGGCGCCCGAGGCCTACGACCGGCTCGGCGCCTACGCGGTGATGAACCCGCCGATCCGCGACGCGCGGCACGTCGCGGCGGCCTGGGCGGCGGTGCGCGACGGGCGGGTGGACACGCTCGGCTCCGACCACGCCCCGCATTCGCGCGCCGCCAAGGCGCGGCCCTGGCCGGACACGGCGGCGGGTCTGACCGGGGTGCAGACGCTGCTGCCGGTGATGCTCGACCACGTGGCGGCGGGGCGGCTATCGCTGGCGCGGCTGGTCGACCTGATGGCGGCGGGTCCGGCACGCATTTACGGCGCGGTCGGCAAAGGCCGGCTGGTGCGCGGGGCGGACGCCGACCTCACGCTGGTCGATTTGGGTGCGCGACGCACGATTGAGGCGTCGTGGCTGGCTTCGCCATGCGGCTGGTCGCCGTTCGAGGGGATGCGAGTGACTGGCTGGCCGGTGGCAACGGTCGTGTGCGGGCGAGTAGTGATGCGCGATGGTGACGTGCTGGACATGCCGAATGGTAAACTGTTACAGTTTGGGATGTAGATGTCGGAAATGGACTGTTCGGGAACGTGTGGCACCCTGTCAGATTGCTCGTGCAGATTATTCGATCCGGGCCAGTCTTGCGCCGAGCTGCCGAGGCTAAAGTAACTGATTGGCGGTATGATCAAACGAATGAATTAGACCTGATCCGAGGCGATCCCCACCGCAGCGACGTTCGAGATGCCGAACGGCTGTGGAGAAGCGATCGTAAGATTGGCTTGCCACAGCTAGTCGCATTAGCGGAGATTGGCTCGGTTCGAAGCATGATTCTGGCCGCGTGGGCATATGAAACTGGAGAAGGGGCCGCCGTCGACGTCGAAAAGGCTGAGTATTGGTATCGGCTTGCATTGGCTGGCGGTTCACAAGAGGCGCAGCTCCGCTTGGGTTGGATTTACGTCCAACGTCGCGAGTATTCGCAATGTGAAGAGGTTTACGCGGTCGGTGTGGCTGAGCAATGGGCACCAGCTATGTATCATTTAGCCAAGGTGATGCTGCGCGGTCCAACGACAAAGGCAAGAGTTGATGAGGCGCGTTGCTTATTGGAGCGGGCCTCGGCGCTGGGCGATCTTGGCGCACAAGGTATGTTGGCCGGATACTCAGCGCGGGGCCGATTTGGTTGGCGTTACATTTTTCGTGGATTTCGCCAACTCCCGAACGCCGCAGTCAAATTACACGCACTTGTCTATTATACCAGATCTCTTTGACCAGAACCCATCTGTGCATGGTGGCGAGCCGGAAATGATGGCGGCCCATGGCGGCGGATAGGTTCTGCTCACTGGAACTTGGTATTAGACATATTTAAAATAGATTAGTTGTATATTTTTCTGCGTAGATACTGCACTCATAAAGCTGATCAGCTTTACTAAGAGACAGTTGAAACGATTTCGTCCAGCTCGCCAGTTATTTCCTTGCTAACGTAAATTTCCAACAATGGAACCGCGATGCCGATTTCAGGTATGTTCAAGGTGTGTTGAACGTTTACGAGCTCCGTAACCCAATCGTCGCCCTTGCGAGTAAACACGGTGGCGTTCGCATGCGTCTGTTGTAGGACCACGTAGCATTGGATCGAAGGCGTGGCGCAATATTCGGCATTCTTCACGACCAAATCCTCATGCGCGTGTTCGTCGCCCAACACCTCGAACACCACAACCGGCTCGGATACGACCGTGGCGAGAGGTGAAAGCCGCGTGCTCACCACGAAAGCGTCTGGGTAGCGGATGCGGCCGGCGACCTGCAGCTTCAATTGAGACCCGTAGGCCTGGCATCGACTGCCACGCAGGCGGACCACCAATGCCGCGAGGAGGTTGCACTGGATGGTCGCGTGAGCGGCGGTGCCGCCGTTCCTCACGACGGGGCGGACGCCATCGAACTCGTAGCGAAGCTCCTGTCGCGCCTCCCAGGCAAGGAACTCCGCCAGCGTCATGTCGACTTCAGCCGCTGCGCCCGGTCGAGGTTGGGCAGGAACGCCGTCAACAGCCCGATCGCTGGCAGGAACGCGCACACCCGGTACACCACGTCGATGCTGGTGGCGTCCGCCAGCCGGCCCCGGC
>CAXUHK010000288.1:0-3485 GCA_964250775.1 uncultured Acetobacteraceae bacterium | reverse complement strand
GGCGCGCCATGCCGGGCTGCCGGCTGGCGCGGATGAGCGGCGCGGGCGCGACCTGTTGCGGTATCTGGGCGGCTGCCGAGGCCGCGCGCTCGGCGGCGGCCCGCCTCGCGCGCGGCGGCCGGTGGGCTTGGGGCGGCGGCCGGTTCGTGCCATAAGGCGGACGCCGGTGGGGCGTCGCCAAGCGGTAAGGCTGCGGACTTTGAATCCGCCATGCGGAGGTTCGAATCCTCCCGCCCCAACCACTCCCATACGCCGCCCGTCCTGTGGCGATCCGCACGTTACCTGAGGAAAATTATGCGTAAGCAGCGAGTTATCTCGGACACAATCGGCAATAATCGTTGATTGGCGGATCACGCCCGGCCTCAATAGCTTGATCCTCGACGAATGGTGCGGCCCCGCCGGGGCCGGTTCGAGGAGCGTCGCGATGGATGGGCTGCCGCGGGAGTACGTGCCGGGCCTGGCGGTAGCCAGGCAGCGGACGCTCAAGAGCAGCATAGGTTGCGTGGGGATCGGGCTGCACTCCGCAGCCAAGCTCTCGCTCACGTTGTCCCCGGCGCCGTCAGGAAGCGGAATCGTGTTCCGTCGCGGCGACGTCGGGGTTTCGATCGCGGCGCGCTACGACCGTGTCGCCGACACCCGGCTATGCACAGTGCTCGCCAGCGTCGAGCGTCCCGACATCCGCGTGGGCACTGTCGAGCATGTCGTGGCGGCCCTGGCCGGATGCG
Source organism: uncultured Acetobacteraceae bacterium (assembly GCA_964250775.1). Classification (GTDB taxonomy): domain Bacteria; phylum Pseudomonadota; class Alphaproteobacteria; order Acetobacterales; family Acetobacteraceae; genus CAVRQM01. The sequence goes on along the minus strand of CAXUHK010000288.1, from coordinate 2,760 downwards.
GCGTGACCAACGCCCTGGTCACTGTGGACGGGCCGGAAGTCCCGATCCTCGACGGGTCGGCCGCCAACTTCATGTTCCTGATCGAGTGCGCCGGTATCGTCGAGCAGGACGAGCCGGCGCCGACGATCGAGGTCGTGCGCACGGTCCGCGTCTCCCACTCCGGCGGCTCGGCCGAGCTGCGGCCCGCAAAGGCCGGGGCGTCGCGCGGGCTGGACCTGTCGCTGTCGATCGCCTTCGACGCGACCGCGATCGGCCACCAGACGCTGCACCTGCGGCTCACGCCGGGCAGTTTCCGGGAGTTGGCCAAGGCGCGCACCTTCGCGTTGGCGTCGGAGGTGGCGCAGCTCCGGGCGTCCGGGCTGGCGCGCGGCGGCAGCCTGGACAACGCGGTCGTGGTCGATGGCGCGGCGGTGTTGAATCCGGGTGGCCTGCGGATGCGTGACGAGTTCGTGCGGCACAAGATGCTCGACGCGGTGGGCGACCTGGCGCTGGCCGGCGCCGCCCTGCATGGGCGCTTCGTCGGCCAGTGCAGCGGCCACGCGCTCAACAACCGGCTGTTGCGGGCGTTGTTCGCCGATCCGGCCAACTGGCGGCTGGCCGAGCCGCTCGGGGCCAACGCGGCGCTCCCGGCATGGAGCCAAGCGGAGCTGCGGGCCGCCTGAGCCTCGCCCGCCTGGCAAGTGCGCACTTGCCCGCGCGGCTGTTTTGCGGTGGATATCTCCTCATGTCTCGCGCGCGCCGTCCGACGCTGTTGCTGCCGCTGGCCATCGGGCTTTCGCTCGCCGTCGGCGGGTGCTCGACCTTCGATTCGCTGAACCCGTTCGGCGGCGGCGACGCCAGCGCCAAGCCGCCCGCCGATGCCGCCGCCGCACCGACCGCCGCACCGGCCGACGGCAAGGAAGACCCGGCGACCGTGCCGGTCGAGGAGACCTACAACCGGGGCGTGGACGCGTTGAACGCGCAGCGTTACGCGACCGCCTCGACCGAGTTCGACGCGGTCGAGCAGTACTACCCGTATTCGAGCTGGGCGGTGAACTCGCAGCTCATGCAGAGCTACTCGCAATACCTGCAGAACCACTATTCCGACGCGATCGGCACGCTGGACCGCTTTATCCAATTGCACCCTGCCCACCGCGACATCGCCTATGTCTACTATTTGCGGGCGCTATGCTTCTATGAGCAGATCGCCGACGTGCAGCGCGACCAGAAGAGCACCGATGAGGCGATGACGGCGCTGCAGGAAGTGGTCAACCGCTTCCCGGACAGCGCCTACGCCCGCGACTCGCGGCTTAAGATCGACTTGGCACGCGACCACCTGGCCGGCCATGAGATGCATGTGGGGCGCTGGTACGAGGACCAGCATCTGTATGCCGCGGCGATCGGACGGTTCCAGCGCGTCGTCGACGATTTCCAGACCACCAACCACGTGCCCGAGGCGCTGCACCGGTTGACCGAGATCTACCTGATCCTGGGCCTGCCCGACCAGGCGCGCCGGACGGCGGCGGTGCTCGGGCACAACTATCCCGGCTCGCGCTGGTACGAGGACAGCTACAACCAGTTGATCGCCGACGGCCAGGTCACGGCGACGCCGGTTCATGGCGCCGCAGCCAACCCTGGCTTCTTCGCGCGAAACTTCGGCTCCATCTTCTAGCGCCAAGCGCGCCGTCCGATGCTGACCGCGCTGTCGATCCGCGACATGGTGCTGATCGAACGCCTCGACCTCGCCTTCGGCCCCGGCCTGACCGTGCTGACCGGCGAGACCGGGGCTGGCAAGTCGATCCTGCTCGACAGCCTCGGGCTGGCGCTGGGGGCGCGAGCCGAATCCGGGCTGGTGCGGGTGGGCGGCGAGCAAGCCTCCGCTGCGGCGGTGTTCAGCCCGCCGCCGGGCCACGCGGCCTATGCGGTGCTGCACGAGCAGGGCATCGAGGCCGAGGACGAGATCGTGCTGCGCCGCGTGGTCAACCGCGACGGCCGCTCCCGCGCCTTCGCCAACGACGCCCCGGTCGGCGCCGGCCTGCTGCGCCGGGTGGGCGCCACGCTGGTCGAGGTGCAGGGCCAGCACGACCAGATGGGCCTGGCCGATGCCTCCGGGCACACGGCGCTGCTCGACGCCTACGGCGTGCCGCCGGCGTTGCGGCAGGACGTGGCACGACGCCATCGGGCTTGGCGCGGCGCCGCGGCCGCGCTGTCCGAGGCGCGCGAGGCCATCGCGGCGGCGATGCGCGACCAGGAATGGCTGCGCCACACGGTCACCGAGCTGGCGACGCTGGCGCCGGAGCCCGACGAGGAGGAACGCCTGGCCGCCGACCGGCAGCGCCTGCAGCAGGGCGAGAAGCGTGCCGAGACCATCGCCGCCGCGTTGGCGGAACTCACCCCGCAATCGCAGGGCCGCGGCCGCTCCGCTGGTCCCGCCGCGTCGTTGCGTGCCGCGAGCCGGGCGCTGCAGCGCCTGCCGACGCCGAACGCGGCCGAAGCCGTGGCGCTGGCGGCGATGGAGCGCGCCGAGGAGGCGCTGGCGGAAGCCGAGACGCAGCTCTCCCGCCTCGCCGAGACCGTCGAGGCCGACCCGCGCCAGTTGGAACAGGCCGAGGAGCGGCTGTTCGCGCTGCGCGCCGCCGGGCGCAAGCACAACGTCGCGGTGGGGGAGTTGGCCGAGTTGCGCCGCTCGCTGGACGCCCGGCTGGGTGCGTTGGAGACCGGGGCCGCGCAAGTGGACGACCTCGCCACGGCCGCCGCGGCCGCACGCGGCGAGTTCGTGGC
>CAXUHK010000287.1:0-3580 GCA_964250775.1 uncultured Acetobacteraceae bacterium | reverse complement strand
TTCTTGCGACGCTTGGAGCTCGGCTCGAACTCGCGGCGTTGTTCGGGCTGAGCCGTGAAGACTGCCTGCCATAGCGCTTCCCCCCGCCTCTCGGGTCAAAGTAGCGTCACGACTCTCCGGGACCAAACAGCTAGGGGCATGGTATCTAGGGACAGCCTCTGGTCAGCACCCCAGCCACGCAAGAGGTCGTCCATTCCGAATTCGGCGGCCGGCGCCGGGGCGCTTTGGGTCGGCGCCGGGAACCTGTCAGGGGCTTCCCGCCAGTCGCCGCGGGCACGTCTTAGAAGCGCGTTGGTGACGTCTATGGACGCCTCGTGGAGGGCTTCGGCAACCCGCCTGACTGTTTGTGGGTCCATTGGCAGCCCAGCGGCCCTAAGTGCCGCCCTGGCATTGTCCAAGTCTCTCTTGGTCAGCCTCAATACACGTTCGGCATCGGGGTCATCGTCGATCTGCTCATAGTCCCCGACCAACGTACCTAGGGCCGCCTCAAGTATCTCCGGGTCGCCAGGATCGTCGCCATGATTGGCCAGAACGTCCCTGTAGTGCTCGCCGGCCAGGCTCTGAATGTCGTGCTCGGTTAGTGGCGTTGGCTCCCCGGCGGCGGCCCGTTCAATGTTCCGCAGCATTCCCTGAAGGCGCTCTATGGCGGCTGGGGCGAGCCGGCGGGCCTCCCGCGGGTCCTTGGTGGCTAGGCTCTCGATAAGCTCCCACCGTCGGCCGTCGACGCGCTCTACGGTGGCCCCTAGTGGCCTCGGGACGGACACCCGGACGCGATAGGTGCCGGTCTTGGGGTGTTTCGTTGGGGGGCCATCGTGAGGGGCATCGGTATCGGCTTCCCGTATCGTGGGCAAGCCGTAAGTCCCTAATAAGACTGTAAGTATCTGTCATCATTGGTTATCGATCTGTGCCCGCCGGGGGACTCGAACCCCCACGCCGTTGGCGACAGATTTTAAGTCCGCTGCGTCTACCATTCCGCCAGGCGGGCCACTCACACGGACTACGCCGGTGTGTCGCCCAAGCCGCGGGCGATGTCCAGCGCGCGGCGCAGCAGCGTCTCGCTGGCTTCCAGGGTGCGGAACGCGCTGTGCGCTGTCAGCGTCACCCGTTCCAACCCCGCCAGCCGGTGTCCGGCCGGCAGCGGCTCCTTGTGGAACACGTCGAGCGCCGCGTGGCCGAGCCGGCCACTCTCCAATGCCGCGATCATCGCCTGCTCGTCGACCAGCGCGCCGCGCGCGGTGTTGACCAGGATCGCCCCCGGCCGCAGCCGCGCCAGCCGCGCCGCGTCCAGGAAGCCGCGGGTCTCCTCGGTCAGCAGCAGGTGCAGGCTGAGCACGTGGCTCTCCGCCAGCAGCGTGTCGAGGTCGACGAAGGTGACGCCCGGCGCCGTGCGCGGCGTGCGGTTCCACGCCAGCACGCGCATCCCGCCGCCGCCGGCGATGCGCGCCACCTCCGCCGCGATGCCGCCGAAGCCCAGCAGGCCGATGGTCTTGCCGGTGAGCTGGATGCCCTCGGTGCGCGGCCAGGAGCCGGCGCGGACGCTGCCGTGCATCGCGGCCAAGTCACGCGCGGCGGCCCACATCAGGGCGATGGCGTGCTCGGCCACGGCGGTGTCGCCGTAGCCCTTGATGACGTGCACGCCGATGCCGAGCGCCTCCAGCTCCTCCGGGACCATGTAGCTGCGCGTGCCGGTGCCGAGGAAGATCACGTGGCGCAGGCCGGCGCAGGCGGCCATCTCAGCCGTCGGCAGGTTGCTGTGGTCGTCGAACATGAAGTCGTGGCCGGCCAGCAGCCTGGGCAGGTCGCCCGGCGCCAGGTCGTCCTGCAGGTTGACCGCGACGTCCGGGTCGTCCGGCCGCCGTACCCGGGCGAGGATGTCCGCCATCTCGGCGGTGGCGTCGACGAACAGGCCGTGCATCGCGATCTCCGTGGCTGCGAGCGCCACTCTAGCCGCATCGGCCGCCGCTGCCCTAGTGTGGCCCGGTGCGTCATGGCCTTCCCGCGCTGATCCTGCTGGCCATCCTGTCCGCGTGGCCGGCCAGCGCCGCGAAGCCGCCGCCGCTCGGCGACGAGACGCCCGCGCCGCCGCCGCGCCTGAACGGAATGCGCGCGGTCGCGAGCGGCAGCGGCTTCGTGGTGGCGCCCGGCCGGGTGCTGACCAACGCCCATGTGGTGCGCGGCTGCCGCGCCCTGATCGCGCGCAACGCCCAGGGCCGCAGTGCCCGCGCCGGCGTGCTGCGCGCCGACCCGCGCGTCGACCTCGCCTTGGTCAACGTCCCGCAGGGATTTGGCCCGGCGCTGGCGTTCCGCGACGGACCGCCAGTGCAGCGCGGCGAGAGCGTCGTGACCTACGGCTTCCCGTTGACCGGCCTGCTGTCCTCCGGACCCACGCTCACCACCGGCAGCGTCAGCGCGCTGTCCGGCCTGCGCGACACGCCGTTGCACTACACCATCAGCGCGCCGGTGCAGCCGGGCAACTCCGGCGGCCCGCTGCTCGACGCGCAGGGACACGTCGTCGGCGTGGTGGTGGCCAAGCTCGACGCCGCCGCCGTGGCGCGGGCGCTGGGCGGCGACATCCCCCAGAACGTCAACTTCGCCATCAAGGGCGACGCGGCGCTGGCGTTCCTGCGCGACGGGGGCGTCGAACCGGCGCTGGCCGACAGCGGCGGGGCGGAGCTGGGGGCGGCGCAGGTCGGCGAGGTCGCCAACCCGGCCACGGCGTTCCTGCAATGCCTGCGCTGAGCGCGCGATAGGTGTATCAAGCGCCACCGGCCTGCGAGGCGCCGCAGGAAGAAGCGGAGCCGAGGACGCGGCTCGTGGTACGCTGGTGGCTGCTGCGCTGGCTGCTGCTGGGCGGCGTGTGGGGCGGGCTGGCGGTGTTGGCCTGCCTGCTGTGGTTCGCCTGGACGCTGCCCGACCCGTCGGTGGCGCTGGAATCGGCCCGCCGCCCGACGCTCTCGCTGGCCGACGCGCGCGGCCATGTGTTCGCGACCTATGGCGACGTGGTGGGCGACAAGGTCCACCTGGACGAGCTGCCGCACTGGCTGCCGGAGGCGGCGGTGGCGGTCGAGGACCGGCGGTTCTGGACCCATTGGGGCCTCGACCTGTCCGGCATCGCCCGCGCCGCCTGGGTCAACCTGCTCGCGCGCCGGGTGGTGCAGGGCGGCTCCACCATCACGCAGCAGGTCGCCAAGAACCTGTTCCTGTCCAACCAGCGCAGCTTCGGGCGCAAGGTGCGCGAGGTCATGCTGACGCTGTGGCTGGAGCGCGTGTTCACCAAGCAGCAGATTTTGGAGATCTGGTTGAACCGGGTCTATCTCGGCTCCGGCGCCTGGGGGGTCGACGCCGCGTCGCGGCTGTATTTCGGCATCCCGGCACGGCAGATGGACCTGGCGCAGTGCGCGGTCATCGCCGGGCTGCCGCGCGCTCCCTCGCGGTTCTCGCCGCGGGTCGACCCGCTGGCGGCGGCGGCGCGCGGGCGGCAGGTGCTGGCGGCGATGGTGGCGGCGGGTGCCATCACCCCGGCGCAGTCCGACGCGGCGACGGCCGGGATCGCCTTCGCGCCGCGCCCGCCCGCCCGCGC
>CAXUHK010000286.1:412-3635 GCA_964250775.1 uncultured Acetobacteraceae bacterium | reverse complement strand
CGCCGCGTGGCCCGCGGCCGGTGTGGGGGGGGGCCCGGGCCCGCCGGGGGGGGGGGGCCCGCGGGGGCCCCGCGCCGGCAGCGGCAGGCCGCCGAGCAAGGCCCCGCCGCTCATCGCGCCCATCGCCTGCAGCAGGTGCCGGCGTCCAAGCCGAGCGGAGCGCATCCGAGAATCATGCAGCATCGTTCATCGCCTTTGCTTGGGAGATTGCAACGGCGACGCTCGTGCATCGTGGCCCGCAGGACAAGTGAGTTTTGCCACATCGCTGTACGGCGGCAGGACCGACCCATCGCCGCGGCGCCAGCAACCGCGTCCTTCTCGCCGAGGGCGCGATGCGCTTCAGGCGGTCGTCGTCTCCGCGACCAGTCGCCGGAGGCGATCCGCGTCAAGCAGCACGATCGCCCCGCGTCGCCGCTCGATGAGCCCGCCGCGCTCCAGCGCGTTCAGCTCCCGCGTGATCGCCTCGCGGTGGCTGGCCACCCTGGCTGCCAGCTCGGCGTGGGTGGGAGGCGGCGACACGACCGGGCGGTCGCCGTTGGCCGGGTGGCGGGCGAGGCGCAACAGTTCGGCGTAGAGCCGCTGGCGGACGTTGAGGTTCGAATGTTCGTTGGCGCGGTTCGCCAGCATCCGGATGCGGGCGACGAGCGCTTCGAGCAATTGCCGGCAAACGTCGGGATGGTCGTAGACCACCTGGCGGAACGTGGTGGCCGGCATCCGCGCCACCAGCGTGTCGGTGACGGCGAGGATGCCGGCGGAACGTGGCCGCTGGTCGATGGCGGCCAGTTCGCCGAAGAACTCGCCGTCGCGGATGTCGTCCAGGATCAGCTCGCGGCCGGCGTTGGGTATCACCACGCGCACATGGCCCCGCAGCACGAAGAACAGGTCGGTGCCGCCCGACTCGTAGTCGAGCACCCATTCTTTCGCCCTCGCCCGGCTCCAGGCACATGCGGCGTCGAGGCGGTGGACCGTCTCGGCGTCGAGCGAGTGGAACAGCGGGATGCGCGCCAGCGTCTCGGTTGTGTCAGGCATGGTTCCCGTGCATGTCGGTCGGCGTCCCGCCCCGCCGTCGTAAGCGCTGGAGTCACTGGACCACAATCGAGCAAGTTGCCAGCGTCGTGGCGTCGGGTGCGTCAGAAACGCCCTGGACCGATGCGGAATATGTCCGAATGTTCATGGTCGCGGATGTAGGAGAGCTGCAACGTCAGCGGGGGCGGCGTCCGTCCGGCGCGTGCGGCCGCCGCGACGCCGCTGAGCAGCAGCAGCACCATGCGGCCGTCGGGCTGCGCGGCGCGGAACACCAGGATCGCGTTCTGCCCCACTGGCTGGTTGGCCACCACGGCGTTGGGCGGCGCCGGATACTGCGCCTGGAAGTGGTCGCGCAAGGTGTTCGCCGCGGCGACGATCGCCTCGTCCCGGGCGGTGTCGCGGCCATCGTTGGCCCAGACGACGTTGACCTGCACCAGCCGCTTGGAGGCGTAGCCCAGGATGTAGGAGATCCGCGCCGGCCCGGTGTCCGGCAGCAGGTCCTCGGTCATGATTGCGAGCACCGTCGTCCGTTCGCGGAGGTTGATGCCGCGGGACGTGCCTTTCGCGGCGTTCGGGAAATCGCGCTGGATGGCTTGCCGCACTTCCGGCTCGGTCATGCCGAACCGGGCCTGGCGGAAGCCCTCGATCGGCGCTGCGGCGGGCGCCGGACCCTCGGCGACCGGACCGGGAATGGCCGGCTTGCCCGCCGGCGCCGACTGGGCCGAGGCTTTCTCGGAGTGCGGCGCCACGCTCGCGGCCAGCGCCATCAGACAGGCCAGTGCGCCGAGAGGTCGGCCAGGTCGCCGGGCGTTCGAGCGTGTCGGCACCATGGCAGGTTGCTCCCGGGGTGTGGATTCTTGACCGATGATGGCGCGCGACTATACAGCACCGCAGGGAATTGCCAGGGACCGCCCTGATGCTCGCTTGTTGACGATGCCCGCTTGCTTCAGGCGAGCCATGGTCCTGATGCCGCTCGCGGGCTTGGCCACGCTGTTGGGCAGCGAGGCCCGCGCACAGGGGATCACGGTCGACGGGCGGTTGTCGCCGGCGCAGACGCTGGCCGGGCCGAACTACGCGATCGGGCCCGAGCTCGGCCGGCAGGTCGGCGGCAACCTGTTCCACAGCTTCGGCGCCTTCGGCCTCAACTCGGGCGAGACGGCGACCTTCCGGGGGTCGGGAAACGTCAGCAACGTGATCGGCCGGGTGACAGGCGGCGCGTCGTCGTTCATCAACGGCGGGATCAATTCCGCCATTCCCGGGGCGAACGTCTACCTGATCAACCCGGCCGGGATGGTGTTCGGGCCGAATGCCAGCGTGAACGTGAGCGGCAGCTTCCACGCCGGGACGGCCGACTACCTGCGGCTGAAGGACGGCGCGCGCTTCCAGGCCACCAACCCGGACGCCAGCACCCTCAGCGCCGCGCCGCCCGAGGCGTTCGGGTTCCTGGCCGCCACCCCGCAATCGGTGACGGTGAACGGGTCGGCGCTGACGCTCGCGCCGAACCGCACGCTGGGATTGGTGGGCGGAGCGGTGACGATCAGCAACGGCGCGCTGAGCGCGCCGGGCGGGACAGTGCATGTCGCCAGCGCCGCCGGTCCGGGCGAGGTGCCGGTGGACCCGCGCGCCGGACCGCCGCCAACCGTGACACGCTTCGGGCAGGTGCAAGTCCGCAACTCGACCATCGTCGTCGACGCCGCCAGCGGCGACGTGGTGCTCGGCAATGGCCAGCCGGTCGTCGCCGCCGGCGGCGGCAGCGGCAGCGTGTTCATCCGCGCCGGCGAACTCGCCATCGCGGCCAGCGACATCAGGGCCGACAACGGCGGTCCCGGCGCCGCCGGCGTGCTGTCGCTGCAGGGCGACAGGGCGGTGACCATCACCGTCGACTCCACCGTCACCTCCTCGGCGACCGGGACCGGGACCGGCCCCGCGATCGCCATCGGCACCGCGCCCGGAGGGGCGATGACGCTCGACTCGGCGACGGTCGGCTCGAACGCCTTGGCCTCCGGCGCGGGCGGTGCGATCACCCTGACCGGCGGCAGCTTGGCCATTCGGAACGGCGCCGCGATCACGGCCGCCACCTTCGGCAGCGGCGCGGGCGGCGCGATCGGCGTCGCCATGACCGGGGACCTGGCGGCGTCGACGGGCGGCTACATATTGTCCAGTTCCAACTCCGGTCCCGCCGCAGGAAGCGCCACCG
>CAXUHK010000286.1:0-402 GCA_964250775.1 uncultured Acetobacteraceae bacterium | reverse complement strand
GCGGGATCACGTTGTCGGCCGGGGGCGCCATCCGGAGCGCCACCTACACGTCCGGCAACGCGGGCGAGGTCGCGTTGAGCGTGGGCGGCGCGCTGACGGTCGACGCCACCGGCGACACCGGCGGCTTCGTCAACGGCGTGAGCAGCGAGACGGTCGACGGCAGCTCCGGCGCGGCCGGGACGGTGCGGGTGAGCGCCGGCAGCGTCTCGGTGCTCGGCGGCGGCTTCATCAACAGCAACACGCGTGGCAGCGGCGCCGGCGGCTCCGTCGTGGTGGCGCCCCCGGGCGCGCGGCGGGGGGGCCGCCGCGGCGCCGCCCCCCGCCCCCGGCCCCAGCGGCGGCGCGCGGGCGCGACGGCTGCACGCGGCCGGGCACGGGCTGCACCTGATCGGGCGTGACGAG
>CAXUHK010000285.1:3277-3640 GCA_964250775.1 uncultured Acetobacteraceae bacterium | reverse complement strand
GGGGCACGAGGCGGCGGCGGTGCGCGCGGCGCTGGGCGGGCTGCCGGTTCGGTTCGTGGCGGCGGCCGAGTTCGCGCATGGGCAATCGGCCAGCCTGCGCGCCGGCATCGCGGCGCTGCCGGAGGATGTCGCGGCCGCCGTGGTGTGCCTGGGCGACATGCCGCTGGTCGGCGGCGAGGTCATCGACCGGCTGGTCGCCGCCTGGCGGGCCAATCCCGGCCGGCCGGCGGCGCAGCCCACCTGGCGCGGCGAGCCGGGCAACCCAGTGCTGTGGGACCGCAGCCAGTTCGCGGCGCGGGGCCCCCACCCCCCCGCCCACCGGGGCCCCCCCCGGGTTGGCCCGGGGGGGGGGGGGGGGGGGGG
>CAXUHK010000285.1:0-3267 GCA_964250775.1 uncultured Acetobacteraceae bacterium | reverse complement strand
CAACACCTCGCCGCCATCGCCGGCGACATCGGTGCCCGCGACGTGTTGCGCCGGCTGGGCGGCGAGGTGTTGCGGGTCGAGGTCGAGAGCGACGCCGTGCTGCGCGACTTCGACACGCCGGAGAGCCTGGCGCTGCTGGACGCCGAGGATTGATGTTGGCGGCGAGGACGCGGCGCACCATCTTGCGCCGATGAGCAACCGGGGCACCAACGCGGTACGGGTGGCGGTGGGCGGCGACGGCACCACCAGCTACCTGGTGGCGATCCCGCCGGACGAGCTGCCGCCGGTGCGCTCGCGCGACCTCGCCGCCGCCTGGGACGCGGCGCGCGACGCCGCCGGGGCGACCAACTGGGGGCAGCGCCGGCTGTTCCGCTTCAGCCGCGGCGACGCGCCTTGCCTCGACCTGGCGCTGGCCGACAGCGACGCCTGCTGCTGGGCCGCCGCGGTCGACGCCACGCTTGGGCTCGGCCACGCCTACGGCATGTCGGTGTGCCTGCGGCTGCTGGCGCTGATCGACCTGATGGCATCGGCGAACTGGGTACGGTCCTGGTTCGCGCTGAAGCGCGAGGGAGCGGAGATCGACGCCGTGCTGCTGGAAGCGGCGGCGACCCAGACGCTGACGCCGCTCGGCCGGCTCGACGAGGCGGCGCTGCGCCGCCGGCTGCCCTGCCCCGCCTTGCCGCAATCCTTTCCCGGAGCCCTCGCATGACGACCACTTCCCGGCTGACCATGGGCGTGCTTGCGGCCTCCCTGCTCACGGGATGCGGCACCCCCATGCAGCGGTCGCGCTCCCAGGTCGTGACCGCCGCCGACCTCAGCGCCTGCCGCGCCCGCGCCGACGAGATCTACAACAAGCAGAACCGGGCCGAAGTCTACCGCTCCGACACCTTCGTGTCCGACACCCGCGACTCGCCGTTCTCGACCAGCGGCCTGCCCGGCATCACCAGCAACGGGCTCTCGGGCCTCTACCAGCACGACGACCTGGTCAGTTCCTGCGTCAACAGCCGCGGCGCCGCGGTCGCCTCGCCTGGCGCCGGCCCGTCCGGGCCGGCATCGACCACCGCGGTCTCGCCGCCCGGCTCACGGTGACATGGCACCGGCGCCGCGCCATAGAACACGCATCCACAACCGAGGGGCATTCGCATGAGCAAGATCATCCGCACCGGGGCCGGTCCGGTGCTGGCCAACGCGGTCGAATACCACGGCTTCGTCTACCTGCAGGGCTGCACCGCGCAGGACCTGTCCAAGGACGTGGTCGGGCAGACCGAGGAGGTGCTGGCGCAGATCGACGAACTGCTGGAGGCGCACGGCACCGACAAGACGCGCCTGCTGCAGGCGCAGATCTGGCTCAAGGACATCCGCGACCGCGAGGCGATGAACCGCGTCTGGTCGGCTTGGCTGCCGGACGGGGGCGCGCCGGCGCGTGCCTGCGTGCAGGCCAACATGGCCGACCCGAGGCATCTGGTCGAGATCATGGTGACGACATGCAAGTAGACGGTTGACGTCACTCGGCGTGACGGTTCAGCCACAAAGTTGTGGTAAATATATCACTTCATAAAAAGAAATGACTTTTTAGGACTTTGGTCCTTTTTTCGGCCTGCTACTTGACGTTCGTTTGGGCAAAACACGTCGTTGGTTCTTCTCAGCCGCGTTAACGGGTTGTCTGCCGGAGGCCCTCGTTGCTACCGCATCGTTTGTGCGATGGCAGCGAGGGGCAGACATGCGGGTGTTCGGAGGTAACGGCGGCAGCACGTTGGTTGCATTGGTTTTTGCCGCTGCCTTCGGGGCCTCCGCGACATCGGCTTGGGCCGAAAGCTACCCGATCTTCCAGCCGACCCGCCTGTCCGCGCACCTGCTCGGAACGCCATCGTCCGTCGCGAACGCGCCATACCTGACGGCTGTGCCCGACCGGCCACGCCTGAGCGCCGGCGGCACGCCTCGGCTGGGCGGGATCGCGTCGCGCGGCAGGCCGATCAAGGTGCGTTACGGCGGCGCCTTGCAGTGCGTGCCGTTCGCCCGCGCCGTCTCCGGCATCGAGATCAGGGGCAACGCCGCCAATTGGTGGGAGGCGGCGCAGGGCGTCTACCAACGCGGCTCGCGGCCGGAATACGGCAGCGTGCTGAACTTCCGGCCGACGCGATGGATGCATCTCGGCCACGTCGCCGTGGTGACGGCCGTGCTCGACAGCCGGCAGATCGAGATCGAGCACGCCAACTGGGCCGGGCCGAGCGCGCCGCGCGGCGGGATCACCCGCAACATCTCGGTGATCGACGTCTCGCCGGGCAACGACTGGTCGGCGGTGCGGGTCAGCCTCGGCCACAGCGGCAGCTACGGCAGCGTCTACCCGACCTACGGCTTCATCTACGACCGCCCCGAACGCGGCGCCTCGCCCGAGCCGCGGACGATCCAGGCCGCCGCTCCCGGCAGCCGGTTCGGGCACGCGGGCTTCCGGCTGCCCAACGCCATCGCCGCCAGCTACGACGAGGTAGCACAGGAGCGGCGCGTCGGCACGCTGGACATGTTCGACGCCAGCCACTCGTTCGACATGCCGGACCGCGGCATCCGCTAGGTCAAGTTCCGCTCCAACACGTCCTACGAAACGCCCAACGCGCCGAGGCCCGCCCCGGCCGCCAGCAACCAGAGCGGGTGCAATCGGCTGCGCAGGATCGTCGCGGTGGTGACGGCGCAGATCGCGGCGCCGCCCGCGCCGTGCATCGCGCCGCGCGCCAGCACCACGGCCGCCGCCAGCAGCAGCCCGACCGTGACCGGGGTCAGCGCCGCCTGCAGCACCACCCGCCAGCGTGCGGCACGGAAACGGTGCCAGGCACCGGACACCAGGAACGTCAGCAGGCAGGCCGGCCCGATCAGGCTGCCGGTCGCGACCGCGGCGCCGGCCAGGCCCGCCACCCTCCAGCCGACCAGCGTCACGACCAGCATGTTCGGTCCCGGCGCCGCCTGCGCCAGCGCGAACAGCGCCGCGAAGTCGCCCGGCGCCATCCAGCCATGCACCTGCACCACCTGGCGCTGCATCTCCGGCACCACGGTGTTGACGCCGCCTACCGCCAGCAGCGCCAGTTGCCCGAACAACTCCGTCAGCGCCAGCAGCCGGTCGGTCATCTCGGCAGCGCCCCCGCTCCCACCGCCCTGGCGTGCAGCGCCACGCTGAGCGGCACCAGGACCAGCAGCGTCGGCAGCAGCGGCAGCCGCGCCAGCGCCACCGCCGCGAATGCCAGCCCTGCCACAACGGTGCCGAGCCGGCGGCCGCGT
>CAXUHK010000284.1:3163-3647 GCA_964250775.1 uncultured Acetobacteraceae bacterium | reverse complement strand
GGTCGAGGCTGGCGTAATCCTCCGGGAAGCCGCCCACGGCGAGGAACGCCGCACGCTCGACCACGTACCCGCTGGCCGTCACCGCATCCGCGCCGCGCACGAAGCGCGCCCGCGGCAGGTCGGCGGCGCCCGTCGCCGCCTGGCGCAGCACGCCGCCCGGCCGCAGCGACAGCTCGGCCTCCGCCACCGCGCCGTCCGGCCGGAGCACGATGCCGGCCGCCAGGCCCGCCTGCCCGTGCCGCGCCAGCGTCTCGGCCAGCGTGCCGAGCCAGCCCTGGGCCACGCGCAAATGCGGCGACACCAACGCGCCGAGCGCCGCCCGCCCGTCGCGCCATGCCGCCGCCACCGCCACCGGAAACGGCCCGGCGACCCGCAGGTAGCGCAAATTGCCCACCAGGCTGGGCAGCAGCGCCGCGCGCGCGGGCGCGCCCCCCGCCGCCCCCCCCCCCCAGTCGGCCCCCCCCACGCCCCCCCCCCCCCCCCC
>CAXUHK010000284.1:0-3153 GCA_964250775.1 uncultured Acetobacteraceae bacterium | reverse complement strand
GTCGTCCAGCAGCACGATGTCGGCAAGCGCGTCGACGCCGGCCGCGCGCAGCGCCGCGAGGCAGCGATGCACCGTCTCGACCGGCGCGCTGGCCGGGACGCAGAGGGTGGCCAGCGGTAGCGCCGGCTCGCGCAGCGTAAGCGGCGGCAGCAGCGCCGCCAGCTCGTCACGGCTGCCGCGCAGGCCGGGTCCCAGGCCGAACCCGCGCGCGTCGCCCTCGACGCCATCGGCCATCTCCTTGAAGAACCCGGCCACGGTCGCGAACAGTGCCTGGGCCGCCGCGCGGTCGGCCTGCGGCTGCGACTGGCGGCTCAGTTCCAGCTCCTCGATCTGCCCGCGCAACAGGCGCACCTGGCGCTCCAGCCCGATCACCCGCTGCTCGGTCTGCGCCATGCGGCCGAGCCGCAGGTCGACCGGCTCGCCCAGCGTCTCCCCGGTCAGCGCGTCGCGCACGCTGACCAGCATCCGGCCGCGGTCCGCCAGCACCTCGTACGGCAGCGCGTAGGAGAAGCCATGGCCGCCGTCGCCGATGCCGGCGTCCTGCAGGTCGGCGCGGAAGATCGAGGCCACGGTGCTGCCGACCGCCTGGTCGTCGACCCAGATGTCGAGCTCCACCCGACGCCGCGGCGCGCCCGGCGCCCAGCACCAGCCGGACACCCAGCCGTCGCGCGTCACCCGGTCCAGGTTGCCGGCGAGCGTGCCCGGCTCGCCCTCGGGCCTTCGCGGTTCCAGCGTCTCCGTTGCCGCCGCGGGCGGGGTGGCGTCGGGCGCGACGCTCTCCGAGGCGCCGCGCGCCGGCGGCTTCGCCTTGCGCGGCGCCATGGCCTTCCGCGCCATCATGCCTCCTTGGTTGCGGGCGCCGATGGTGCGACAGCCCACGCGGGATCGCCAGTCAGCCGGTCCACCAGCGCCAGCAGGTCGCCGCCGTCGAACCGGCATCCGGCGATCCCGGCGGCGGCGGCGGCGGCGAGGTCGCTGGGTTGGTCGCCGACCAGCACGCAGCGCATCGGGTCTAGCTCCCAGCGCCGCATCAGGTCGAGCAACATGCCGGGCGCCGGCTTGCGCCAGTCGCTCGCCAGGCGGAACGCCGCGACACTGCCCTCGGGATGGAACGGGCATAGCCGCCAATCGTCGATCGTGCCGCCGGCGGCGCGCAGGGTGTCGGCCATCCAGCCATGCAGCGTCTCGACCGCGTGCAGGTCGTAGAGGCCGCGCGCCACGCCGGACTGGTTGGTGGCCACGAAAACATGCCAGCCGCGCGAAGTGGCCAGGCGCACCGACGCGATGGCGCCCGGCAGCCACGCGAACCGCTCGCGCGAGCCGACATAGCCGTGGTCGACGTTGAGCACGCCGTCGCGATCGAGCAGCAGCGCCGGGCGGCCGAGCAACCGGCCGGGCAACTCGGCCCGCGCCCGCGCCAGGTCGACGGGCACGCCGATGTCGACGAACCACCCCGCCGCCAGGGTGCCGCGCAACGCCCCGGCGCGGGCCAGTTCCGGCCACAGGTCGCGCTCCAGCGAACCGGATGGCGGCAAGCCGTCGAGTGCCGCGCGCGCCAGCACCGCGACGCCGGCGTTGACCGGACCCGGCCGCGCGCCGGGCGGCGGCCGCTCCGCGAAGTCGGTGATCCGCTCGCCGTCCAGCGTCACCGCGCCGTAGCGGCCGGCATCGTCCTGCCGCAGCCACAGCCGGGCCAGCACCTCGGGCGGGTCTACGGCGGCGATCAGCTCGGCCAAGTTGGCATCGAGCCAGGAGTCGCCGTTGCACAGCAGGAAACGCGCGTCGAGCCGGTCGCGCACCCGCACCAGCGCGCCGCCGGTGCCGGCCGGCGGACTCTCGTCCAGCACCGTGAGCCGGAGCTTGCGTGGCAGGTGGCGCTCCAGCTCCGGCACCGCCGCGCGCAGGACATCGCCGCGCTCGCCCGCCAGCAGCAGCGCCTCCTCGATGCCGAAACGCGACAGCTCGCGCAGCGGCCAGGCCAAGAACGGCCGGTCCCCCACCGGCAGCAGCGGCTTGGGCGTCGCCACCGCCAGCGCGCCCAACCGGGTCGCGAGCCCGCCAACCAGCACCGCGCACTGCCGTATCGTCGCCACTTGTGTCAGGCGGGCGGGAACATCGCCCGCTCGACCAGCGCGCAGACGATGTGGCCGGCGGTGATGTGGACCTGCTGCACCACCGGCGTCCACGGCGAGGGCGCGCACAGCAGGATGTCGCATAGCGGCCCCATCGCGGCCGGGTCGCGGCCGGCGAAGCCCAGCGTGCGCAGGCCGACTTCCCGCGCCGCCTCCAGCGCCGCCACGATGTTGCGCGAGCGGCCGGAGGTGGAGATGCCGAGCAACAGGTCGCCCGGCCGGCCGAGGGCGCGCACCTGGCGCTCGAAGATGTGGTCGAAGCCGTAATCGTTGCCGGCCGAGGTGATGACCGAGCTGTCGACCGTGAGCGCCAGGGCTGCCATCGGCGGGCGGTCGTACATCAGCCGGGTCACGAACTCGCCGGCAATGTGCTGCGCGTCGCCGGCGCTGCCGCCATTGCCGGCCACCAGCAGCTTGCCGCCCTGGCGCAGCGAGGCCACGATCGCCTCAGTCATGGCGTGCATGGCCGCGTGCGCGCCGGCGTCGGCCGCGAAGTCCCGCATCGCCGCCGCCGACTGGGCGAGGTAGTCGGCCATGTAATCCTGCGGCGAGGTAATCATGCCAGCTCCGGGGCGCGGGGGCGCTCCGCCTTATCGGCGATTCGGCCGGGAAAACCAATTCCCGTAACGAACGTTCATGGTCGACGACACAGGAGCCCGCCATGACCCGAACGCTTCGTCTCCCCCGCCTGCTCGCCGCCGGCGCCGTGCTGCTGATGGCGGCGGCGCTGCTGTCCGGCTGCAACACCACCGCGGGCCTCGGCCAGGACGTGAAGAACACCGGCAGCGCCGTGACCAACGGCGCCGACCAGGTCAAGCAGGGCCTCTGATCCGCCGCAAGAGCCCTCGCGCCGCCGCAAGCCGCCCGGCCGTGTCGCCGTAGCCCAGCCGCAGGAGCTGGGCCACCAGCGGCGCCGCGTCGGCGGAGAGCATCGTCAGGTGTCGGACGGAGCGCCGGGTGCGGGCGACGATGGCCTGTGGCCGGGTCAGTTCCAGCAATCCCTCGGCGCCACGCGTGGTGC
>CAXUHK010000283.1:0-3700 GCA_964250775.1 uncultured Acetobacteraceae bacterium | reverse complement strand
GGCCCTCCCGCCCCCGGGTGGGCTGGCACCCCCCCCCCCCCGGGCCGCCGCCCCGGCGCCCGGGGGCTACGACGCAGCCGAGCTGCCCGTGATCTGCTGTCTCACCAAAGGGATTCAGCTCAACGCACGGCAGGGCGGACAGGTTGATTGTCGGACGGGGAAACGGACGACTTGCCAAGCTTGTGACCTCCAGCGGTAGAGAAGACATGATCGTCTAAGCTTGCCTGAACGGCGCCCGCGCCGTCGCTTACCACCCCGTGCTGCCGCTGATTGCGTATTCCGACGCAAGCCAGCCGGGCATTCCGACGCAAGCCAGCCACCCATTCCGAGGCAACCCAGCGACCCCTGAGTAGGGCGGCGCGGCTCGCGAGCAGTCATCCGCCGACGGCACGGTGGCTCCCAGCGACACGGGGAGCGCCATGCCAGCCGAGAGACTGCCGATGCGTCAGGAGAGACTGCCGATGCGTCAGGTTCGAGAAGTTCTTCGCCTCAAATATGTCTGCGGCCACAGCGGCCATCAGATCGCGGCGATGGTCGGGATCAGCCGCTACACGGTCGCGGAATATCTGCGCCGCGCCGGCGTTGTGGGCATCACTTGGCCGGTGCCGGCGGAGCTGGACAACGCGGCGCTGGAGCGCAGGCTGTTCACGCCGCCGTTCGCCGCCCTCACGGAGCCGCCCCGGCCTCTGCCTGACTGGCCCCATCTGCACGCCGAGCTGCGCCGTCCCGGGGTCACTCTGCTGCTGGTTTGGGAAGAATATCGAGCAGGGCAACCGGAAGGATACGGATACAGCCGGTTTTGCGACCTGTATGCCGAGTGGCGCGGCCGACTGTCGCCCACGATGCGCCAGACCCATCCCGCGGGCGAGCGGTTGTTTGTCGACTACGCCGGGCAGACGGTGGAGGTGATCGACGGGCTGACGGGCGAGCTGCGGCCGGCGCAGATCTTCGTGGCCGCGCTCGGCGCGTCGAACTTCACCTATGCGCAGGCCCGCTGGACCCAGTCGCTGCCGGACTGGATTGGCTGTCATGTGGGGGCGTTCGCGGCCTTTGGCGGGGTCACACGGCAGTTGGTGTGCGACAACCTCAAGGCCGGCGTCACCGCCGCATGCCGTTATGAGCCCGTCATCAGCCGGACCTACCAGGAGATGGCGAGCCACTACGGAACGGCTGTGCTGCCGGCGCGGGTGCGTCGACCGCGTGACAAGGCGAAGGTGGAAGTCGCGGTCCAGGTCGTGCAGCGCTGGGTGCTGGCCCGGCTGCGGCATCGCAAGTTCTTCTCCCTGGCCGAACTCAACGGCGCGAGCCGCACGCTGATCGCCGATTTGAACGACCGGCCGATGCGCCACCTCGGCGCGAGCCGCCGGGCCTTGTTCGATAGCGTGGACCGACCGGCCCTACTGCCCCTGCCGGCCGAGCCCTACGCGTATGCCGAATGGCGGCGCTGTCGTGCTGGTCTCGACCACCACGTCGAAGTGTTTGGGCATTTCTACTCAGTGCCGTATCGGCTGGTGCGCGAGACGATCGATGCGCGTGTCACCGACCAGGCCGTCGAGTTGTTCCATGGCGGTGTGCGGGTCGCCAGCCACGCCCGCAGCCCGCGCGAGCACCGGCACACGACGATCGCCGACCCCATCTCTCCGCTGGTATTCCAGCCGCTGCGCGGCCGGAACCTTGACCAGCTCCGCCGAGCGCGCACCGCCGTCACGCCGAATGGACACCAACCCGCCTGTTGCGCGAGGCGACGACGGTCGGGCCGTCCACCATCGCCCTGGTTGAACGCATCCCGACCACCAAGCCGCACCCCGAGCAGGGCTTCCGGACCTGCCTTGGCATTCGCGCCTGGCCCGCAGCTACGGGCCTGAGCGCCTGGAGGCGGCCTGCGAGCGCGGCATGAGCATCGGCGCGAATCCCTACGGCTCGGTGCAGTCGATCCTACGCAACGGCCTTGACCGGGCGGAGCTGGCAAAGGTTCCGCGTGCGCAGCACGTGGAAGGCCAGCGGAGGGCTACCGCCCCGACCCCGTGCCCGACGATGCTGCCGTCCCGCACGGCAACATCCGCGGCGCCGACTACTATCATTGAGGAGGATCATGCCATGCTGACCCACCCGACAACAGAACGTTTGCACGAACTTGGCCTCCCGCTCACGAACCGCGCCGCCACCCGGCCGGGATCATCGGAATGCCCGGCTGGCTTCGATCGGAATAGGTGGCTGGTTTCGGTCGGAATCGATGGCTGGAATCGTCGGAATCCGCAGCTGATCGCAGCGGCGATGGCGATGGATACCGCGGCCTGCGTCGCCGCGGGCGCGGCCGAGCTGCACCTGCACCCGCGCGG
This sequence comes from uncultured Acetobacteraceae bacterium, assembly GCA_964250775.1. Taxonomy (GTDB): domain Bacteria; phylum Pseudomonadota; class Alphaproteobacteria; order Acetobacterales; family Acetobacteraceae; genus CAVRQM01. The sequence goes on along the minus strand of CAXUHK010000283.1, from coordinate 1,361 downwards.
GCCGGACGGGCGCGAGAGCCTGGCGCCCGCGGCCATGGACGCGACGGTGCTGGCAATACGCCGCGCCTGCCCCGGCACGCTGGCCGGCGTGTCCACGGGTGCCTGGATTGAGGGCGACGCGGACCGCACCCTCGCCTGTATCGAGAACTGGCGCGAGCTGCCCGACTACGCTTCGGTCAACCTCGCCGAGCCGAGTGCGCCCGCGGTGATGGAGCGGCTGTGGCGGCGCGGCATCGGCGTCGAGGCCGGGCTTGCGAGCGTGGCCGACGCCGAGCGCCTGGTCGCCCTGGGCCTGGGGGCGCGTGCGCTGCGCATCCTGATCGAGATCGAGGAGCAAGACGAGGCCGAGACCCTGGTTGTCGTCGAGGAGGTCCAAGCGGTGCTGACGCGCGCCGGTCTGCGCCGGCCTGTGCTGCTACATGGCCTGGACGCGACGGTGTGGCGCTTCGTGGCGCGTGCGGCCGAGCGCCGCTTCTCGCGACCCAGGTAGGGTTGGAGGACGGCTGCCTGCTGCCGGACGGCGCCGTGACGCCGGGCAACGCCGCCCTGGTCGCGGCTGCGGTTGGGCTGTACGCCGGCTCACGGCATCCTTGACCCGGGTGTCCGGGCGGATGTGGCCACGCCCTCCGGACATGCCTTTGACCGGCCGGGCCGCGATACCGGATTGCCTGCCCGGCGTAACAAGTCTGACAAGGCCTCATGACGTGCTGGACGCACCCTTACAAGGCTGAATACTGCCCCAGGCCAAGTTCCGGCGCCACCCGGCCCGCCATCGAAGGTTAGGCCCCCGCCGTGCTGCATCGCAGCAGCCCGCGGCAAGACGCTTGAACTGAGTAGCAGAGGTGTTCCGATTTGCCTGTACCGTTCAATGTGCCGCTTAATGCGGGGCAAGTGGTTATGATTGAGTTTGGCCCTGACACCGACAGGTTACGGCACCCGGTGTCATGGTGGGTCCGCTCGGCGTCTTGCCTGAGATGCTCAAGGAGCGGCCGGGGATTGTCATAGCAACTGCTAGCGGTCTGACCACTGTGGTACCGTTTTCGACCAAGGAGCCAACAAAGGTCCGGGGATTCCATTACCGCATACCGAAAGGGAAGTACGGCGGTATGAGCACGTCAGAAGATAGCTGGGTGAACGGTGACCTTATCACGACGGTAAGCAACGCCCGCATTGATAGGCCTTTCATAGCGGGTAAGCGGAGCCGAGTTATGTCGGATGTGGCTGACCCGAAGGCCGTTCGGGCGGCAGTTCTGAACGCCTTACCTTTAGGAAGCATATATAGCAGCGTTCGCGGTATCCATTCCGCTTAGAGCCGTTCCCGTTCACGTAGCAACGGCGGTGTCGTCCTCGTACCCGGCTGC
>CAXUHK010000282.1:0-3731 GCA_964250775.1 uncultured Acetobacteraceae bacterium | reverse complement strand
CGCGCGGCCCGCGACCGCGGCTGCCGCATCCTGTCGCTGTGCACGGGCGCGTTCGTGCTGGCCGCGGCCGGGCTGCTGGACGGCCGCCCGGCAACCCCGCACTGGGCCGAGTGCGCCGACCTGGCCCGCCCCCCGCCGGCGGGGGGGGGGGCCGCCCCACGGGGGGCGGCGCGCGGCGGGCGCGGCGCGTAGCCCAGCTCGGCGCGCGCCTTGGCGTCGGTGAAGAACATCTTCTTCCGTGCCATGCGCACGTGGTCGCGCGTCACCAGCGGGTCGACGGCGCCGACGAACTCCAGTCCCTCGCTGGCCAGCGCCAGCGGCCACACCGCCTGCCACGGCAGCCGCATGCGGTTCCGCTTGCGCCCGGTCACGTCGTCGACCAGCGCCAGCAGGTGCTGCAGCGTCAGGTTCTCGCTGCCCAGGATGTAGCGCTCGCCCACCCCGCCCCCCGAGACCCCCACGGGCGGGCGCCGGGTTGGGGCGGGGGGCCCCGCCCGGCCCGGCCGGGTTGACGATCACCGCCGGCAGGCCGCGCTCGCGCACCAGCGCCAGCACCGCCTGCTCGGCCCGGTACTTGGACTTCTTGTAGGCGCCGACGACCTGCTCCTCCTCGACCGGCGTCTCCTCGTCGGCCGGGCTGCCGTCGGCGTTGAGGCCGAGCGCCGCGACGCTGCTGCAATAGACGATGCGCTCGACCCCGGCTTCGAGGGCGGCCAGCATCAGCGCCGTGGTGCCCGCGACGTTGGCCGCCATCATGCGGTGCGGGTCGGGCACCCAGATGCGGTAGTCGGCGGCGACGTGGAACAGCGTGCGGCAGCCGGCGACGGCGGCGGCGAGGCTGTCGGGCTGGCGCAGGTCGCCGATGACCAGCTCGACCGGCAGGCCGTCCAGGTTGCGCAGGTCGCTGCCCGCCCGCACCAAGGCGCGCACCGGCATGTCGCGCGCCAGCAGCGCCCGCACCACGGCCGAGCCCACGAACCCGGTTCCGCCGGTCACCAACGTCAAATCATCCGACATCACCGCTGTATATCCTGCAAGGCGGCGCTTCCCAAACGCGCTCAGGACGCGGCGGCTGGCGCGGGAGCTGCGTTTGCGGGGTCGGTGACGAACCTGGTCACGTCGTCGAGTGTCGGCGCCCAGTCTCGGAACCACGGCGCAAACGCTGCGACAATGCCGATATGGCCCACTCCGGGATACAGCTTGAGCGCCGCCGGCCCGCCTTGGGCTGCGATGCGCGCCGCCAGGGCCACACTGTTGCGCGTTTGCACAGTCGCGTCGGAATCGCCGTGCAGCAGCAAGATCGGCCGGTTCCGGCCATCCGCGTAGCCGATCGGCTGGGTGACGCTGAGGTCGGGAGCGGAGGCGAACACGGCGCGGATGTCCGGTCGCTCGATCGGCAGGAAGTCGTACGGGCCGGCGATGCCGACCGTCCCGGCGATCGCGGCGCGGTCGTCGCCGGCCGCCGCAAGGTATTTCGGGTCGAGCGCCAGCATGGCCGCGTTGTATGCCCCGGCCGAGTGCCCGACCACGAACACCCGCCGCGGATCGCCGCCCCAGGAGGCGGCGCTGTGATGCGCGAAAGCCACAGCGTGCGCGGTATCGTCGAGGAAGTCCGGGAAGCGTGCCTCCGGGAACACCCGGTAATCGGGCACCATGACCACGACGCCACACCGGGCCAGCTCGGCGGCCACGAACGGATAGTCTCGGCGGCTGCCGAACTCCCAACTTCCGCCGTAGACGAACACCACCACCGGCAACCTGCCGGCTATCCGGGCCGGCCGGTAGACGTCCAGCCGCAGCCGTGGATTTCCGGCCAGTGGACCGGATTCGTATGGGATGTCACGCATCACCGTAATGTCGCGCTCGGAAATCGTCGCGTTCAGTGCCTAGAGCGGCGAGCAGGCCGCCAGCGACAGCAAGCCCGCGACGGCGAACGCATGGCGCAGGCCCCGCATCGAGCCCGCCCGCTGCCTAACGGACGCCGTCGGCGCGCTCGGTCCCGAACAGGCTGTCGTCACTGGCGACCCGCACCGTCGCCATCTCGCAGTCGCTGGCCGCGATAACCTGCGCGACCTCGGGCCGCATGACACCCGGCTGCGTCGCGTCGGCCCGTGCCGCGCCTGCCATCGCCATCATGGAACCCGCCAGCAACGTCACCGAAACAATCCTCACAATAGCCATTTTCCTTGCCGCCACTCCGTTCCGTGTCGAAATGGGGTGGCCAGGCCGCGCTTACCCATACGTTGCGCCAGCTAAGCCTTATGCGGTCCAGGCATTCACGTTCGCGCGTGCGCGGTGCCACACGCGGTGCCGTGGTTTGCTTGCGACACCGTGCGACCGCCCTTCCGGCGTGGCGCGGGCTGCTGGTAGGCTGGCGCGGTGGGGATTTCGCGACATCGGCCGTGGCCACGCTGATCCTGCCGCTGCTCCTGGCGGTGCTGGTGGCGCTGGCAGCGGCGGCGGTCCTCGCCGCGTCCGGCCGGGCGCGTGTCGCCGCGGCGTTCGCCACCGTGTCCTGCGGCATCGGCGCGCTCGCCTGCCTTGGCTACCTGATCGTGGGCGCGCCGCCGGCCGGCATGGACTCGCCGCTGCTGCTGCCGGGCGCGGGCCTGCGCTTCGGCCTTGATGGCCTGGGCGGCTGGGTGGCGCTGCTGATCCTGCTCACGGCGACGGCGGCGCAGGCGACTCCCAGGGGCGGCGTCGCCGGCGGGCTGCTGCCGGTCTTCGTCCTGGGCATGACGCTGACGGTCGTCGCCGCCGACACGCTGACGCTGGTGGCGGGGTTCGAGCTGATGTCGTTGGCCTCGCTGGCCCTGGTGCTGGGCGGCCACGACGGCGCCGAGGAGCGCGCGGCCGGGTTGCTCTACGGCGGCATGGCGGGCTTCGCGGCGGTGTGCTGCATCGCCGGCCTGGCGCTGCTGTCGAACGGCGCCGGGTTCGCCTTCGCGGCGATCCGCGCCCATCCGGCGCAGGGCTGGCGCGCGGGAGGCGGCTTCCTGCTGCTGCTGGCGGGCGCCGGCTCGAAGGCCGGGCTGGCGCCGCTGCATGTCTGGCTGCCGCCGGCGCACGGCGCGGCACCCGCTCCGGCCTCGGCGCTGATGTCGGGGGCGATGACCAAGGTGGCGCTGTACGTGCTGATCCGCGCGACGTTCGACCTCGCCGGGCCGGCGACCCCGGCCTGGTGGGGGGTGGCGCTGCTGGCGTTGGGCGCCGCCAGCGCCGTGCTGGGCGCGCTGCGGGCCAACCTGGAAGGCGACTTCAAGGCGGTGCTGGCCTGTTCGACGATCGAGCATGTCGGCTTGGTGGCGGTGGGGCTCGGCTTCGCGCTCGCGGCCCGCGCCGTCGACCTGCCGGCGCTGGCCAGCCTGGCATTCGCCGCCGCCCTGCTGCACGCCATGGCGCACGGGCTGTTCAAGACCCTGCTGTTCCTGGTCGCGGGCGCGGTGCAACAGCAGGCCGGCAGCCGCCGCCTCGACCAGCTCGGCGGCCTGCTGCAGCGGATGCCGGCGGTGGGCGCCCTGGCGCTGCTGGGCGGCGCCAGCCTCGCGGGCCTGCCGCCGAGCGCCGGTTTCGCCAGCGAGTGGCTGCTGTTCCAGGCGGCGTTCGCGGCCCCGCGCGGCGACGACCTGTGGCTGCAATTGCTGGCCTGCCTGGTGGCGCTGGCGATGGCGGTCGCCGTGGCGCTGGCCGCCGCCGCCGCCGTGCGGCTGCTCGGCATGGCGTTCCTGGGC
>CAXUHK010000281.1:0-3819 GCA_964250775.1 uncultured Acetobacteraceae bacterium | reverse complement strand
CTGTTCATCATCGACACCAACAAGGAGAAGCTGGCGGTCGAGGAAGCGACCAAGCTCGGCATCCCGGTTGTGGCGATCCTGGACAGCAACTCCGATCCGACCGGCGTGACCTTCCCGATCCCCGGCAACGACGACGCGATCCGCGCCATCACGCTGTATTGCGACCTGGTGGCGGGCGCGGTGCTCGACGGCATCAGCGCCGAGATGATCGCCAGCGGCCGCGACCTGGGCGCCGCCGAGGAGCTGCCGCCGGCGGTGCTGCCCACCGCCGAGCCGCTGCCGGCCGAAACCGCCACTGCCTAGTCCGCGCGACCGATAGGAGAGACCGCGATGCCCGAGATCACCCCGGCACTCGTCAAGGCGCTGCGCGAGCGGACCGGCGCCGGCATGATGGATTGCAAGAAGGCGCTGACCGAGGCCGGCGGCGACATGGAGCAGGCGGTCGACTGGCTGCGCACCAAGGGGCTGTCCGCCGCCGCCAAGAAGGCGGGCCGGGTCGCCGCCGAGGGCCTGGTCGCCATCGCCACCTCTCCGCAGCGCGCGGCCATGGTGGAGGTCAACGCCGAGACCGACTTCGTGGCGCGCAACGAGCTGTTCCAGGCGTTCGTGGCCGAGGCGGCCCAGGTGGCGCTCAAGGTCGGCGACGACCTCGACGCGATCAAGGCCGCGCCGTATGGCGACGGCAGCCGCACTGTCGGCGACGAGCTGACGCAGTTGATCGCCACGGTCGGCGAGCACATGACGCTGCGCCGCGCCCGCGTGCTGAGCGTCCCGCGCGGCGTCGTCGCCGGCTACATGCACGCCGCGGTCAAGCCGGGGCTGGGCAAGATTGGCGTGCTGGTGGCGATCGAGGGTGCCAGCGAGGCCGAGGCGCTCGAATTGCTCGGCCGGCAGGTCGGGATGCATGTCGCGGCGTCCAAGCCCGACGTGCTCGACATCGACGCGGTCGACCCGGCGGCGCTGGAGCGTGAGCGCACGGTGTTGCGCGAGCAGGCCCGCGAGTCCGGCAAGCCGGAGGCGATCATCGAGAAGATGGTCGAGGGCCGCATCCGCAAGTACTACGAGGAAGTGGTGCTGCTGGAGCAGGTTTGGGTGCATGACGGCGAGAGCCGGGTGCGCGCGGTGGCCAAGAAGGCGGACGTGCGGCTCACCGGTTTCGCCCGGTTCCATCTGGGCGAGGGCATCGAGAAAGGCGGCGGCGATTTCGCGGCCGACGTGGCCGCCGCCGCCGGGCTGACGCCCTGAGCGCCGCGATGGAGTCCCCGCCTGTCGAAGACTCGCCCCGCTATCGCCGTGTGCTGCTGAAGCTGTCCGGCGAGGCGCTGATGGGCAAGCGCGAGTACGGGCTGGACACCGAGACCGTCACCCGCATCGCGGGCGACATCGGCGCGGTCGCGGCATCCGGCGTGCAGGTCTCGCTGGTGATCGGCGGTGGCAACATCTTCCGCGGCGTCTCGGCCGCGGCCGGCGGCATGGACCGCGCCCAGGCCGACTACATGGGCATGTTGGCGACGGTGATGAACGCGCTCGGGATGCAGAACGCGCTGGAGCGGCGCGGCGTGCCGACCCGGGTGCAGTCGGCGATCCCGATGTCGACCGTGTGCGAGCCGTACATCCGCCGCCGCGCCGAGCGGCACATGGAGAAGGGGCGGGTGGTGATCTTCGCCGCCGGCACCGGCAACCCGTTCTTCACCACCGACACCGCCGCCGCCCTGCGCGCCGCCGAAATGAACTGCGACGCGCTGCTGAAGGGCACGCAGGTCGACGGCGTGTATTCCGCCGACCCGCGCCGCGACCCGGAGGCCGAGCGGTTCGAGCAGCTCACCTACCATGACGTGTTGGCGCGCGACCTGCGCGTGATGGACGCCGCCGCGATCAGCCTGGCGCGCGAGAACGCGTTGCCGATCATAGTGTTCAACGTCCACGCCGCGGGCGCCTTCGCCAGCGTGATGCGCGGCGAGGGGCGGTTCACCACGATCACCGAGCCGCGATAGCGCGTCCGGTTCCGTGCCTCGTGCGTTGAACCGGCGGGGCGTGCTCTAATGGCCGACTGAGACCAGAGGCGTGGAAGGGGCTCGTGGTGGCTGCCGAGTTGAACAGTCTGAAGACCGACCTGTCGCGACGCATGGACAGCGCCATAGAGACCTTGCGGCGCGAGTTCGCCGGCCTGCGCTCGGGCCGTGCCAGCCCGGCGCTGCTGGATCCGGTGCGGGTCGAGGCGTATGGCAGCGAGGTGCCGCTGACCCAGGTCGGCAGCGTGGGCGTGCCGGAGGCGCGGATGCTCACGGTGCAGGTCTGGGACCGTACCTTGGTCGGCGCGGTCGAGCGGGCGATCCGCGATTGCGGCCTCGGCCTGAACCCCGCGAGCGACGGGCAGTTGGTACGGGTGCCGATCCCGATGTTGACCGGCGAACGCCGGGTCGAGCTGTCGAAGGCGGCGGGCCGCTACGCCGAGGGCGCCAAGATCGCGGTGCGCGGCGTGCGCCGTGACGGCATGGAGCAGGTCAAGGCCGCCGAGAAGAAGGGCGACATCGGCCAGGACGAGATGAAGACCTGGTCCGACGAGGTGCAGAAGCTGACCGACGGCTATGTCAGGCGCCTTGACGACCTGCTGGCCGAGAAGGACCGCGAGATCAAGCAGGTCTGATCCGATGTCGGCGAACCCGCAGGCCCGAGACCTGGACAGGCGATCGGTGGCGCACCTCGACGGTGCGGCGCCGGGCGTACTACCGGCGCATGTCGCGATCATCATGGACGGCAACGGGCGTTGGGCGGCGGCACGCGGCCTGCCGCGGGTCGCCGGGCACCGGGCCGGGGCGCAGGCGGTGCGGCGGACCATAGAGGCGGCGATCGCCCAAGGGGTCGGCTGGCTCACCCTGTATGCCTTCAGCAGCGAGAACTGGCGACGGCCGGCGGGAGAGGTGCTCGACCTGACCGGGCTGCTGCGTCACTACCTTCGCAACGAGGTGGCCGAGATGGCGCGCAACGGCGTGCGCCTGCGCTTCATCGGCGACCGCGACCGCTTCGACGCCGACATCCGCGCCGATCTGTCGCAGGCGGAGGGCCGGACCGCCGGCAACGCCCGGCTCAACCTGACCGTGGCGCTGTCCTATGGCGGCCGCGCCGACATCCTGCTGGCGGCACGCGCCGCCGCGACCGCCGCGGCGGCGGGGACACTCGACCCGGCCACGCTCGACGAAGCGGCGTTGGCCGGCCTGCTGTCGACCGCGGGCATCCCCGACCCCGACCTGCTGGTCCGCACCAGCGGCGAGCAGCGGCTGTCCAACTTCCTGCTCTGGCAGGCGGCCTATGCCGAGCTGGTGTTCCTCGACGTGCTGTGGCCTGACTTCGCCGCCTGCCACCTGGCGGAGGCGCTGTCGGTGTTCGCCGGGCGGCAGCGGCGGTTCGGCGCCCGCCCAGCATGACCGGCACGGCATGAGGCAGCCGCGCTGGTCGGATCTGCGGTTGCGCGTCGCCTCGGCGGCCGTGCTGGCGCCGGCGGGATTGGCTGGATTGTGGTGCGGGGGGGCGGCGGGGGGGGGGTGGGGGGCGCTCCTGCCGGTCGGGGTTGGGGTCGTGGGGGGGCTGCTGGGCCGCCGAGTCGGGAGGGGGGGGGGGCTGGCGGCGCTGGCGGCCGGGGTGCCGTATGTCGGGCTCGGCGCCGTGGCGCTGCTGTGGCTGCGCGCCGAGCACGGGTCGGGTCGGCTTGCGGTGCTGTTCGTTTTGCTGGTGGTATGGGCGAGCGACATCGGCGCTTACGCGACCGGCCGCCTCGTCGGCGGTCCGTTGCTGGCGCCGGCGATCTCGCCCGGCAAGACC
>CAXUHK010000280.1:0-3828 GCA_964250775.1 uncultured Acetobacteraceae bacterium | reverse complement strand
CCCTCGCCGTACATGATGTCGAACTCGACCTGCCGGAACGGCGGCGCCAGCTTGTTCTTGACCACCTTTACCCGGGTCTGGTTGCCGACCACGGTGTCGCGGTCCTTGATCTGGCCGATGCGGCGGATCTCCATGCGGATGCTGGCGTAGAACTTCAGCGCGTTGCCGCCGGTCGTGGTCTCCGGGTTGCCGAACATGACGCCGATCTTGAGCCGGATCTGGTTCAGGAAGATCAGCATGGTGTTGCTGCGCGCCACGCTGCCGGTGATCTTGCGCAGCGCCTGGCTCATCAGGCGGGCGTGCAGGCCGACATGGGTGTCGCCCATCTCGCCCTCCAGCTCGGCGCGCGGCACCAGGGCCGCCACGCTGTCCACCACCAGCACGTCGATGGCGCCGGAGCGCACCAGCGTGTCGGCGATCTCCAGCGCCTGCTCGCCGGCGTCGGGCTGGCTGATGAGCAGATTGTCGACGTCGACGCCGAGTTTGCGGGCGTAGATCGGGTCGAGCGCGTGCTCGGCGTCGATGAAGGCGCAGGTGCCGCCGACCTTCTGCGCCTCGGCGATGGCGTGCAGCGCCAGCGTGGTCTTGCCCGAGCTCTCCGGGCCGTAGATCTCGACGATGCGGCCGCGCGGCAGGCCGCCGATACCGAGCGCCAAATCCAAGCCCAGCGAGCCGCTGGAGATCACCTCGATCTGGTCGATCCCGGAGCTGGCGCCCATGCGCATGATCGAGCCCTTGCCGAAGGCGCGCTCGATCTGCGCCATCGCGGCGTCGAGCGCCTTGTTCTTCTCCATCCTGGATCTCCTGACGCGGCTTGGTGCGGGCAGCAGCCTGCGCGCATTGCATGGGGCCTGTCACGCCGTATCGGGCGTGACAGGCGGGCTGTAGAACGTAACGTGAACTTTGTCCAGCGGAATGGGCCGAGAACAATCAGCATCCGGCCACCGCCTGCAGCAACGCGGCCAGCGAGTACGGCTTGGCGAGGAACTGGATTGCGCTGTCCTGCTGCAGCGCCTCGCGCAGCGCCGGGTCGGCGTAGCCGGACACCAGGATCGCCGGCAGCCCGGGACGGTCGAGCCGCTGCCGCACGGCATGGATCAGCGCCAGGCCGTCCATCCCCGGCATCGCCAGGTCGGTCACGATGGCGCGCAGCCGTGTCGCGCCGGCATGTTCGCCCAGCGCCTCCAGCGCCGCCTCGGCGCAATCGGCGGCGACAATGCGCCAGCCCTGCCGCCCCAGCGCCCGTTCGGCGAGCCGGCGCACCGAATCCTCGTCCTCGACCAGCAGCACCACGTCCAGTTCCGTGGCCGCGCCGGCGACCGGCGGCGCCGCTGTCGACGGACGCGCCACCGCCGCCGCTTCGGTCCCCTCCCAGCGCGGCAGGTAGATGCGGAACTGGGTGCCGACTCCGAGCGTGCTCTCGACCGAGATGAAGCCGTTGGACTGGCGCACGATGCCATGCACCGTCGACAGGCCGAGGCCGCTGCCGCCTAGCTCGCGCTTTGTGGTGAAGAACGGGTCGAAGATGCGCGGCAGCAGCTCGGGCGCCATGCCGCAGCCGGTGTCGCGCACCTCGATCATCACGTAGCGGCCGGGCGGGATGGTCTCGCCCTCGCGCAGCAGCGGGCGCTGCAGCCGGGTCTGCGCGCTGTGCAGCGCCAACATGCCGCGCCCAGACATCGCGTCGCGAGCGTTGACCGCCAGGTTGACCAGCACCTGGTCGAGCTGCGTGGGATCCACCATCACCCGGCAGTCGGCCGCCTCCAGCACGAGTTCGAGCCGCACGCCGCCGCCGAGCAGCCGGCGCAGCAGGCCGGACAGCACGGTCAACGCCACGTTCACGTCCAGCACCTGCGGCTGCAGGTCCTGCTGCCGGCCGAACGCCAGCAACTGCCGAACCAGCCCGGCGCCGCGCTCGGCGGCGGCACGGATCTGCGCCGCGTCCTCGGCGCTCTCGGCGTTGCTGGTGCGCGCCGCGATCTCGTCGGCGGCGCCCAGCACGGCGGTCAGCAGGTTGTTGAAGTCGTGCGCGATCCCGGCGGCGAGCTGGCCCACCGCCTGGATTTTCTGCGCGTGCGCCAGTTGCGCCTCGAGCTGACGCTGGGTGGTGGTGTCGGCCAACCGCAGCAAGCAGCCGCCCGGCAGCGCCACCGCCTCGACCTGCACCGTCGCCTCCCGGCCACGCGCCGGGTCGTGCAGCCGGGTCGCGAAGGCGGGCCGGGCTGGGCCGCCCTCAAGCGCGTGGAACACCTCGTCCCAGGCCGCCTCGCGCAGGCCCGCCGCGAACACCTGCGCCGCCGGGCCGCCGGGCGACAGGTCGACGCCGGACGCCAGCATCTGCGCCAGCGTGGCGTTGGCGCAGACGATCTGGCCATCGGCGTTGACCGCCAGCATCCCGGCCCCGGCCTCCTGGAACAGCAGGCCGGGCAGGCTGTGCCGCTCTTGCGCGAACTGGCGCAGCAGCGGTGGCGTGGCGCTGGCGCCGTGCCAGTGCCATTCCGGACGCGGTCGCCGCGCTCGCTTCAAGCGCGCCTCGCGGCGGGGGTGCGCAGGCGCCACACATAAGCAATTATTTCGGCCACCGCCTGAAACAACTCGCTCGGGATTTCCGCGTCAAGCTCGACCTGCCACAGCGCCCGCGCCAGCGGCGGGCTGGTCACGACCGGCACCCGCACCAGCTCCGCCGCCTCCCGGATGCGGGCCGCCACGGCATCGACGCCCTTGGCCACCACGCGGGGCGCCGCGGTGGCGCCGCGGTCGTACGACAACGCCACCGCGTAGTGGGTCGGGTTGACCACGACGACCGTGGCGCGCGGCACCGCCTCCATCATCCGCTTGCGCGCGCGCTGCATCCGCATCCGGCGGATGCGGTTCTTGACCTGCGGGTCGCCCTCGCTCTCCTTCGCCTCGTCGCGCAGTTCCTGCCGGCTCATGCGCAGCGAGCGGACGTGCGACATCCGCGCCCGCAGCACGTCGAACGCCGCCAGCGCGCCCTGCGCCATCGCCACCGTCAGCAGCAGCCGCACGATGACGCGCGTGGTGCGGACGAGCAGTGCCCCCGGCTCCCACAGCAGCGCCTGCCCCAACAGCGGCCAGGCGGCGGCCAGCACCGTCCAGGCGGCGAACCCGGCGGCGGCCAGCTTGAGCAGCGACTTGCCGGTCTCGACCAAGGTCTGCTTGCCGGCGATGCGCGACAGGCCGCGACGCGGATCGAGCCGCGCCAGGTCGGGCATCAGCGCCGCGGTGTGCAGCAGCAGCCCGGTCTGCGCCAACGTCAGCGCGACCGCGACGCCGGCCGCCACCAGCGCCAGCGGCACCACCGCCCACGCCATCGCCCGCAGCGCCACACCGAGCCCGACCAGCGGCGCCACCGCGTCGGCCTGCGCCAGCAGCCCGGCCATGGCGCCCGCCAGGCTGCGCGCGCTGCCCGCCGCCTGCATCGTAAGCGCCAGCGCCGCCACCGCCAGCACCGCCGCCGACGACACCTCGCGCGACAGCGGCGCCCGTCCTTCCTCGCGCGCCCGCTGCAGCCGTCGCGGCGTCGCGGCGTGGGTGCGGTCCTCGGCGTCCTCGGCCACGGCTCAGGTGCCGGGAAGGTGCGCGAACAGCGTCGCCGCCTGTTCCTGCCAGGCGGCCAGCACCAGGGAGGCGAGCAGCGCCAGCAACAGCAGCCCGCCCACCAACTGCGCCGGCGGCGCCGCGGCGTTGACCGGCAGTTGCGGCACCAGCCGCGACACCACGCCCAGCGCCACCAGCCACACCAGACTCGCGACCAGGAACGGCCCCGCGAGGCGCCGCGCCACGCCGCAGCAGGCGCCGACCGCCGCC
>CAXUHK010000279.1:0-3837 GCA_964250775.1 uncultured Acetobacteraceae bacterium | reverse complement strand
CTCAAGGACGCGATGAACGAGGCGCTGCGCTACTGGGTCGCCAACGTCGAGGACACCTACTACTGCATCGGCACCGTCGCCGGGCCGCATCCGTACCCTGGCATGGTGCGCGATTTCCAGTCGGTGATCGGCGACGAGACGCGCGAGCAGATGATGGCGGCCGAGGGCCGCTTGCCCGACGCCGTGGTCTGCGCAGTGGGCGGCGGCTCGTCGGCCATGGGCATCTTCCACCCGTTCCTCGACGACCCGGAGGTCAAGCTGATCGGCGTCGAGGCGGCCGGGCGCGGACTCGACAGCGGCGCGCACGCGGCGGCGATCAACGGCGGCCGGCCGGGCGTGCTGCACGGCAACAAGACCTACCTGCTGCAGGACGGCGACGGCCAGATCACCGAGGCGCACTCGATCTCGGCCGGGCTTGACTACCCCGGCATCGGCCCGGAGCACTCCTGGCTGCACGACATTGGCCGCGTCGAGTACGTGGCGGCGACCGACGACGAGGCGCTGGAGGCGTTCCAGCTCTGCTCGAAATTGGAGGGCATCATCCCGGCGCTGGAGACCGCGCACGGGCTGGCCTACATCGCCAAGCTGGCGCCCACCATGCGGGCCGATCAGACCATCGTGCTGAACCTGTCCGGGCGCGGCGACAAGGACATCTTCACGGTCGCCAAGCACCTCGGCGAGAAGATGGACATGGCCCAATGAGCGGGGGCGCAATGAGCGGGCGCATCGCCGCGCGGTTCGACACGCTGCGCAAGGAGGGGCGAGGCGCGCTGATCCCGTTCATCGAGGCGTACGACCCCGACCTCGACACCTCGATGGCGCTGTTGCGCGGGTTGCCGGCGGCGGGCGCCGACCTGATCGAGATCGGGGTGCCGTTCACCGATCCGGCGGCCGACGGCCCGACCATCCAGCGCGCCGGGCAGCGGGCGCTGGCCGCCGGCGGCAGCATGCCGGGCACGCTCGACATGGTGCGCGCGTTCCGGGCGCAGGACGACGCGACGCCGATCGTGCTCATGGGCTACCTGAACCCGATCCTGTCGTACGGCCCCGAGCAGTTCTGCGCCGATGCCGCCGGGGCCGGCGTGGACGGCCTGATCGTGGTCGACATGCCCTCCGAGGAGGTGGACGAACTCGGCGCCGAGATCGCGGCGGCGGGACTCGACCTGATCCGGCTGGTGGCGCCCACGACCGACGACTCCCGCCTGCCGCTGGTGGTGGGGACGGCGAGCGGCTTCATCTACTACGTGGCGATCGCCGGCATCACCGGCACCAAGTCCGCCAGCGCCCGAGACCTCGAACTCGCGATCCCGCGGGTGCGGGCGCACACCAGGCTGCCCATCGCCATCGGCTTCGGCGTCCGCACGCCCGAGCAGGCGGCGCAGGCGGCGCAGGTGGCGGACGCGGTGGTGGTCGCCAGCGTGCTGATCGAGACCCTGGTCGCCACACTCGACGAGCACGGCCGGGCGCAGCCGCACACGGTCGGGCGGGTGCTCGACCAAGTGCGCGAATTGGCCACGGCGATCCACGCGGCCCGCGCCGAGGCCGTCGCCGCGTAGCTCAAGGTGCCGGGGAGCGATCCCCGGCACCGGTTACGCCGGAGCCGGTTGGAGGCTCGGCGTGAGGCGGGCCAGTTCCGCATCGGCGTCCGCGACCCCGCGTTCCCGCGCCCGTTCCAGCCAGCCACGCCCTTCGGCGACATCGACCGGACCGGCCACGCCGCGCACGAGATAGCGGCCCAGCATCAGCGCCGCGACCCCGTGGCCGGCCTCGGCCGCCTTGCGGAACCAGTCCTGCGCCGCGACCCGGTCCTGGGTCACGCCATGGCCACCGCCCAGCATTGCCCCCATCGCGAACATGGCGCCGACATGGCCCTGCGCCGCCGCCTGCCCGAACAGCCGGCGGGCCTCGGCATGGTCGATCGCGCCGCCGCGCCCGTCCAGCAACATGCTGGCGAGTAGCACCTGGGCCTCCAGCATCCCGCCATCGGCCGCGCGCTTGATCCAGTGCCGCGCCTCGGTCGGGTTGACGTCGACGCCGCGGCCCTCGGCCAGCATCCGCCCATACCAGTATTGCGCGTTGACCACGCGCTCGGCCGCGCGGCGCAGCCAGACCGCCGCCTTGCGGTCGTCGCGCGCCACGCCGACGCCCTCGGCCAGGCAGACGCCGAAGTTGAACGCCGCCACCAGGTCGCCCGAGACGGCCTGGCTCTCGAACCACTCGCAGGTCTGCAGCCGGTCCTCCGCCTGCCCGGCCCCGGACAGCACCAGGTTGGCTAGGTCGGCGCGCGAGGCGTGGAGGCCGGCGGCGGCGGAGCGGCGGAACCAGCGCGCCGCCTCGTCGGCGTCGCGCCGCACCCCGGCGCCGGTCAAGTGCAGCATCCCCAGCGCCCGCGCGGCCCCGGCATGGCCCTGCTCGGCGGCGCGCCCGAACCACAGCGCCGCCTCGGAGTAGTTGGGCGGCAGCTCGCCCGGACGCGCGTACAGCTCGCCCAGGACCATCGCGGCATCGGCGTCCCCGGCCAGCGCCGCGCGGCGCATCCAGCTCTCCCCGGTGACCGCGTCGCGGGCGACGCCGCGCCCCTCCAGCAGCGCCGTGCCCCAGCGCGCCTGCGCCGCCCGCACCCCGAGCTCGGCGGCCTGGCGGTAGAGCTGCGCCGCCCGCGCCTGGTCGCGCTCCACGCCCAGGCCGCCATCGGTCATGGTGCCCAGCATGTAGACCGCGAGCGGCAGCTTGCCGACGGCGGCGCGGACCATGTGGCGCGCCGCGTGCTGCGCCGCCGCGGGGTCCGAGGTGTCGCGCATCAGCGCCATGGCGTAGCCGAACGACCCCTGGGCGCAGCCAGCCTCGGCCGAGCGGCGATACCACTCGTCGCCCGCCAGCAAGTCGCGCATCGTCTCCGGCCCGGAGGTCAGGATGTAGCCCATCAGCGCCATCGCGTCGGCCGAACCGCGCCTCGCCGCGAGCTGGCCCCAGCGCCGCGCGTTGTCGAAATCGGGCGCCACGGTCGCGGTCTCGGCGAACAGCGCGCCGTCGCTGGAAGCGGTGCCGGTGAGGTACAGCGTCCCCAGCACGGACTGCGCCTCGACGCTGCCGCGCGACGCGGCGCGTTCCAGCCAGTGCATCGCGACGGGGCGGCTGGCGGGGACGCCGGCGCCGGTCAGGTAGGCGCGGCCGATGCGGCACTGCGCCGCGGGGTAGCCGGCCTGCGCCGCCCAGGACAGCACCGGGAACGCCTCCCGCACCAGGCCGCGATCGGATCGCAGCAGCGCCAGCCGTAGCTGCGCGGTCGGGAACATGGCGAATTTCAGGCGCTCGAGAATAGCGATCCCCCATCGTTCTGACGGCCATGGTGAATAGGCTGCGGCGTCGGCCGCGCGCAACCGGCTGTGGCTCAGTTGCGCGGCAGGCGGGCGCGCTCCGGGGCGGTCGGGTTCTGCGCGCGGTGGCGCAGCAGGTGGTCCGCCAGCACGCAGGCCAGCATCGCCTCGCCCACCGGCACTGCGCGGATGCCGACGCAGGGGTCGTGGCGGCCCTTGGTCACAAGGTCGAGTTCGCCGCCATGGCGGTCGACGGTGCGGCGCGGCGACAGGATCGAGGAGGTGGGCTTGACCGCGAAGCGCGCCACCACCGGCTGTCCGGTCGAGATGCCGCCCAGCACGCCGCCGGCGCGGTTGCTCAAGAACTGCACCGTGCCGTCCGGGTCCATGCGCATCTCGTCGGCGTTGTCCTCGCCCGACAGCGCCGCCGCGGCGAAGCCGTCGCCGATCTCCACGCCCTTGACGGCGTTGATGCTCATCAGCGCCGCGGCGATGTCGGCGTCGAGCTTGCCGTAGATCG
>CAXUHK010000278.1:0-3869 GCA_964250775.1 uncultured Acetobacteraceae bacterium | reverse complement strand
GGCCGCTGCTGGTCCACATGGGGGATCTCATCGACCGCGGCCCGGATTCGGCCGGGGGGGGGGCGCGGGGGGCGCCCGCGGGGCGCGGGGCGCGCTAATTGACCAACGACGAATGGCGCGCCGCCCGCGCCGAGCTGCTGCGTCGCCGCTGACGCGAGACGCCGCTTCCTAACCAGAAATCGAGGACACACGCATGGGCATCCAGAATTTTCCCGCCAGCCTGCAGTCGATCATCCAGCAGGGCTTCCTGGAGCGCGAGTTCCAGTTCGCGCTGCAATCGCGGCTCGGCTACCGCGCTTGCGCCGACCGCGAGCAGTTCAGCGTCGGCATCGGCGAGACGCTGACCAAGACCCGCGCCGGGCTGCGCCCCAGTGTCACCACGCCGCTGGCGCCGGCGACCAACACCAACCTCGACAACGGGCTGACGCCGACCGGCTTCAACGTCGAGCAGTACACCATCACCATCAACCACTACGCCGCCACGTCCGACCTCAACATCGTCACCAGCCGGGTCGGCATCGCCGACCAGTTCCTGCTCAACGCCGCGATCAACGGCGAGCAGGCGGCGCGCAGCCTCGACGAGATCGCGCGCAACGCGCTGTTCGCCGCCTATTTCGGCGGCAACACCCGGGTGCGCTCCACCCTCGCGGCGTCAGTGCCGGCGATCGCGGTCGACGACATCCGAGGCTTCAGCAACGTGTTCGTCAATGGCGTGCAGGTGCCGGTGGGCGGGACCAACTCGCTCGCGGTGACGGTGGGCGCCAACGCCTACACGCTGGTGGGGGTCACGGCCGATGCGGTCAACGTCGGCACCGCACCGGGCGGCATCAGCGGCGTGTTGACGTTCTCGGGTTCGGTCAGCGTCGCCGACGGCACCGCCGGCAACACGGTCGCGGCGGCCACGGCACCCGCCGTCATGCGGCCCAACGGGCGCAGCAACACGTCGCAGGTCGTGGCCGGCGACACGCTGACCATGGGCACGCTGCTGAACGCGGTGGCGCAGCTCCGGCTCAACGCCGTGCCGGAGATCGACGGCGCGTTCAACTGCTACCTCGACCCGGTGAGTGCCAGGCAGCTGTTCGCCGACAACGATTTCCGGCAGTTGTTCCTGGGTGCGACCAGCGCCAACCAGGTGTTCAAGCGCGGCATGGTCAACGACTTCCTGGGGTTGCGCTTCGTGCCGACCACCGAGGCCTACGTGCAGCCGCATCCGAGCATCGCAGGCGCCGTGGTGCGGCGGCCGATCATCTGTGGCCAGGGGGCGTTGATCGAGGGCGACTTCGCCGGCATGGCGGCCGAGGACGTGCGACCCGCCGACAGCATCGTCGACGTCATCGACGACGTGGCCATGGTGACGCGCGAGCCGATCGACCGGCTGCAGCAGATCATCGCGCAGAGCTGGTACTGGATCGGCGGGTTCTGCACGCCGTCGGACGTCACCACCAACCCGAGCACCATCGCGACCGCGACCAATGCCGCGTTCAAGCGCGCGGTGATGATCGAGCACATGGGCTGAGGCTGCGGCTGATCGGACGAAGCAGGAGGCTGGCGCATGGCTTTCTCGGCAGGCGAGCGGACCGACATCAGGCGGCATTGCGGCTACCCCGCCTATGGCGTCGGCGCGTCGGGGTTCAACGGCTGGCGGTTCTTCCAGGCCTACGGGCTGCTGGAATACCGCGTCCAGAACCTTGCCGCCGCCGAGGAGGCCGTGGTGCGCGGCTACCTGGCGCAGTTGGCGTCGTTGGAGGCGGATATCCCGGCATCCGGCGCGCGGCTCGACACCGAGCAGGCGGCGGTGTGGACGCGCAATCCCAACGAGACCGGCGACCGGGCGGCGCTGTTCGACGACTGGCGGCGGCGGCTGTGCGGCTTCCTGGGCGTGCCGGCCGGCCCGGCGCTGGGCGAGCGCGGCAACAGCATCGCGATGGTGGTGTGATGGGCCGCGCCAGCATCGATGACGCGATCAACTACGGCAACGGCGTCGCGGCCCGCGAGCTCGGGGCGTTGTGCCACCTGCATCGGCCGCGCGATGCCGGGCAGCCGATCCGCGCCGCCACCTTGCTGATGCAGTTGCCCGCGCATTTCGAGCCGTTGCGGCAGCACGGCAGCAGCTACGGGCATCCGCTATGCACCGGCCTGTTCGATGCCGGCTACACGCGGACCGGGGATTACCTGCGCGGCGCGGGCGTCATTTGGTTCATTGCCAATCAGGCGCCGTTGCTGCCGGTGCTGTGCGTGCGGGCGACCCGCACGGTGAGCCTGGTGCGTGCGACGCAGCCCGGCTCGGTCGGGCTCAGCGGCTATGGCGGGCTGGTGCGGGCAAGCGCCGCGCCGGTGCTGACCGGATGGCCGGCGAGCCTGCTGGCCGGGGGCATGGGCATGGACCGCGTCGGGCTGCCGGGCGACGCCGGCTCGGGCGGCTGGAGCGTGCTGCTGCCGGCATCCGGCCGGGCCATGATCCGCAACGGCGACCTGCTCACCGACGATCTCGGACGTGCCGGCGTCGTCGCCTCGGCGGAGCTGTCGGAGCTGGGCTGGCGGCTCGACGTCAGGCAGGCGGCGACCTGATGGCGGACCAATCGGACGTCGAGGCGGCGGTGGCGGCCATGGTCGCGGCCGAGCTGTATCCTTCGGGCATCGACGCCCCGAGCGCCACGGGCGCACCGTGCCGCATCCATCGCGGCTGGCCGGATGCCGCCGGGCTGGATGCCGACCTCAAGGCTGGCCGGGTGCGCGTGAGCGTCACCGTGGAGCCGGGCGAACAGCGTACCACGACGCGCTACCCGGACGAGTGGACCGTGGCGCAGCCGCGGCCGGTGACGCTGGTGGCGTTCGCCACCGGGAACACCGTCGCGTTCTCGGGGAGTGCGGATGCCGGGCAGTTGGCCGGCATCCTGGTCGGCGGCGTCGCGGCGGTGCATCGGACGGTTGCCGGAGACACGCCGGCCAGTGTCGCGGCGGCGCTGGCGAAGGCGCTGCAGCCGGTGCAGACGGCGCGTGCCAGTGGAGCCACGCTCGTGGTGCCCGACGCCATCAGCCTCTTAGCACGGGTGGCGGCCGACCAGACCGGGACGCGCGAGACGCGGCGGCAGCGGGTCGGCGTGCGCGTGATCTGCTGGTGCCCCGACCCGAACTCGCGCGACGCCACCGCGGCCGCGATCGACGTCGCGTTGTCGGCGGTCGATTTCGTGAGCTTCCCGGACGGCAGCGCCGGGCGGCTGCTCTATGTCGCGTCGCTGCCGTCCGACCGGGCACAGGACGCGGCGCTGTACCGACGCGACCTGCTCTACAGCGTCGAGTTCGCGACGACGCTCACCACGACGCTGCCGAGCCTATTGTTCAGCGACCTGCAGGTGACGGCGGGCGGCCTGGCCGCGAAGTCCTTGCTGTCGTGACCCAGCTTCTCGGCATCGGAGATCAGATGGAAATGGGAGAATAGACATGCCGATCGTCCAGCAGGGCAGCATCAACACGACGGCGTTGGTGGTGCCCGACCTCTACGTCCAGATCGTGCCGCCACAGAACCTGGTGCTGAACGGCGTGCCGACCAACGTCATCGGCGTGGTTGGCAGCGCGAGCTGGGGGCCAATCGGACGCCCGGTGATCGTCGCCACGATGGCCGACTACGCGGCGGGCTTCGGCCCGGTGATAGCGCGCAAGTATGACATGGGGACGCAGGTCGCCTGCGCCGTGCAGCAAGGGGCCAGCAGCTTCCGCTGCGTGCGCGTCACCGACGGCACCGACACCGCGGCGGCGCAGCAGGTTCCCGGCACCAGTGCGACGTTCACCGCGCTCTACCCCGGCAGCCTCGGCCCCCAGATCAGCGTCGTGCTCGGCAACGGCAGCCGCGCCGGCTCTTGGCGCCTGAC
>CAXUHK010000277.1:2139-3872 GCA_964250775.1 uncultured Acetobacteraceae bacterium | reverse complement strand
GCCGGCCCCCAACGTGCTGGCCCCTAACTTGCTGGCACGGCAGTTCGCGTCCGCGGTCACGCCAAACCAAGTCTGGCTGGCCGACATGACCTACATCGCCACCGGCAAAGGATGGCTCCACCTGGCAGTCGTGCTGGACTTGCTCTCTCGCCGGGTGGTGGGTTGGGCGAAGCCTGTCAAGATCCTATGCGGGTGGGGGACGGCCGGATCGTAGGCTGAGGTCGTTGCCACCTCACCTTGGAGACATTCAATGCTGTACATTGAACATCCTGCTCGTACCGCCGCCCGTCCTGATGATGCCATGCCGATCGATATGGACGCGACGCTGTTCGTCGCGCTGGAGCTCAGCTTGTCGAGCTGGGTCCTCGCGGCCAGTGCTCCTGGCGAGGACAAGGCCAGCAAGCACGGCGTCGCCGCCTGCGACGGCCCTGGCCTGCTCGCCCTGCTGGATCGCTTGCGGCAACGCGCCGAGATACGGCGCCGTCGCCCGGTCACGATCGCTGTCGTGCAGGAGGCCGGGCGCGACGGCTTTTGGGTGCATCGCCTGCTGGAGGCGCACGGGGTGCGAAGCTTCGTGGTCGATCCATCGTCGATCGCGGTGAACCGCCGCAGCCGCCGCACCTCCGCTGGCCTTCCATCGGCTTCGCCGACGGAACCTTTTGGCCAGCTCCGCCAAGACGGACCGCATCGACGCCGAGGCGATGCTTCGGACGCTGATGGCTTGGTCGCGCGGCGAGCGGCAGGTGTGCGCGATGGTGCGTCCACCGACGCGTGCGGCGGAGGACGCTCGTCGGCTCAGCCGCGAGCGCGAGGCATTACTGGCCGAGCGCATCCGGCATGCGAACCGGATCAAGGGGCTGCTGGCCACGCAGGGCGTGTTCGGCTTTGAGCCGACGTTGCGGGATCGACGGGCGGAGTGGGCGAAGGTTCCACGAACTTGCTCTTGGAATGCCCACGGAGGGAAGGCTGGCCGCGCTGCGCACGCCAGAGGGGGCGGCGTTACCACCGCGCCTCAGCGACGAGATCCTGCGCCAGGTGGACCGGCTCGAGCTGGCCATGCAGCAGCTTGCGGCGGTGGAAGCGGCGCGTGATGCAGTGTTTGCCGCCGAGCGAGGAGTCAGTCCTGCCCATGGCGCCGCAACCGATTGCGAGAGCGACGGAGCAGTTGCGGCCTTGCCCGAGACCGAGGGTCCCGGGGCGCGCTTGTTGCGATTGAAGGGGATTGGCCCCGAGACGGCGTCGGTGTTGGCTGGCGAGGCATTCTTCCGTGACTTCCGCAACCGTCGCGAGGTAGCGTCCTGCGCCGGGCTGGTCCCAACCCTCCGCCTGTCTTCCACGTGCTGCGCACGCGGAACCTTTCAGGCTCCGCCCCTGGCAGAGCGGCGGCGTCGACCATGAGCAAGGCATCTCGAAGGCGGGCAACGCCCGGGTTCGCAAGGCCATGGGGCAGATGGCTTGGCTGTGGCTGCGCAACCAGCCCGACAGCGCGCTCAGCGTCTGGTATCGCGACCGGGTCCGCGACGGCAAAGGTCGCGTCAAGCGCATCGCCATCACCGCACTCGCGCGCAAGTTGCTCGTCGCACTCTGGCGGTTCGTCACTTGCGGCTTGGTCCCAACTGGCGCTGCGCTGAAGCCCAGCAAGGCGGGCTGACGGAAAAAGCCAGCAGCCGCTACCCAATCCGCGGCGGGCCCCCCGGCGGCGCCCGCGGGGGCCCGGGGGGGGGGGGCGCGCC
>CAXUHK010000277.1:0-2129 GCA_964250775.1 uncultured Acetobacteraceae bacterium | reverse complement strand
AACACAAACCCCCCCCCCCCGCCCCCCACGCCGGGCCCCAGCCCTGAGCGCCCCCCTCGGATCCGGGGTCGATGGTGACCGACCGGAACCTGGGCTGCAACACGCCGCGCTTCCAAGAAGGGTCCTATCCCTCCGAGCCCTTGCCCTCAAGCATGAGGAATTGTGGTCCGGACCGCACGAGGTCTGACCGGATACGAGGTGATGCGGCAGAGCTGCTGCATAAGACATGACGGGATCGAGCCACGGATCCAATCACGCCAGGAGATCAGAAATGACCGCTTGACAGGAAAACCCCCATACGAGGTTCCGCCGGCGCAGCCGGGGGAATGCTCGCGGAGGGGCGTGCGACCTGGTTCATCGCACGGCCTCCAGCGCCTCGACCGCGACGTCGCCGAGTGCTGCGTTCAACAGCCGGGTCCGGGCCAGGCGGATGTAGACGGTGCTGAGCGAGACCACGCCGTCGCGGTCGGCGCCGAACTGCCGGTTGTCCGCCAGCGCGCTGTCCAGGTACTGCAGGATCGCGCGCGTGGCGCCGTAATTGATCGTGCCGCCCATCACACGCTCACCGAGTAGGCGGCGCGGGCCGCGTAGTCGGCGAAGTCGTCGAGTGCCGACTGTACCTGCCATGCGATCGCGGCGTCTGGGGCGTTGCCGAGGCGGGCCTGCGCGTCGCCGGGCGAGTAGACCAGCGCCAGGAAGCCGAGCAGCAGCGCGCGGGCGCCGGTCGGCAGCGGGCGGATGGCCTCGTCGTCGAAGCGCTCGTCGGCGATGGCGCGGGCGATGGGCTGGGCGTTGCTGGGCAGGATCGGAAGGAACGGCATCGGCGGGGTCCTCGCGTGCGGCCGGGGCGGCCTGATGCGAAGAAAATGGGACAAATCCCACGTTGCAGTCAAGCAGAAAGTGGGATTTATCCCACTTATCTGCCGATGCCTACGCTGCTACAACGGGTGCATGAGCGCTGCCAGCCAGCTTCCGCCAAGCATGACCGTCTCCGAGTTCCTCGGCTGGACGCCGCCCTACGGTGACCGATGGGATCTAGTCGACGGTGTTCCGCGCGCGATGGCGCCGGCAACCCTTCGACACGGGGCCATCCAGGGTGAGGTGTGTCGACTGATCGGCAATCGGCTGGCTGACACGCGCCCTGCATGTCGTGTGGTGGTCGAGCCCGGCATCCAGCCCAAGGTGCGGGCCGATCTTAATGCCCGCATACCGGACCTTGCGGTGACCTGTTCTGCTTCGCAGCCGGACGATAAGCTCCTGCGCGAGCCGCTGCTCATCGTCGAAATCCTGTCACCGTCGAACAAGGCGGAGACCTGGTCAAACGTGTGGAGCTACACAACTATCCCGAGCGTGCTTGAAATCCTGGTGCTGCACTCGTCTGAGATTCGCGGCGAGCTGCTGCGCCGGGAGGCGGATGGCGGATGGCCTGAGAACCCGCTGACACTCGTCCGCGACGACATCATGAGGTTAGACAGCGTCGATTTCGCGGTTCCGCTCGCGGCCTTGTATCGCACCGCGTGACGGGCTCCGTTATTCACCCTGCCGCCGGCTCATCCGCGCCACAGGCACCTCGCAGCCGACCGCGCGACGCTTGGGAGGCGGACCGGGAGACGCATCTTCCGGCGGGGCAGTGGTCTCATTACGTGTGATCAGAATCAGGAGTGCCCGCCGCTTCTCGTCGCTCATTTCGTCAATCGCGGTATGAAGGGCGACTTTCACATCATCGCTTCGACCAGGCATGTTCTGGCCAGATTCTATCTCACCGGTCAGGTCGCTTACTCGGCACTCAAGAGCGAGCGCCAGTTTTTGTAGGTGCCCCTGCCTCGGATTGCTGGATCGTCCCGTCAAAATATCTCGGACGTACGTCTCATTCAGCCCAGCTTTAAGCGACAGTGATTTCCGGCTTAGCCCTTTAGACTCCATCCGTAGTCGCACATTTCGAGCGATTAGACCCTCATCTTCCATGTGGGAACTGTCCCACACTCTAGCGTAACGAGGTAGTCGGGAACGATCCCATTAACATAATGGGACAAATCCCATTAGCAATTAGCGCATGGGTGTTCAGAGTGAGCATCTAAGCAGCCATGGGTATGCTGTGACACGGATGCATGTGGCTGCGCTCGTGGTTC
>CAXUHK010000276.1:2922-3885 GCA_964250775.1 uncultured Acetobacteraceae bacterium | reverse complement strand
AGCGTCGGCGACAGCCGGCCCGCCACGTCGATCACCGCTCGCCCCAAGCCCAGCCGCAGCCGGTCCACCGCCACGGTGTCGCCGAAACCGACCCGCGCCGGGGCCAGCAGCCGCAGCGTCTGGCCCCTGACGCTCGCGGTCAGGGCCGAGAGCGCCACCGCGCGGCCGCGCAGGTCGAGCACCGCGTTGCCGCTGGCCGAGGCGGGGCCGCCGGCGAGGCTCGCGGCACCGGCCTGCAGCCGGATCGCCAGCGCCGATTGCGGGCCGGCCACGGCCAGCTTGACGCTGCCTCCGGCGACGCCGCTGGCCTGGGCGCCGTCCGCCACCAGCGTGGCGTCGACCCGCAGGTCGCCGGTGGGGTCGAGCACGCGGGTATCGAGCGCCGCGTGCGCCACCGAGGCGGTCCCGGCCAATCCGGCCCGCTCGGCGCGCACCGAAGCCGTGGCGGTGGCGTGCCCGTCCGCCTGCGTCAGGTCGAGCAGCGCCTGCACCGACCCGGCCAGCGCCTGCCCGGTGAGGCGGCGTAGATCGCCCAGTTGGGTCATGCGCAGCTCGACATGGCCGAGCGGCAGCGTGGCGCCGTGCGCCAGGGTCAGCGCGCCCTGCGCGTGGGCGCTCTTCCAGTCGCCGCGCTCGATGCTGACGCTGGTGTCGCCCAGGGCATTGCGCGCGACGTCGGCGGCCAGGTCCACCGGAGCGCCGTCGAGCTGTCCGGCGACGGCGACCTTGCCGCTCGGAGCACTGGGCAGGTCCTGCGCCGCGATGCTGGCGGTGACGTGGCCGCGCGGCACCCCGCTGGTGGCGACGTCGCCGGCGAGGTCGGCCTGCAGCGCCAGGTTGTCGGTCGGCCCCTGCACATGCGCGCGAAGTTCGGCGTTGCCGGCCAAGGTCGCCGCGAGGTCGTGCAGGTCGGACAGCGCCGTCGTCGCGGTGAGGTCGAGCCGGCCGCCGGTCATGCCGCCC
>CAXUHK010000276.1:0-2912 GCA_964250775.1 uncultured Acetobacteraceae bacterium | reverse complement strand
ATGCCGCCCTGGGCCTGCAGCCGGACGCTGCGCCCGTCCAGCGTCAGCCGCGACAGGCCGACGTCGGAGCCGTGCAGCGCCGCGGTGACGCCGAACCGCGCCTGCGGCCCGATCAGCGCCGGGGCCGGCGCCACGCCGCCGACGAGTCCGAGCGTGCCGTCGATGGCGACGTCGCTGGCGCCGCCGCCGGTCGAGCCCTTGAGGTCGAACGCCGTGCTGCCCCGCAGGTCGACATTGCCGATGGCGGCGAGCGGCGTCAGGTCCGGCAGCTCGACATGCGCCTGCGCCGCGATCGCCCCGCCGGTCTGCGCCCTGCCGGTCTGCGCCCCGCCGGTCTGCGCCGTGCCGGTCTGCGCCGTGCCGTGCACCGAGAGCAGCTTGTGCGACAGGCTGAACGTCACCGGCCGCGTTGCCTGGTCGAGCCGCGCGTCGGCCCGCACCAGCAGCGGCGACGCTTCCAGCAACTCCGGCCGTGGCCCCGGGATGCGCAGGCCCTCGATCCGGGCGGTGAGCGCCGCAGCCCCCCGGTTGCCGTCGATGTCGGCGCTGAGGCGACGGACCGCGGCGCCCCCGGCCGCCAACCCGTCCACCGTCAGCTTGCCGCGCAGGTCCGGCGCGGTGAGCGGGCCATGGACATGCGCGTCGAGCGACACCGCCTGGAACGCCACGCCCGGCGCCGGGGCCATCGCCGGCGCGCTGGCGGCGACGTCGAGGTCGGCGGCGCGTCCGTCGAGGTCGACCGTGCCGTGCGCGTCGGCGCGCAGCGGGCCGGCTGCCAATTCCAGCTTGGTCGCCGCCGCCTGCCACGGGCCGTCCAGCGACGCTTGCAGCGACAGCACGCCGAGGTCGGGCAGGTGCGCCAGCCCGGCGACCAGGCCATGCGCCGGCTCCTGCACCGACAGCGCCGCGCGCAAGGCGGCGGGATCGACATGGCCGCGCAGTCGGTAGGTGCCGCCCGGCCCGTCCAGTGCCCGCAACGACACGTCGACGTCACCCTGGCCCCGCGACGCCCGGGGCGCGTTGCCGGCGCGGCCGGCGCCCGCCGCCCGGCCGGCGACCGGCGCCGCCACCCCCCGCCGCCCGACAGGCCGCGCGTCGCCGTCGACGCGCACCGGCAACTGGAACGAGCCCCCGGACGAGGACGAACTGGCGGTCGAGTTGCTGACCGGCAGCCGCAGCACCGCGACCCGCTCGGCGGACAGGAGCTGCACCGACGCGTCACGCCCGAGCAGCCGCAGCGGCGACCAGTCGAGCTTGGCGCCGTCGATGGTGAGCCAGGCGCCCTGGGCGTCGCGCACCTCGATGTGGCCGATGCGCGGTGCGGCGGGGAAGCCGCCCGAGACGCCGGCGAGCCGCACCGTGCCGCCGCTCAGCGAGGCGACCTGGCGCTCCAGCAGCCGCTGCCCGGGCGCCAGGTTCAGCGCCCCCAGCAGCAGCGCCACCAGCGCCAGCGGCAGCACCACGATGGTCAGCCCGATGCCGAGCAGCCATTTGAGGAGCCGCCGCATCAGGAAGCCCACTTCATCAAAAAGCCTGGCCGATGCCGATGTACAGCTCGACCGAATCGGTCTTCTGGTTGGGGTCCTTGTTCAGCGGCACCGCGACGTCGGCGCGGATCGGCCCGATCGCGGTGTAGTAGCGGGCACCCACCCCGGCGCCGACCTTGACGCCGCCGCCGGCGCCGCCGAACGGCGTCGAGGACGGCCCGACCTGGCCCGCGTCCATGAACGCCACCGCGCCGTAGCTGGCCCCGAAGCGCTGCCGCAGCTCCAGCGTGCCGACCTCGATCGAGGTGCCGCCGATCGGTCGGTTGTCGGCGAAGCGCGGGCCGATCGACTGGTAGCGGAAGCCGCGCACCGTGCCGCCGCCGCCGGCGTAGAAGCGCTGGTCGGGCGGCAGGTCGAACGTGTTGGCGCCGGAGATCGAGCCGACCAGCCCGCGCACCGCCAGCACGCTGCGCCCGGGGGCCGAGCCCAGCAGCATCCGGCCGAAATCCAGGTAGGTCGAGCCGTTGGCCTGGACGATGACGAACTCCGACCCGCTGCCGCGCGGCCCGAACGAGGCGGCGTTGGTTTGGTTCGTCCCGCCTTGGTTCAAGTTATGGTTGGCGAAATCGACCGAGGGCGTCAGCGACAGCGTCGCGCGGAAGCCGTGGATCGGGTCGAACGGCGAGCCGGTGTCGTCGTAGGCGGCGATCAGCGGCAGTTGCACCAGCTCGTAGTTGTTGGTCTGCCCCTCCTGGGTGATCTTGGCGTATTCGAGCGCCAGGCCGCCGCTCAGCGTCAGTTGCTCCGAGAGCTTGCGGCTCAGCGTCGCGTTGGCCAGCTCGGCGGTGCGGTTGTAGGCGTCGAGGTACTCCTTCAGCGCCGAGACGCCGAGCGCCAGCGACTGCGCCCGTACCAGGAAGTCCGGCAACGTCAGCAGCGCGCCCACGTCGTAGCCCGGCTGGCGCGTCGCGGTGCCGCCCAGCCCGGTGGCTGCGGCGCTCAGCGTCAGCGTCTCGGCGCGGCCGAACAGGTTCCGGTGCGTCCAGCTCGCGGTGGCGCTGCCGCCCAGGTCGGTGGCGTAGGCGGCGCCGAAATCCACCGCGCGCAACGGCCGCTCGCTCACCACGACGGTGATCGGGAGCTGCCCGGCGGCGTCCAGCGCGTCCGGCTCGACGATCCGCACCGAGGCCAGCGCCGGCACCGCCGCCAAGTCCTGCCGCGCGCGCTCGATCGCCGCCGGGTCGTAGCGCTGGCCGGGCCGCAGCAGCAGGCGGCGCCGCAGGTAGCCCTCGCGCAGCCGGGTCTCGCCGGTGATGGCGATCGGGCCGAGGTCGACGCGCGGCCCGGCGCCGACCGCGAACGAGACGTCCAGCGCGTCATGCGCGATGTCGACCATCGGCGCGAAGGTCCAGTCGATCCCCGCCG
>CAXUHK010000275.1:540-3936 GCA_964250775.1 uncultured Acetobacteraceae bacterium | reverse complement strand
CCGGTGGTGAACTTCAGTTGCAGCAATTCGGCGCGCCGGACCGGCGCGACCGCGCGCGCGGCGAGCCCGGCGTCGAGCAGCGCCTGCGGCTCCGAGGCGAAGGCGAACTGGCTCGGGGTCTCGGTGTAGTATAGCGGCTTGATGCCGAACGGGTCGCGGCTCAGCACCAGCCGCCCGGTGCCGGGGTCGTGGATGGCGATGGCGTACATGCCGCGCAGCTGGTCTGCGAACGCTTCCCCGTCCGCGTCGAACAGGAATGCCGCCGGCTCGCAGTCGGAGCCGGTGCGCCAGGGGGTGTCGGGCATGGCGCGGCGTAGGCCGGGGTCGTTGTAGATCTCGCCGTTGGCGACCAGTGCCGTGCCGCTCGGCGTTGTGAGCGGCTGGTCGCCGCCCCGCAGGTCGACGATGGCCAGCCGCAGGTGCAGCAGGCCGGTGTCCTGGCGCAGCAGCGTCGCGTGGCCGTCCGGGCCGCGATGCGCGAGGCTGGCCCGCATCCGCTCCAGCAGCGCCGGGTCGACGGCCGCGCCGTCCGTGGTCTGGATGCCCGCCAAGCCGCACATGCGCCCGGCTCACCACACTCCTGGGCGGCAAGCAAGTCATGGGGCGGCAAGCAAGTCATGGGGCGGCAAGCAAGTCATGGGGCGGCACGCGAGCCATGGCCGCCGCAAGCCGCCATGCTATGCGGCGCCATGCGCATCCTGTTCGTGACCTCCAACCGCATCGGCGACGCGGTGCTCTCGACCGGCCTGCTCGACCACCTGATCCGCAGCCACGAGGACTCCCGCATCACCGTCGCCTGCGGCCCGGCGGCGGCGGGGCTGTTCGAGCGGATGCCGCAGCGCGAGCGCACCATCGTCATGGAGAAGCGGCGGCACGGCCGCCACTGGCTGCCGCTCTGGGCGGCGGCGGTCGGCGTGCGGTGGGACCTCGTGGTCGACATCCGCGCCTCGGCGCTGTCCTACCTGGTGCCGACCCGCGCCCGCGCGGTGATGCGCAAGCGTGCCGGTCACAAGGTCGCGCAACTCGCGGCGATGCTGCGACTCGACCCGCCGCCACTGCCGGTGGCCTGGACCGATGCCGACGACCGCGCCCTCGCCGCGCGGCTGCTGCCGGCCGGCGGGCCGGTGGTGGCGATGGGACCGACCGCCAACTGGTCGGGCAAGGTCTGGCCGCCCGAGCGCTTCGCGGCACTGTTCCAGGCCCTCGCCACAGGTGCGCTGCCCGGCGCCCGCCTGGCCGTGCTGGCCGGCCCCGGAGCGCTCGAACGGGAGATGGCGGCGCCCGTGCTGGCCGCCGTGCCGGGCGCCATCGACCTGGTGGGCAGGCTCAGCCTGCCGCAGGCGGCGGCCTGCCTCGCGCGGGCGCAGCTCTACGTCGGCAACGATTCCGGGCTGATGCACCTGGCCGCGGCGGCTGGGGCGCCGACGCTCGGGCTGTTCGGCCCCACCCCGGCCGCCGAGTACGCGCCGGCCGGGCCGCGCGGCGCCGTGGCGCGTTCTGCCAGCGCCCGGATGCAGGACCTCACGGTGGCCGGCGCGCTGGCCGCCGCGACCGGGCTGCTCGCGGCAAGGGATACCGCCCGGTGCGGGTAGCGCAGGTCATGGCCGGTGCGGCGAACGGCGGCGCCGAGCTGTTCTACGAACGCCTGTCGGTGGCGCTGCGCGAGGCCGGCGACGCCGTGCTGCCGGTGATCCGCCGCAACCCGCGTCGCGCCACGCTGTTGCGCGCGGCCGGGATGTCGCCGGTGGAGCTGGGCTTCGGGCCGCCATACGACGTGCTCACCCCGATGCAGCTGCGCGCGGCGCTGCGGGGCTTCGATCCGCAGGTCGTGGTGAGCTGGATGAGCCGGGCCACGGCGCAGACGCCGCGCGGCGACTGGGTGCATGTCGGCCGACTCGGCGGCTATTACGACCTGCGGCATTACCGCCGCTGCGACCATCTGGTCGGCAACACCCGGGCGCTGGTGGCGTGGCTGCGCGACCGTGGCTGGCCGGCCGGCCGCACGCATTACCTGCCGAACTTCGTCGAGGACTGCGGCCTGGCCACGCCGTCCCGGGACCTGCCCGCCGAGCAGGGGCCGTGGCTGCTGGGCCTGGGCCGGCTGCACACCGACAAGGGTTTCGACACCTTGATCCGGGCGTTGCCGGCGCTGCCCGGAGCGCGTGTCGCGATCGCCGGCGAAGGCCCCGAGCGGGCCGCGCTGGAGGCGCTGGCGAGGGCCGAAGGCGTGGCGGCGCGGGTGCGCTTCCTCGGCTGGCGCAGCGACCCGGCGGCGCTGCTGCGCGCGGCTCACGTCTTCGTGTGCGCCTCACGCGTCGAACCGCTGGGCAACATGGTGATCGAGGCATGGTCGGGCGCCGGCCCGGTCGGGGGGGCGGGGGCGGCGGGCCCGGCCGAACTGATCTGCGGCGGCCGGGACGGTGTGCTGGTGCCTGTCGAGCAGCCCGACGCCTTGGCGGCCGCGATCGCCGACCTGCTTCGCGATGCGCCACGCGGCGCGACGCTCGCGGCCGCCGGGCGCCAACGTTTCGTGGCTGAATTCAGCCGGACCGGGGTGGTGAAGAGCTGGCGGGCTCTCCTGGCCGAGATCGCGCCCGCCTAGGGTTCAGCCAAGGCCGGCGCGACTCATGCCCACGGCGGTCACGGTCAGGATCGTTGCGCCGTCGGAGAGCGGGATCAGGCCGTCGATGCAGCCTTCTTCGGCCAAAATGCGCAGGATCGCGGCCTGCCGCCCTGCGTCGACCGGCAGGCCGGCGCGATGCAGCGCCGCCTCGACCTCGGCCTGATGGCGCTGGCTGAGACGCGCCATCGAGGCGAACGCCCGCAACGCCGCGATCGCCACGCCATTGTCGGCTTGGCCGACCTTCGCGCCGTCACGCGCGATCGGCTCGGACGCGGCCGCACTATCAGTGGCAGAACCAAGGATGGCGTCGAGGACCTTAATCAACGTGGCACCGTGCTTGTTTATGGGGCAGTTAACCAAACCGAGCGTTCCGTCAGGCCAAGTTGGTATAAAATTAGAACAGTCTCGTCAACGGTTTTGCGCCGTGCGTCGCTCGCGCAAAACACGGATGAAAGTCGGACCCGATCCAAGCGACCGGACTGTCCCGGCAGGCAAAATCGCGTGATGTCGGATCGCAATAATTTCAGCTTATTAAATTTTGAAACCACGCATGGTCGCGTTGCAGTAACCGAGAGCAACGCCATTGCGTCACGACGGAGTCGTTTCGGCCCGGAACGCATCGGCGATGCGGCGCACCTGGCCGCGGCCGTCGACCAGCATCACGTCGAAGCGGACGCCGGCGCTGCCATGTCCGGCCGCGGCCCAGTCCGCGCGCTCGCCCAGCAGGATTTCCGCGGCGGCGAACAGGCGGCGCTGCTGGCGCGGCGACAGGG
>CAXUHK010000275.1:0-530 GCA_964250775.1 uncultured Acetobacteraceae bacterium | reverse complement strand
CATGCGGCCGGGAGGGTCCGGCACCAGCCGCATGACCGACAGCGCGGTGACGCTCTTGCCGCAGCCGCTCTCGCCCACGACGCCCAGCGTCTCGCCGCGGTCGACGTGGTAGGACACGCCATCGACGGCCCGGGCGATGCCGCCGCGGGCCAGGAACTGGGTGCGGAGGTTTTCGATCCGCAGCCCGGCCGGGGTTGGCGACGTGCCCGGTGCCGGCGGGCCGGGGGCGGGCCGCCCCGGTCCCCCCCCCGCGTCGCGCAGTGCCGGCCGCGCCTTGACCTCGACGAACGCCAGCAGACCGTGGCGCGCCGCCACCACGTCGATCTCGCCGGCCGGCGTGCGCAGCCGGCGACCCAGCACCAGCCATCCTTCCGTGGCGAGCGCGGCGCAGGCGGCGGCCTCGGCGGGGACGACGCCATCGGGGACGAAAGTCGGCCGCGCCAGGGGCTGGCCCTCGGCCGCGAGGCGGCGGAGCAGGTCGGCCTGCGCGGCGAGGAATGCCCGATCGCGTCCGACCTCTTGGGGCCGGG
>CAXUHK010000274.1:3679-3946 GCA_964250775.1 uncultured Acetobacteraceae bacterium | reverse complement strand
GGCCGCCACGGCAATGGGTTGCGTGGGGGCGGGCGTCATGCGACCGGCACCCCCACGAGTTCGGCCAGCGAGCGCTCGACCCGCTCGGCGGTGACGCGGCCCTCGCGCGCCGCCTGGGCGTCGCGCTCCACCCGGTCGCGCAGGCGCTTGGCGGCGGAGATGCGCACCAGGAACGGCTCGGTCTCCACGTTCTCGTCGAGCCGGCTCACCGCGTCGTCGGCCCAGCGGGCCGGGGGCCACGCGCCCGCGCGCGGGGGGGGGGGCTGC
>CAXUHK010000274.1:0-3669 GCA_964250775.1 uncultured Acetobacteraceae bacterium | reverse complement strand
CCACTCGCCGGCGCGCGTCGGCGTGGCATCGACGCGGTCCATCTCGGTGCCGAGCGGCAGGATGTGGAACAGCGCGTCGAACAGGGCGTTGCAGAATTCCTGCACCAGGTACATCGCCCCGGCGTAGCCCATGAACGGCGTGCCGGTGGCGCGGCGGATGATGGCGCCGGGGAACGACGCCGGGATGAAGGCGCAGCGGCTGCCCAGCTCGGCCGCGTACATCCGTTCGTTGAACGAGCCATACAGGATCAGCGGCGGCGTCTTGCGCAGCGCTTCGCGCACGGCGGCGTTGTCGGGCTTCAGACCCGGTTGGCGGCCGAACGAGAAGGCGCAGGGAATGCCCATCTCGTCCTCGAGGAATTGCCGCATTCCGCGCGCGTAGGTCTCCGTCGCCACCACCGCGAACGAGGCGGTGGCGAAGAAGTCCTGGGTGACGCTGCGCCAAAGGTCCCAGATCGGCTTGATGGTCGAGTGCTTCTCCGCCTCGATGAACGGCTCCGGGTCGACGCCGGCCAGCTCGCCCAGCGTGCGCAGGAAGTTGGTGGTGGCGAACAGCCCGATCGGCGCCTGCAGGTACGGCCGGTCCAGCTCCTCGCACAAGGCGCGGCCGAATTCGCGATACATGCAGACGTTGACGTCGCTGTCGGCCAGCTTCGGGACGTCGGCGATGTGCGAGCCGAGCGGGAACACCAGGTTGACCTCGCAGCCGATGCCCTCGACCAGGCGCCTGATCTCCGCCACGTCGGAGGGCATGTTGAAGGTGCCGTAGATCGGGCCGATGATGTTGACCCGAGGCTTGCTGCCAGGCTCGCGAGCCTTGCGTGGTTGCGGCTTGCGCTTCTTGGCGCCGAACTCGCTCCACAGCCAGTAGATCGCCCGGTCGGCGGCCTGCCACTGGTCCTCGTCGATGGTGCGCGGCACGAAGCGCAGCAGGTTCGAGCCCTCGGGCGTCACCCCGCCGCCGATCATCTCGGCGATGCTGCCGGTGACGACCACAGCCGGCAGGTCGGGGTCCTGGCTCGCGGCCGCGCGGCGCAGCGCGCCCTCGGTGCCGCTCTGCGACAGGTGGTCCTCGGACAGTCCGGTGACGACGATCGGCAGCTCGTGCGGCGGCAGGCCGTCGGTGTAGTGCAGCACGGCAGTGACCGGCAGGTTCTCGCAGCCGACCGGGCCGTCGATCACCACGCGCAGGCCGCGGATCGCGGTGAAGGCGTAGACCGCGCCCCAGTAGCCGCCGGCGCGGTCGTGGTCCTGGACCAGCATCGCTCAGCTCCCCACGGCGCTGGCGGCGGCGGCGCGCGCCAGCCGCGCCTTGCGCGCCGCGTCGCGCGCACCCGGATGTGCCTCGGGCTTGCCGCGCCAGCCATAGCCGGCGGCATCGCCGGTGCCGACGCCCTCGAAGAACGCGACCATGCGGCCGAAGCGGTCGGCGCCACGGGTCTGCGCCGCGACGATGCCGGCCAGCGACCCGGCCCCGGCGGCGCCGAACAGCGGCCGGGCCGACACCATGTTGGTGAAGTACAGCGCCGGGATGCCCAGCTCCTTGGCCTGCTGCACCAGCGGCGTGGTGCCGACCGCGAGGTCGGGGCGCACGTCGCGCATCGCCGCCACGTCGTCCTCCAGCGAGGCGCGGTACTGCACGTGCGTGCCGCGCGCCGCGAGCCACTCGCGGTCGGCGTCGCTCCATTCGGTGCGCGGGCAGGCGGTGCCGACATACGGCACCTCCGCTCCCGCCTCGACCAGCAGCCGCGCCACCAACAGCTCGGAGCCTTCATAGCCGGACACGGTGACGCGGGCGGTGATCGGGTTGGCGTCCAGCACGGCGCGGATCGCCGGCAGCGCCTTGGCACGGGCGGCGTCGATCGCCGCCGCGCCAACGTTGGCGGCGTTGCCGACCGCTTCCAGCCACGCGGCGGTGCCCTCGACGCCGACCGGGCCGGAGCCGACCACTGGACGCCCGGCGGCGCGGAATTCGCGCACCGAGGCGGTGTAGAACGGATGCACCGCCGCCACGACGGCGCAGTCGAGCGCCGCATACAAATCGCGCCACTCGCGCGACGGCACCTGCGGCGCCACCGACAGGCCCATCGGCGCCAGCAGCGCGCCCAGTCCTGGCGGGTCGGCGGGGAACAACTCGCCCAGCACGGCGACGCTCGGCAAATCGCTCTGCGCCTGGCGCGGCCGCTGCACCGGGCCGTGCTCGGCCTCGGTGCGGGCGTATTTCAACATCGCGCCCGCCAGCACGTCCTTGGCCTCGGCGTGGGTCGGCACGCCGAAGCCCGGCACGTCGATGCCGATGATCCGCACTCCGTCTATTTCTTTCGGCAGCAGGTCGAGCGGCACGCCGGAGGCGGTCGGCACGCAGAGGTTGATGACCACCACGGCGTCGTACTCGGCGGGCTTTGCGGTCTCGTAGACGGCGTTGCGGATGTCCTCGAACAACTGCCCGCGCACCAGAGACTCAGAGTTGAACGGCACGTAGCCGACCGAGCGCTTGGCGCCGTAGAAGTGCGACGTGAAGGTCAGGCCGTAGACGCAGCAGGCCGAGCCGGACAGGATCGTCGCCGTCCTGCGCATCCGCAATCCCACTCGCAGCGCCCCGAATGCCGGGCACATCGATTGCGGCTGGTCGTGCGGCCCGCGCGGGTAGTCGGCCAGCAGCTTCGCCATGCCGTCGCCCTTGCCCGCGACCCGCGCCGCCTTGAGCATGGTCTCGCGCCCGCCATGGCAGCCGTCCATGCTCACGCGCCCTCGTAGATCACTTCGAGCGACGGCTTGGTGTTGACGGAGGCCGCGCACATGTCGTCCTGCGACGCCGGCTCCAGCACCACGTCGCGCCCCACCGCGTCGCCGGCGAACAGGCCCAGCAACGCGTCGTGGGTCAGCGGCGTCGGCCGCACCGGCGGCGCGCCCGCGGCCTGTGCGGCCAGCTCCTCGAACATCGGCGCCCAACGGCCGCCGGGCTTGCCGATGATCTCGTAGTTGGCGCTCTTGCGGCGGATGTCCTCGTCGGCCGGGATCGCCGCCAGCACCGGGATGCCGACCGCGGCCGAGAACGCCTGCGCCTCGCCGGTGCCGTCGTCCTTGTTGATGACCATGCCGGCCACGCCGACATTGCCGCCCAGCTTGCGGAAATAGTCCACCGCCGAGCAGACGTTGTTGGCGACGTAGAGCGACTGCAAATCGTTCGAGGCGACGACGATGACCTTCTGGCACATGTCGCGGGCGATCGGCAGGCCGAAGCCGCCGCACACCACGTCGCCCAGGAAGTCGAGCAGCACGTAGTCGAAGCCCCACTCGTGGAAGCCCAGCTTCTCCAGCAGCTCGAAGCCGTGGATGATGCCGCGCCCGCCGCAGCCGCGGCCGACCTCGGGGCCACCCAGCTCCATGGCGAACACGCCGTCGCGCTTGAAGCAGACGTCGCCGATCGCGACCTTCTCGCCGGCGGCCTTCTTCTTGCCCGAGGTCTCGATGATGGTGGGGCAGGAGCGGCCGCCGAACAGCAGCGAGGTGGTGTCGCTCTTCGGGTCGCAGCCGATCAGCAGCACCTTCTTGCCCTGCTGCGCCATCATGTAGGACAGGTTCGCGAGGGTGAAGCTCTTGCCGATGCCGCCCTTGCCGTAGATCGCGATGATCTGCGTCTGCTTGGTGGGGGTGGCGCTGGCCGGC
>CAXUHK010000273.1:3572-3964 GCA_964250775.1 uncultured Acetobacteraceae bacterium | reverse complement strand
CGCAGGAGGTGCGGGTTCGGCCATCCCGACAGGCTGCGGCGCCGCTTCGGCAACCGGCGCCCGCGCATCGTCGTCGTCGAGTTCCTCGAAGAACAGGATGGTCGGCGCCTCCGCGCGGCGTCGCGGGCGCAGCAGGGCGGCGAGGTCGTCGGGGAAGGCGGCACCGCTCACAGCAGCATCTCCTCATCCTGGCCCTTGGCGATCTTGATCTGCCCGGTCGCCGCCATGTCTTTCGCGACATCGACGATGCTGGCCTGTGCCTCGTCGACGTCGCGCAGCCGCACCGGGCCCAGCGCCTCGATCTCCTCGCGCAGCATCTTGCCGGCGCGCTCCGACCACATTGGGAAAAAAAAAAAACCCCCAAATTTACCCCCCCCCCCCCGCGCCCCACC
>CAXUHK010000273.1:0-3562 GCA_964250775.1 uncultured Acetobacteraceae bacterium | reverse complement strand
AGAACATCTCGCGCAACTTGTCCGAGGCGCCGCGCAGGGCCAACGGCAGCTTGTCCTTCTCGACCGCGCGCAGCAGCGCCTGCAGCGCCTGTCCGCTGAGCCGCTGCAGGTCGTCGAAGGTGAACATCAGCGACTTGATGCGCTCCGCCGCCTCGCGGTTGCGCTCCTCGAGGCCGGCCACGAAGCGGCCCTCGGCCTGGCGGTCGAGGCTGTTGAAGATCTCGGCCATCATCTCGTGCGGGTCGCGCTGGGCGCTGCGCGCGAGGTTGCTCATGAACTCGGCGCGCAGCGTGTGCTCGACGCCGTCGAGCACCTCCTTCTGCACGCTCTCCATGCGCAGCATCCGCATCACCACCTCCATGGCGAAGCCGTCCGGCAGCATGGTCAGCACCCGCGCCGCGTGGTCCGGCTTGACCTTGGACAGCACCACGGCGACGGTCTGCGGGTACTCGTTCCTCAGATAGTTGGCGAGCACCGCCTCGTTGACGTTGCCGAGCTTGTCCCACATGGTCCGCCCGGCGGGGCCGCGGATCTCGGCCATGATCGCCGCCGCGCGCTCCGGCGCCAGCGAGCGCAGCAGCAGCCGCTCGGTGCTCTCGAGGGTGCCGACCAGGCTGCCCGGTGCTCCGATGCTCTCGGCGAAGTCGTTGCACAGCCGCTCGACCAGCTCGGCATGGACCGGCCCCAGCGTCGCCATCGCCGCCGAGATCGCCCTGATCTCGTCCTCGTCCATCACCCCGAACAGCCGCGACGACTGCTCCGGCCCCAGTGCGAGCAGCAGCACGGCGACGCGCTGCGGGCCGGTGAGCGCGGCCACGTCGCGGATGGCGGCACCCGGCATCAGGCGGCCGCCTGCTGCAGCCAATTGCGCACCA
Source organism: uncultured Acetobacteraceae bacterium (assembly GCA_964250775.1). Lineage (GTDB taxonomy): Bacteria > Pseudomonadota > Alphaproteobacteria > Acetobacterales > Acetobacteraceae > CAVRQM01. The sequence continues at coordinate 2,687 of CAXUHK010000273.1, read as the reverse complement.
CGGCCAGGCTCTCGTCCGGATGCAGGTCGACCAGGCTGGTGATGCGGCGGATCGAGGAGCCGCGCAGCTGGCCTTCGACGTTGGCCAGGTGGATCATCGTCTCCTCGGCGTCGGCGGCTTGGCCGTGGGCAAGCTGGCACGCCTCGCCGGGTGCCGCCAGCGCCGCGTTGCCGCCCGCTTCCGGCGCGGCCAGTGCCGGCGGCGGCGCCAGCTTGCGCAGCATCGGCCGCAGCACCAGCAGCAATGCCGCCAAGCCGAGCACGCCGATCAGCGCCGTCTGCGCCAGGCGCGGCAGGGCGCTGGCGGCGGCGGTGGCGAGCAGGCCATGCGGGGCGGCGCCGGCGTCGCCCGGCTCGGTCGCGAAGCGCATGTTGACGATCTCGACCTTGTCGCCACGCTTGGCGTCGAACCCGATCGCGCCGCGCACCAGCGTCTCGATGCGCGCCAGCTCGTCGGCGCCGCGCGGCGTGTAGGTGGCGCTGCCGTCGGCTGCGGTCGCGGTGGTGCCGTCGACCATGACGGCGAGGCTGATGCGCTGGATCTGTGGCTGCTCGCGCACCAGGGTGCTGACCGTCTTGCTGATCTCGTAGTTGGCGGTCTCCTCCTGCCGCTGCTCCTGGCTGCCGGCGCCGGGCGCGCCGCCTGCGTTGGCGTTGGGCAGGTTGTTCTGCACCGACACGCTGGCGGCGGCCTCGGTGCTGGAGGTCTTGTCGGAGACCGTTTGCGTGCTGCGCTCGACCTTGCTCTCCGGGTCGAACTTCTCCTGCGTCTCGCGCAGTTGCGAGAAGTCGAAATCGACCGCCGCCTCGGCGCGGACGTGGCCGGGGCCCAGGCTGCGGTCGAGCATGTCCTCCACGGCGCGGGCGAGGCGGGTCTCGGTCGCGTGGCGGATGTCGCCGCCTGGGGCGGTGCCGTCGGCATCGACCGGCTCGCCCGCCTTGGCCAGCACGTCGCCGCGGCTGTCGACCAGGGCGATGTCGTGCGGGCGCAGGCCGGGCACGGCGGCGGAGACGAGGTTAAGGATCGCCTGCACGCCTTCGCGGTCGAGCCGGGTCGCTCCGGCCAGGGTCAGCATGATCGAGGCCTGCGCCTGCTGCCGGTCGCGGGCGAACGGCTCGCGCTTGGGCAACACCAGGTGGACGCGGGCACCGCGCACCCCGGCCATGGCGCGGATGGTGCGCGCCAGTTCGCCCTCCAGGGCGCGGGTCTCGTTGATGCCCTGCTGGAACTGGCTCGCGGTCAGGTTGTCGCCACGGTCGAAGATCTCGTAGCCGACCGAGCCGCCGGACGGCAGGCCCTGGCGCGCCAGCAGCAGCCGGGCCGGCGCCACCTGGGCATCCGGCACCATGATTTGCGTGCCGCCTTGCGCCAGCGTGTGCGGGATGTGCTGCGCGTCGAGCTGTTCGGCGATCTGGCCGGCTTCGCGCAGGTCGAGGTCGCCGTAGAGCAGCGCCATGGGCGGCGAGCCGCCCTGCAACGCGAGCGCCGCGAGGCCGGCCACCACCACCAGCGCCACCGCCGCCATGGCGATCAGCCGCGGGCGCCCGAGCCCGCGCAGCCCGGCCAGCAACCCGTTCACCCTGCGCCCCCGCGCGAAAGCATCGTCCTGGCCATGTGTCGCGGCACCCCTGTCGCCGACCGTCCCGGCGATGGCGCAAAGTGCCGCGACAGGCTTACCGCGTGGTTAACGTCCGCGCGGCGCGGCCGCTCAGTTGACCACCGAGCGCACCGAGGAGAAGTCCACCGGCAGGTCGCCCAGCTGGAGCTGCACGGCGGTGCCGTTCTGCTTCACCCCGGTCGCGGTGCCCTCGACGGTGAAGGCGAGCGGCGTGGTCGAGCCGTCGGCGTTCTGGCCGGTGACGGTGACGGCGTAGGCGCCGTCCGGCAGCTGGTTGCCGGATTGGTCCTTGCCATCCCACTTCCAGGTGTTGCTGCCGGTCGTGGCGCTGACCGTGGTGCCGAGCAGCTGCTGGCCTTGGGCGTTGGTGACGGCGATGCTGACCGGCTCCGGCGTGGTGGCGGTGAATTGCAGCGCGCCGGCGCCGTTCTGCAACGGCATTTTGGCCGAGGCGACCGAGACCTCGTGCCCCAGCATCTGCGTGGACTGCACCACCTGGCCCGACTGGGTGAGCTGGATCAGCGTGCCGAGGCTGCTGTTGGTGCTGATCTGCTGCTCGACGCTGGAGAACTGCACGAGCTGGGTGGTGAACTGGTTGGTGTCGAGCGGGCTGGTCGGGTCCTGGTTCTGCAACTGGGTCATCAGCAGCTTCAGGAAGCTGTCGAAGTTGTTCGACAGCGAGCCGAGCGCGTTGGGCGACGCGGACGCGCCGGCGGACGACGACGCGCCGCTGGCGGCGGCGGCGGATTGCTGGGCCGCGACGGAGGCGATGCTGCTCATGGGGAACTCCTGCTAGGCGGTGATGTCGAAGCCGCGACGCGGCCGGAACCCGGCTTGCTCGTCGCTGCCGTCCTGCGCGTCGTGGGCGAAGCCCCCACCCGACGGACGGGGGCGGCGCCCGGGGTCGTGGGGTTGGTTGTGCTGTCCCTGGTCCGGCATTTGGTTGGAGTTCTGCAACAACCGTGCCGGATCGCCGGCGGGGTCGGGGCGGGCGTTAGGCGGGGTCGCGGGCGTGGGGGGCGCCCCCCCCCGGCCCGGGGGGAGGGCGGCCCGCCCCCCCGGCGCGGGG
>CAXUHK010000272.1:0-4000 GCA_964250775.1 uncultured Acetobacteraceae bacterium | reverse complement strand
CTGCGTCGCGAGATGGCGCAGCAGGAACGGGTCGGTGTCCGGAAACTCAGAGTCCTGAAAACCTGTCATGGCCGGGTCAAGCCCGGCCATGACGAACTGGGAACGGAGCCGTGCCGCCAGCACGTGCGGCGACCCGGCGAGCGCGCAATACAGCGGGCGCCACACGGCGTCTTCGCCCGCCACGGCACAGACCCGGTGCCGCAGCCAATCGCCGGCACCCCCGTCCGTGAGCGGTGCTTGGCTGTCCGGCGGCCGCGGCGCGGAGGGTTCGGGCGCCCGCAGCAGCCCCGCCACGTAGCGTTGCAGCGCCGCCGCCTCGCTCGCCAGCGGCCACAGCGAGATCAGCCGCGCCGGGTCGGGCATGTCAACCTGCAGCAGCCGCGTCAGGGTGGCCGGGAGGTCGTCGAGCGTGGCGTCCGGCGCCAGGCGGCATAGCAGCGCCAGGTCGCCGCAGCCCAGTGCCCACACCTGGCCGTCATGCCGCTGCGCCGCGTCCTGCATCAGGGCGCGGGCGATGCGGCGGTGATGCGGCCGCGGCGCCGGCGGCGGCAGGCCCGACAGCCGCAGCACCAGCGCCACGCAGCCGCGCGGCTGGCGCATCAACCGACGCACCGCCTCGGCCAGCATTCGCTCGGCGCCGTGGGGCGCGGCTTGTCGCGGAGGATCGGTCTGCACCGGCGGATCGTGTCGCGGCCCGGTTAACCAGCCGTTAGCGTGCCCGCTTGCTGCACCGCAATGCTTGCCACGCCGGAGCGGCTTCGCTACGGCTCGGAGATGGAGCAACCGTCATACGACATGCTGTCATACGACATCTTGGCCGAGACCGCCTCCCGCCTCGGCCGCGCCTCGGTCCTGGTGGTGGGCGACGCGATGCTCGACCGCTACATCTACGGCGACGTCGACCGCATCAGCCAGGAGGCGCCGGTGCCGGTACTGTGCGTGCAGCGTGAGCTGGCGGTGCCGGGCGGGGCGGCCAACGTGGTGCGCAACCTGGGCGCGCTCGGCGCCGCCGTCGCGTTCGTCTCGGTGGTGGGCGACGACCAGCCGGGCTCCGACCTGACCGGGCTGATCGGCGGCCAGCCGGGGGTCGAGCCGTGGCTGCTGGTGCAGGGCGCGCGGGTCACGACCATGAAAACCCGCTTCATCGGCCAGGGCCAGCAATTGCTGCGCACCGACCGCGAGGACGTGGTGGCGATCCATCCCAAGCTGGCGGAACGGCTGGTCCGCATCGCGCGCGACGCCATCGCCGCGACCTCGGTGACGATCCTGTCGGACTACGGCAAGGGCGTGCTGACCGAGGACGTCACCGCGCAGTTGCTGGCGGCGGCGCGGCAGGCGGGGCGGCCGGTGGTGGTCGACACCCGCGGGGCCGATTTCGCGCGCTACGCCGGCGCCCGCGTGCTGACGACCTCGTGGCGCACCCTGAACCGTGCCGTGCGGCAGCCGGAGACCGACGCCGCCGTCGCCAAGGCTGCCACGGCGCTGCGCGAGGCGCACGATTTCGGCGCCGTGGTGGTCCGGCGCACCGGCCATAGCCTGACCTTGGCGGCAGCCGACGCGCCCGTGCTGCACTTGCGCAACCACGCCATCGAGACCTCGGACGTCTCCGGCCTCGCCGACACCGTGGTCGCGACGCTGGCCGCGGCGCTCGCGGTGGGCGCTTCGGTGCCGGTGGCGGCCTGCCTCGCCAACGCCGCGGCCTCGGTTCTAGTGGGCCGGGTCGGCACCGCCCTGGTGCGCGAGGCGGACCTGATGGCGGCGCTGGCGCCGCGCGACGGCGCGCACAAGATCGTCTCGCGCGAGGCGGCGGCGGAGCGGGTGGAGCGCTGGCGACGGGTCGGCTGGCGCGCCGGCTTCGTGTTCGGCGCGTTCGAAGGTGGCGGGCCGGAGATGGAGGAGCTGCTGGACCGGGCACGGGGTTCCTGCGACCGGCTCACGGTGGGCCTGGCGCCTGACGGCGACGGCGGCGAGCCGGAAGCGGTCCGGGCCGCGCGGCTGGCGGCGATGTCCAGCGTCGACCTCGTGGTGTCTTCCGGCGTCGAGCCGACCGCGGAGCTGCTGCGCGCGCTGCGGCCGGAACTGCTGATCGAGGCTACGGCGTCCGAGGGCCGCAACCCAAACGCCGAATTGGTGCGCGAGTGGGGCGGCCGGGTGCTGCCGGCCGACGGCGCGGCGCTGCCCGAGCCGGCGCTCTGACGCTCCGGCCGAGGCCCGTCACGCCGTTCTGTCGCCCATCCCGCGCCACCCCAGGAGCAGCCTTGGCAGGCGGCCGTCGATGCAGGCCAGCCCCACGCCGATCAGCGCCATGCCGGCGAAATGGCGCGGCAGCAGCGCCTCGCCGAGCACGAGCGCGCCGAGCAGGACGGCGCTGACCGGGATCAGGAACGTGACCAGCATCAGGTTCGTGGCGCCGGCTGCCGCCAGAATGCGGAAATACAGCACGTAGGCGAGCGCCGTGGACAACAGCCCGACCCCGAGCACGGCGCCCCAGGTCGCCGCGTCCGGGGTCAGCAGCGTCCAGGGATGGTCCACCAGCAGCATGACCGGCAGCAGCAACACCGTGGACGCGCACACCTGGCCGGTGGCCGTCGCCAGCGGGGCCACGCCCATGCGCCTGAACCGACGTCCGAAGATGCCGGCGAAGGCATAGGAGAGCGCTCCGGCGAGACAGGCAAGCTGCGCCAGGAAACCGGCGCCCAGGCCGCCGACGCCGTCCGGGCCGATCATCACGGCCGCACCGGCAAACCCCACGACGACACCGGCGCCCTTGAGCGGCGTCACCCTCTCGTCGGGCGTGAGCAGGTGGGCCACCAGTACCGTGAACAGCGGCGTGGTGGCGTTCAGGATGGAAGCCAGGCCGCTGGCGATACGGTGCTGGCCCCAGACGATCAGCACGAACGGCAGCGCGTTGTTCAGCAGGCCCATCCCGAAGAACGCCGCCCAGACGCGGGTCCCGGTCGGCATGGGCAGGCCGAACAGGCGCAGCGCCAGGAGCAGGGTCGCCGCGGCCACCGCCACGCGCAGCCAGACCAGCGTGAAAGACGGCAGCTCGCGCACCGCGACGGCATTGAAGAAGAACGAACCGCCCCACAGCGCGGCCAGTGCCAGCAGCATGGCCCACTCGCGGCCGCCCATCGCCGGCGCCGCGCGGCCAGCCGCGTCCGATCCGGCCGTCGCGGCGAGCGTCATTGGACCGAGACGCCCTTGCGCTCGTGCTCGATCAGCCATCGCTTGCGGGCCACCCCGCCGCCGTAGCCGGTCAGGCTGGCGTCGGCGCCGATCACCCGATGGCACGGCACCGCGATCGCCACCGGGTTGGCGCCGTTCGCCATGCCGACCGCGCGGCTGGCGCCGGGGCGGCCGAGACGGGCGGCCAACTGGCCGTAGCTGATCGTGGCCCCGGTCGGGATCGCGCGCAGCTCGGACCACACCAGGCGCTGGAACGCGGTGCCGCCGGTATGGACGGGGAGCGCGTCGAGCGCCGTCAGGTCGCCCGCGAAATAGGCCCGGACCGCCTGGCCGAACAATCCGACGCCGGGTGCCAGCGTGTACGCGCCGTAGTGCAGCCGCAGCAGGCGGTGCATCCGCGCCTCGTAGTCCTCGAAGTCGAGCGCGCGCAGGGCCTCGCCGTCCGAGACCAGCAGCATCGTGCCGAGCGGCGACGACACGTGTTCAAGCAGCAGTTTCAAGGCGAGCCTCCTTTGCGATGTCGATCCACAGGTGCAGGGCGGCGTAGGCGCGCCACGGCCGCCAGGATTGCGAGCGGGCCAGCAGTTGCGCCGGGCTGGGCCGTCCCGCCGGGGTCGCCATGGCGCGCAGCAGGGCGACGTCGGCGGCGGGGAAGGCGTCCGGCTCGCGCAGCGCCCGCATGGCGACGTACTGCGCCGTCCACTCGCCGATGCCGGGCAGCGCCCGCAGCCGGTCGAGCGCCGCGTCCAGCCCCGGCGCGGGCGCGAACAGGCCCGGTGTCGCGACCGCCCGGGCCGCCAGCGCCGTGATC
>CAXUHK010000271.1:0-4081 GCA_964250775.1 uncultured Acetobacteraceae bacterium | reverse complement strand
CGCACCAGCCGCTGCGCCAGCACGCCGCGCAGCACCGCCGTCAGCAGGTAGTCCTCCAGGCCCATGTCGCGCAGCCGGGTGATGGTCGCCGCCGCCGAGTTGGTGTGCAGCGTGGACAGCACCAGATGGCCGGTCAGCGCCGCCTGCACCGCGATCTGCGCCGTCTCCAGGTCGCGGATTTCGCCCACCATGATGACGTCGGGGTCTTGGCGCAGGATCGAGCGCAGCAGCGCCGCGAAGTTAAGGCCGATCTGCGGCTTGACCTGGATCTGGTTGATGCCGCGCAACTGGAACTCGATCGGGTCCTCGACCGTGACCACCTTGCGGCTGATGGAATTCAGCGAAAGCAGGCCGCTGTATAGCGTCGTGGTCTTGCCGCTGCCGGTCGGTCCCGTCACCAGCACGATGCCGTTGGGCAGGTTCAACGCCTCGGTCAATTGCCCGATCACGCCCGGCGGCAGGCCCAGCTTGGCGTAGTCGAAGGCCACGGCGGCGCGGTCGAGCACCCGCATCACCACCGTCTCGCCCCACATCGAGGGGATGGTGGAGACGCGGAAATCGACCTCCTGGCCGCGCACCGCGAGCTTGATGCGCCCGTCCTGCGGCAGCCTTCGCTCGGCGATGTCGAGCCGCGCCATGATCTTGATGCGCGACGTGATCGCGGCGGTGAGCCGGCCGGGCGGGCTCTCGGCCTCGACCAGCACGCCGTCGTAGCGGTAGCGCACCCGCAGCCGGTCCTCGAACGGCTCGATGTGGATGTCGGACGCCTGGGTCTCGACCGCGCGGGCGATGATCTGGCCGACCAGGCGGATCACCGGCGCCTCGCTGGCGAGGTCCTTGAGCCGCTCGGCGTCCTCCTCCAGCGGCGCCTCGCCCTCGTCGCCGGGGCCGGCCGCCTGCTGCTGGCCCTCGTCGCGGTACAGCCGGTCGAACGCCGCCTCGATCTCGATCGGCACGGCGACCTCCAGCGTCACCGACAGCCCGGTCGCGGCGGCGATGGCGGCCGCGGTGAAGGCGTCGAGCGGGTCGGCGGCGGCGACCACCAGGCGCTCGCCCTCGACCGCGACCGGCATGGCGCGGGCTTGGCGCAGGAAGCGAGCGGTCAGCCGCTCGGGCAGCAGCGGCTCATCGCTCGGATAGCGGCCGGGCGACGCCACCACCGTGCCGAGCAGGGCCGCGTATGCCTCGGCCAGCCCGCGCTCGGTCACGAGCCCGAGCTGGATCAGCACGACGTCGAGCCGCTGGCCGCTGTCGGCCGCGACGCGGCGCGCCCGGTCGAGCGTCTTGGCGTCGCACTGGCCACCCTGCTCCAGCAGCGCCGCCAACGCCGCCAATTGCTGCTCCTGGTCCTGCTCCGGCGTCGCAAGGGTAAGGGACGTGTCCACGCAAGCGCCTCCTGGTTGCCGGGACTCTTGTTCGATCCCGAGGCCCGATGGCAAGTGACACGATATATAAGGAGCGAACGCGGTTGGCGCTGTGGTGGATGCCGCTGCTCGTGGCGCCGTTCGTGGGCAGCCTCTTGGGCGTGCTGGTGCGCCGCCTGCCGGAGGGCCGGCCGGTCGCCCTGGCGCGCTCGGCGTGCGAGGCGTGCGGGCACACGCTCGGCCCCGCCGAGCTGGTGCCGATCGCGAGCTTCCTGGCGCTTCGCGGGCGCTGCCGCCATTGCGCGGCGCCGATCGCGCCGATGCACCTGGCGACCGAGCTGGCGGCGCTGGCGGTCGCGGCTTGGGCCGCGTGCGTCGACTCCGGTGCCGCGCTGTGGGCCGGCTGCGCGCTGGGTTGGGCGTTGCTGGCGCTGGCGTGGATCGACCAGGCGCATTTCTGGCTACCGGACGTGCTGACGCTGCCGCTGGTCCTGGCGGGGCTGGCGGCGACCTGGTGGCTGCAGCCCTGGGCGCTGACCGACCACGCCATCGGCGCGGCCGCCGGCTACACGCTGCTGCGCGCGGTGTCCTGGGCGTATCGGCTGGCCAGGGGGCGCGACGGGCTGGGCGAAGGCGACGCCAAGCTGCTGGCGGCGGCGGGGGCGTGGCTCGGCTGGCAGGCGCTGCCGCCGGTGCTGACCGGCGCCGCCGTCGCTGGCCTGGCAGCCGCCGGCCTGGCAATGGCGCGGGGCCGCCAGGTGGGCGCCGGCACCACGCTGCCGTTCGGGCCGCCGCTCGCCGCCGCGACCTGGATTGCATGGCTGTATCCGAGTTAAGGTCGGGGCATGGCACGCAAGCTGATCCTCGACGTCGACACCGGCACAGACGACGCGGTGGCGATCATGTTGGCCGCCCTGCACCCGGCGCTCGACCTGGTGGCCTGCACCACCGTCAACGGCAACGTCGCCGTGCAATACTGCACCGCCAACACGCTGGCCGTGCTCGACCATGTAGGACGCCACGACATCCCGGTGCACGAGGGACTGGCGCGCCCGCTGGCGCGGCGGGACTTTCCCCGCCCGCGCGCCGAGAACGACTTGTCCAACCGCATCCACGGCACCTCGTTGCCGGTGCCGCCGAGTCGGCGGCAGGCGCACGACACCGGCGCCGTGGAGTTCCTGATCGAGACCTATCGCGCGGCCACCGACCCGATCACGCTGGTTGCGGTGGCGCCGCTGTCCAACGTCGCCGCCGCGCTGGCGCTCGACCCCGGCTTCGCGGAGCGGGTGCCGGAGCTGGTCATCATGGGCGGCGGGCACGAGATCGGCAACGTGACCCCCGCGGCCGAGTTCAACGTCTGGGGCGACCCGGAGGCGGCGGCCATGGTGTTCGCCGCCGGCTTCCGCCGGGTGACGCTGGTGCCGCTCGACGCGACGCATCGGGCGCTGGTGTCGCAGGACGACTGCGCGGCCCTGTCGGCGCTCGGCACCAACGCGGGGCAGGCCGCGGCCGCGTTCATCGGCCAGCGTATCGTGGCGCACGACGAGGTGCAGCAGATGCCGGTGGCCCACACCACCCCGGTCCACGACGCGCTGGCGGTCGGCTTCCTGATCGAGCCGACGCTGCTCGCCACGCGCCGGCTACATGTCGCGGTCGAGACGGTCGGCACCCTCACCGTGGGGCGCACGGTGATCGACACCCACCAGCGCGGCGGCCAGGCGGCCAACTGCGACGTCGCCTTCGACGCCGACGCCGCCGGGTTCGTCAGCCTGCTGCTATCGGCGTTCGCTTAGGCAGCGCGCAGCCGTCCAGCACCAGGAAATGCGGCTCGCTGCCCAGCAGCGCATCCGGCGGCAGCGCCGCTCGCAGCCAAGGTCGGGGATAGAGCACGGTGACGCTGACCTGCGGCCAGGCGGCGCAGATCGGCGCCAGCCGCAGCCGCGACGCCGCGACCGCCTCGGCGCTGGAGAGGTCGAACGGCTGCTTCAGCGCCTCGAATTGGGCCAGCAACGCCAAGGGCTGTTGCGTCGGGTTGGCGAAGATCATCGGCACGAACACGTGGCGGGCGACCAACTGGGTCTCGATCGAGGTCAGCGGCGGCGACCAGAACTGCTCGAAGCCGATAGCGGCGAGCGGGGTGCCGTATGCCATCAGCGCGATGCCGCCCGGTTCGAGCTGCGCGGTCAGGCGGTCGTAGACGGCGAAATCCCGCGCCGCGCCGCGCCACGCGGCGCCGAGCACGAAGGCGTGCGCGCCCACGCCCAAAGATAGTGCCGCGTAGCCCGCGCGCCGCCATCCCGGACTGCGCCACGCGATGCGCGCCGTCGCCACCGCCAGCAGCAGCGGCAGCGTCGCCAGGCGGAAGTCGAGCAGCGAGCCGCTGCCGATGCGCTCCGGCGCCGCCAGCGCCAGCAGCAACAGCGCCGGCACGGCGACACGGCCTTCCCAGGCCAGCCTCGTCCGCGCCGCCACGACCGGCAGCGAGGCCATGCCGAGCAGCGCCACCAGCAGCGTCGCGTCCGGCGCCGTGCCACCGCCGAGCAGGGCGCGGCCGAACATCGCCGCCTTGTGTTCCAGCGCGCAGAGCCAGCCGGGGCCGCCGGCATAGGCGATCTCGAACAGGCTCTCGCCCCTGGCCGGCGAGAGCGCGCGCAGCCCGAGCAGCGCCGCCGCCGCCGCGGCGGCCGCCACCCCGCCGGCCACGCCGCAGCCGCCGC
>CAXUHK010000270.1:0-4116 GCA_964250775.1 uncultured Acetobacteraceae bacterium | reverse complement strand
CCAGGCGCGATGCACGCCCCGCGACATCAGGGGGTTCATCCGGGCGTAGCGCGGCGCCACGCTGTCGAACACCGCGCGCACCATCGGCTTCTTGTCGGCGACGTTGACGCGGCGGTAGCCGAAATCGGTGCTGGGCCCGTCGGAGCTGGGCCCGTCGGAGCTGAGACTGCCGGAGCTGGGACTGTCGCTTGCCATCGCACCTATATAGTCTGGTTTCCCACCATGCCGGAACTGCCAGAAGTCGAGACGGTGATGCGCGGGCTGCGGGCGCGGCTCGACGGCCGCACCATCGCGCGCGCGGCGGTGCACCGCGACGGGATGCGCTGGGCGTTCCCGCCCGGCCTGGCGGCACGGCTCACCGGCGCGCGCGTCACCGGGTTCCACAGGCGGGCGAAGTACATCCTGATGCGCCTCGATGGAGGCGACAGCGTGCTGGTCCATCTCGGCATGTCGGGCCGCATGGTTCTGGGTCCGGCCGGCGCCAACGGCATCCCCGCGCACCAGCACTTGACGCTGGTGACGGATGACGGCTGGCAGGTGGGGTTCGTCGACCCGCGCCGGTTCGGCTCGGTCGACCTGGTGGCGACGGAGGCGGAGGCGGGCCACCGCCTGCTGGCCGGGCTGGGGCCGGAACCGCTCGACGACGGCTTCGACGGCGCGGCGCTGTCGGCGGCGCTGGCCGGCAAGCGGACCCCGATCAAGGCCGCGCTGCTCGACCAGCGCCTCGTGGCGGGGCTGGGCAACATCTACGTGAACGAGGCGCTGTTCCGCGCCGGCATCGACCCGCAGCGGCTGGCCTCCAGCGTCGCCGGCCGCCGAGCCGCGCGCCTGGTGCCGCAGATCAAGGCGACGCTGCTGGAGGCGATCGCCGCCGGTGGGTCGAGCTTGCGCGACTACGTGCAGCCGGATGGCGAGCTGGGCTACTTCCAGCACGCCTGGAAGGTCTACGGCCGGGTCGGCGAGCCATGCGAGCGCTGCCCCGGCCAACCCCTCTGCGCCGGCATCCGCCGCCGCGTCCAGGCCGGGCGCAGCAGCTTCTACTGTCCCCGTACGCAACGCTGAGGAGGAGCCGATGCCGGAGATGATCGAGGTCGAGACGCATGGCGCCGCCGGGTTGATCCGGCTGCACCGGCCGCAGGCGCTGAACGCGCTGTGCGACCAGTTGATGCGCGAGCTGGGCGAGCAGTTGCTGGCCTTCGATGCCGACCCGGCGGTGGGCGCCATCGTGCTGACCGGCTCCGAGCGCGCCTTCGCCGCTGGCGCCGACATCCGCGAGATGGCGGGCCGCGCCTGGCCCGAGACCGGCATGGCCGACTTCATCGCGCCCTGGGAGACGGTGCTGCGGGTGCGCAAGCCGGTGGTCGCGGCCGTCGCCGGCTACGCGCTGGGCGGCGGCTGCGAGCTCGCGATGATGTGCGACATCGTGCTCGCCGCGGACACCGCGCGGTTCGGGCAGCCGGAGGTCACGCTGGGCGTCATCCCCGGCGCCGGCGGCTCGCAGCGCCTGGCTCGCGCCGTGGGCAAGGCGCGGGCGATGGAAATGGCGCTGACCGGGCGCACGATCGACGCCGCCGAGGCGGAACGGTCCAACCTGGTCAGCCGCGTGGTGCCGGCGGCGACGCTGCTCGACGAAGCCATCGCGGTGGCGCAGCGCATCTCCCGGCTGTCGCCGCTGGCCGTGACGCTGGTCAAGCAGGCGGTCAATCGGGCGTTCGAGACCACGCTGGCGGAAGGGCTGCGCGGCGAACGGCAGATGTTCTTGTCGCTGTTCGGAACGCCAGGCCAGCGCGAGGGCATGGCGGCGTTCCTGGAAAAACGCGAGCCGTCGTTTGGCAGTCGCTGAACGGAGGCGTCGAGGCGGCGTTTCCTTGACTTGGCAAGACCGCCTGCTTAGAAACCCCGCTCTGCCGCGCCGCCCGGTTTCCATGCGGAAACGTAAGTATTTGAAGAGAAGCAATGGCCAACACCGCCTCGGCGCGCAAGCGCATCCGTCAGACCGCCGTCCGCACCGCGCGCAACCAGGCCCGCATGTCGCGGATGCGCACCTTCATCAAGAAGGTCGAGACGGCGATCGCCGGCGGCGACAAGGCGGCCGCCGCCGAGGCGCTGCGCGGCGCGCAACCCGAGATGCAGCGCGCCGTCGGCAAGGGCGTTGTGAAGCTGAACACCGTCGCGCGGAAGATTTCCCGGCTGTCTTCACGGATCAAGAAGCTGCCGCAAGCCTAGCCTCTCGCGCCCCCCATCCGGTGTCGCGACCAGTGCCGTAGAAATTGGCACTGACCCTATTTGGCTGAGTAACTTCTGCGCTACAATTTCTAGTATCGAGATTAGGCATCTTGCTCTGTTTGAGTAAGACGAAAACCGCCACGAAATATTTCCTAGTTATTAGCTTTGCCAGTTTTCCGTTGCCTCGTTTGGCGTTTTAGCCTATTCATTTCTAACGCATGAAAATCGCCCGAACAGCGAATGGACTCTTTCCGGGAACGAATCCCGCCTTGTCCACGTACCGCGTTTCAGCCATGCGCCTGGAGGAAAGGTGAGGATGTCAGCAGACCACCAGACCCTTGAATCCGCCATCGATGCTTGCGCCGTCGATGCATCCGGGGTTCTGGCCGGGCAATGGACCCGGGTTCGCAAGCGTTTGCTGACCGAGGTGGGCGAGGTCGAGTATCGCACTTGGTTGCGGCAGATGTCGCTTGCCGGCATCGATGGCGAGGAAGTCACAGTCTGGCTGCCGACACGCTTCCTGCGCGACTGGGTGCGCAGCCACTATGGCGACCGGCTGAGCCTGATCTGGCGATCCGAAAACCCGCGCGTGCGCCGGGTCGACGTCCGGGTCGGCGGTCCCGCGGCGACCACCGATCACGATCTAGCCGCGCCGACGGACCAGGCGTTCGCGGTCAGTCTCGCCGCATTCCAGCGCACGGCTCCGACACCTGGGGAGCCGTTCCACGAGGCCCTGCCGAGCGCGCCGGCGCTGGCACGAGCCGAGGATCGCATCGAGCGAGGCCCGGACGCCGCGGGACTGGATGGACGCTTCACGTTCGACAGCTTCATCGTGGGCAAGCCGAATGAGTTCGCCTATGCCTGCGCCCGCCGGGTCGCCGAACGCCCCGCCAGCCCGGGGTTCAACCCGCTGTTCCTGTATGGCGGCGTGGGCCTGGGCAAGACCCACCTGATGCACGCGATCGCCTGGGAGCTGACCAACCAGGGGGGCGCCGCGCATGGCGGGCCACCGGCCACGGTCGCGTACATGTCGGCCGAGAAGTTCATGTATCGTTTCATCGCGGCGATCCGCAGCCATTCCACGATGGAGTTCAAGGAGCAGCACCGCAGCGTCGACGTGCTGATGATCGACGATTTGCAGTTCCTGATCGGCAAGGAGGCGACGCAGGAGGAGTTCTTCCACACCTTCAACGCGCTGGTCGACAGCGGCAAGCAGATCGTGGTCTCGGCCGACAAGTCGCCGTCCGACCTGTCCGGGCTTGAGGAGCGGGTGCGCACCCGCCTCGCCTACGGCATGGTCGCCGACCAGCACGCCACCACGTTCGAGCTGCGCATCTCGATCCCCGAAGCCAAGGCGTCCGGCGCCCAGACCTCGGTGCCGGGCAAGGTGCTGGAGTTCCTGGCGCACAAGATTACCAGCAACGTCCGCGAGTTGGAAGGCGCGTTCAACCGGCTGGTGGCGCACGCCAACCTGTTCAACCGCTCGATCACGCTGGAGAGCACGCAAGAGGTGTTGCACGACATCCTGCGCGCCCATGACCGCCGTGTGACCATCGAGGAAATCCAGCGCCGGGTGTCGGAGCACTACAACATCCGGCTCACCGACATGAGCAGCGCCCGGCGCGCGCGCGCCGTGGCGCGGCCGCGCCAGGTCGCGATGTACCTTGCCAAGCAGCTCACTAGCCGCTCGTTGCCGGAGATCGGGCGCAAGTTCGGCAACCGCGACCACACCACGGTGATCCATGCGGTGCAGCGCGTCACCGAGCTGATGGAGCGCGAGGCGAGCTTCGGCGAGGATGTCGAGATGCTGCGGCGCATGTTGGAGTCCTGACGCCCGGTAGTGTCTCAGTTTGAAAATGGGGCGTAGCCGAGCCTCCCCGATCATGCTTG
>CAXUHK010000269.1:3126-4134 GCA_964250775.1 uncultured Acetobacteraceae bacterium | reverse complement strand
GCCCTGCGAACTGCCGATGCCGAGCCCGCCGCCCTCGCTCCGCTGGATCAGCACGACGCCGATCAGCGCCAGGGTCACGAACAAATGGACGATCAGCAGGACGGTGGTCATCGGTCTCTCGGGTGGTTAGGCGGCGTTCTAGGCCGCGCCACCCGGATTTGAAAGTGCGGCGGCGGCACGAACGATCGCCAGGAACTTTTCCGCCGCCAAGCTGGCGCCGCCGACCAGCGCCCCCGCCACCTCCGGCACGCCCAGCACGGACGCGGCGTTGTCCGGAGTGACCGAGCCACCGTACAGGATCGGGATCGCACCGGCGCCGCTGCCCAGTTCGCGCAGCAGTTCGTCACGAATGAAGCGGTGCATCGCCTCGATCTCGGCCGGCTCCGGCAGCCGTCCGGTGCCGACCGCCCAGACCGGTTCGTAGGCCAGCACGCCGGCGAAGTCCTTGGGCAGGCTGCCCACGATCTGCCAGCCGACCGTCTCGCTGTCCTGGCCGCCGGCCCGCTGCTCGGCGGTCTCGCCCACGCAGACGATCGGCCGCAGCCCGGCCGCCTGCGCCCCCAGCACCTTGGAGCGGACGCCATCATCGGTCTCGGCGTGCTCCCGGCGGCGCTCGGAGTGGCCCAGGATGACCCAGCCGGCGCCGGCGTCGCGCAACTGCGGGGCCGAGACCTCGCCGGTGTGCGCGCCGAACGCCTCGGCATGGCAGTCCTGGCCGCCGACGCCGATGGCGGTGCCGGCCAGCGCGGCGGGGCCGCCGGGCCGCGCGGCGAGCGCGGCCTCTCCGTCGCCCAGGCCGGAAAAACGTTCGACCAGGCGCAGCGCGGCGGCGGGATCAGCCGGTGCGGGCCATGAGCGGTCTAGCCAGGAAATGGAGGTGGCCATGGTCCGCCAAGGTGGCGGCACCCGGCCCGGCCCGTCAATCGCCGCACGGGGGCAGGGGAGCCGGCCGGTTCGCCCGGGCCGCGCTGGCGGTGGCGACCCCGGCGAGCCGAAGGGCGGCGCTGG
>CAXUHK010000269.1:0-3116 GCA_964250775.1 uncultured Acetobacteraceae bacterium | reverse complement strand
GCCGCCGAGGGCGGGGCCGGCCAGCGCGGCGGCGACGCCGGCCAGCGCCGTCGCCGGTGGGCACACCACGATGTCGCAGGCGAGGCTGCCGGCGCCAGCGGCGATCTCGCGCGCCAGTCCCTCAGCCTCGTGGCGCAGCAGGTGCATCTTCCAGTTCCCCGCGATCAATCGGCGCATGTCGCGTGCCCTCCCCAACTGTCGCCCCACCTTGCACCTGGGTAACGCGCCGCCGGCGGTCTGGCAAACGCCGCTTGCGGGCGGTATCGTGCGCGTTCCCGCAAACTGGATCCCGCGATGCTCGGCTTCTTCCGAGGCTTCCTCAACACCTGGGCGGCCCGCGTATTCTTCCTGGTGCTGGCGCTGGCGTTCGCGCTCTGGGGCGTCGCCGGCAAGAACCCGTTCGGCGCCGACACCAGCGCCGCCGCCACCGTGGGCGGCCACCGCATCGACATCGCCGAGCTGCAGCAATCGTACAAGCGCCAGGCGGCGCAGATCGCGCGGATGCTGGGCAAGCCCGAGCTGCCGCCGGAGATGCGCCGCATGGCCGCCGCAGCCGCTGTCGACACCACCGTCACCCAGGCGGCGCTGCAGGACCGCGCGGCGGCGCTGGGCCTCACCGTGCCCGATGCGGCGCTACGCGACGCGGCGTTCGCGATGCCGGCCTTCCGCGGCCAGGACGGCGCGTTCGACCGCGCCCGCATGGCGGCGATCCTGCGCGCCAACGGCATGACCGAACCGATGTTCCTCAGCCTGCTGCGCCGCGACCTCACGGCCCGGCAGTTGCTGGGCTCGGTGCACGCGGTGGCCTTGCCGCCCAAGGCTCTGGTCGGCCGCATCTACTCGTACCAGCACGAGACCCGGACCGCCGCGATGGTCGAGCTGCCGTTCGCCGAGATCGCCACGCCGCCCACTCCCACCGACGCGCAGTTGCAGCGCTGGTGGCGGAACCACCCGGAGCAGTTCAGCGCGCCGGAGTACCGCCGCATCAAGGCGGTGGTGCTGACGCCGGAGTCGGTCGGTCGCGACATCCAGGCCAGCGACGACGAGCTGCGCGCCGCCTACGAGCAGCACCGCGCGGAGTACAGCCAGCCGGAGCGCCGCTCGGTGCAGGTGCTGACCGCCCTGGACGACGCCACCGCCACCAAGCTCGCGACGCAGTGGAGCGTCGGCGCCACCTGGGACGACATGCAACGCGCGGCGCAGGCGGCTCACGCCACCGCGGTCGAACTGCCCGACGCCACCCGCGCCGAGCTGCCGTCCAACGAACTCGCCGACGCCGCCTTCGCGACCGGGGCCGATACGGTGTCGCCGCCGACGCACGGCGCGCTCGGATGGTACGTGGTGAAAGTGACCAAGATCGCGCCGGCGGGGGCGCAGACCTTCGAGCAGGCGCGCGACGCCGTGCGGGCGCGGGTGGTGGCGGGCAAGGCCAGCGACCGGATCGACACCAGCGCCGGCAAGGTCGACGACCTGCTGGCCGGCGGCACCGCGATCGCCGACCTGCCGACCGATCTCGGCTTGGCGCCGATCGAGGGCACGCTCGACGCGCAGGGCAACACGCCCGCCGGGCAGCCGGCGCCGATCCCAGGGTCGCCGGCGTTGCGCGCGATGCTGGTGCAGGCGGCGTTCGACGCCAAGGTCGGCGACACGCCGAAGCTGATCCAGACTCCCGCCACCCCGGACGCGCCGCCTTCCATGTTCGCGCTCAGCGTCGAGGGCGTGACGCCGCCGGCGCCGAAGCCGTATGCCGGCGTGGCCGAGGCGGTGCGCGCGGCCTGGGTGCGCGACGCGGTGCGCCACCAGCAGGACGTGGCGGCGACCGCCATCCTGACCGCCGTGCAGTCCGGCAAGCGCCTGGCCGATGCCGCCGGCGGGCGGCGCGTGCAGACCCTGCCGGCAACCGGCCGGGACGAGCCGGCCGCCGGCGTGCCGCCGACGCTGCTGGGGCCGCTGTTCGGCCTCGCGCGCGGGCAGGCCACCATGGTCGAGACCCCGGCCGGCTTCGTGGTCGCGGTGCTGGAGGCCGTGAACAGCCCGGATCCGGCGCAGAACGCTCCCACGGTGGCGCGCCTGCGCGAGCAGATGGCGCAGGCCGACAGCAACGACGCCGAGGCGGCGTTCGCCGCTGCGGTGCGCGACCAGGCGCGGCCGCACGTGCAGCCCGGCGTGCTGGAGAACCTGGCGCAACTGGGCGACGCGCCGGCCGGCGGCGCTCCGTGAGCCTGGCCCAAAGCCCGGACCTGGCGGCGTTCCGTGCCGTCCACGATGCCGGCCGGGGCCAGTTGCTGTGGACCCGCGGCATCGCCGACTTGGAGACGCCGGTGGCCGCGTTCCTCAAGCTCGCCCACGGCCGGCCCAACAGCTTCCTGCTCGAAAGCGTGGAGGGCGGCACGGCGCGCGGCCGCTACTCGATTATCGGCCTGGCGCCCGACCTAGTGTGGCGCTGCCGTGGCGGGCGATCCGAGCTGAACCGCCACGCGAACGCGTCTCCGGACGCCTTCGCCGCCGAGGAGGGCGGGCCGCTCGACCGGCTGCGCGACCTGCTGGCGGAGTCGCGGCTGGAGGTGCCACCCGACCTACCGCCGATGTGCGGCGGGCTGGTCGGCTATCTCGGATACGACATGGTGCGCCTGATGGAGCGCCTGCCGGAGAAGAACGAGGACGGGCTGGACCTGCCCGAGGCGCTGCTGCTGCGCCCGACGCTGTTCGTGATCTTCGACAACGTGACCGACCGGCTGACCTTCGCCGCCCCGGTCTATCCCCGGTCGGGCGTCGCCGCCGGGACGGCATGGGACGCGGCGCACGCGGCGCTGGCCGCCGCCGCCGCCGCTCTGGCGCAACCGCTGCCGGTGCCGGCGGTCTCGGCCGAGCCCGCGGCGCTGGCCGAGCCGTCGTCGAACTTCAGCCGCGACGGCTTCGTGGCGGCGGTCGAGCGGGCGAAGGAGTACATCCGCGCCGGCGACGTGTTCCAGGTGGTGCCGAGCCAACGTTTCTCGGTGCCGTTCGCGCTGCCGCCGTTCGCGCTGTATCGGGCGTTGCGCCCCCAAAAACCCGCGCCCGTTCAGTTATTAAAGGGTTTTGGCGGCGTAGCCCGTGTAGGCCCCCCCCCCGGGAAA
>CAXUHK010000268.1:0-4136 GCA_964250775.1 uncultured Acetobacteraceae bacterium | reverse complement strand
GTCGCCAGGCGGCGGCGCGTCCAGCCGTTCGTGCAGCCAGCGTCCGAACGCCTGCAAGCTGCCGGCCTCCCGCGCCTCGATCAGGCAGTTGCCGCGCACGGCGCGCGGCAGCTTCAGCCGGAAGCCGTGCCTTCCGTCGCCGATGCGCAGCAGCAGCAGGTCGCGGCGGAACACCGCCGCCTCGACCCGCGCCGCCACCATGCCCTCGATCACGATGTCGACGCGCAGCCGCTGCTCCGGCCGCGACGGCGACCAGCACCAGCCGTCGACGATGTCGCCGGGCAGCATCGCCAGGTCGCCCACGATGTCGGCGGCGGTCGTGTCCATTGCGGCGGCGATCGTAGCCCTAACCGCCGCCGCCGCGCTATGACGCTCCGGCAACGGTCGGAGGCGGCGATGGCGGGCGTGTTGATCACCGGAGCCGCGGGCATGGTCGGCTCGCACCTGCTCGAACATCTGGCAGTGGGCGGCGAGGAGCTGATCGCGACCTACTGCCGCCCGACCATCCCCCTCTCCGACATCGCCGGCTTCGCCCCTGTCGAGCTCGACGTGCGCCACGCCGAGCCGGTGCGCCGGCTGGTGGCGGGGCGGCGCCCGCGGGTCATCTATCACCTGGCCGCGCAAAGCCTGCCGACCGTCTCCTGGGAGAACCCTTGGGAGACCATGGAGGTCAACGTCACCGGCACCGTGAACGTGTTCGAGGCGGTGCGCTCGGCGCGCGCGCACGATCCCGGCTACGACCCGATGGTGGTGGTGGCCTGCTCCTCGGCCGAGTACGGCGCCAGCCTGACGCCCGACCGGGTGCCGGTCGACGAGGACGCACCCCTGTTGCCGCTGCACCCGTACGGCGTGAGCAAGGTGGCGCAGGACCTGCTGGCGTTCCAGTATTGGCGCAATTTCGGCCTGCGCTGCATCCGTGCGCGCATCTTCAACTGCACCGGCGCCCGCAAGCGCAACGATGTCGTCTCCGACTTCGCCCGCCGCATCGCCCATGGCAAGGAGCTGCGCGTCGGCAACCTCGACACCCATCGGGCCATCATGGATGTGCGCGACCTGGTGGCCGCGCTGGTGGCGCTGGCCGAGCGCGGCGCGTCCGGCGAGGCGTACAACATCTGCGGCGACCACCCGGTCCGCATCGGCGAGCTGGTCGCGCTGTTCGCCGAGTTGGCCGGCGTGGCGCTGACGCCGGTGCCGGACCCGGCGCTGATGCGCCCGTCCGACGAGCCGGTGATCTTCGGCAGCACCGCCAAGCTGCGCGCGGCGACCGGCTGGCGGCCGCTGGTGCCGCTGCGCGACACGCTGCGCGCCGTGCTCGAATATGAAAGGGCTGCGTTGTGACCGACATGCGCCGCCGCGCCGTGGCGCTGGTCGAGCAACTGGTCGAGACCGGCGAGCGCATGGTGGCGATACAGGCGGAGCTGTCCGGCCTGCGCCAGATGGTGGCGCGCCGAGCGACCGCGCGCGGCGGCGCCGCGATGCCGACCGAAGCCGAGCCGCGCGCCGCCTGGCCGCTGGCCGCCGATCCCGCGACCGACCCCGCCACGCTCGGCTACTACGAGCGACGGGTGGACGACCCGGCGATCCTGGAGGCGCAGGCCGGCGACGCCTTCCTGCGCCGCTTCCGCCTCGCGGGCGACGACCCCGACGTCGCGGGTGCCGTCGCCGCCATGCGCGCGTTGCCGCGACAACTTCGGCACGGGCCGGACGTGTCCATCGTGATCCCGGTCCACGGCCAGCTCGGCTACACGCTGAACTGCCTGCACAGTCTGCTGGCGCATTCCGCGCGCGTCGCCTGCGAGGTCGTCGTGGTGGACGACGCCTCGCCCGACGCCAGCGCCGAAATCATCGAACGGCTGCGGATCGAGGGCTTGCGGGTGCTGCGGTTGCGCGCCAATGGCGGCTTCATCGCCGCCTGCAACGCCGGCGCCGCCGCCGCGCGCGGGCAATACGTCGTGTTGCTCAACAACGACACCCGCGTGGTCGCGGGCTGGCTCGACGCGTTGCTCGACAGCTTCGCCCTGTTCCCCGGCGCGGGCCTGGTCGGCTCGAAGCTGCTGTATCCCAACGGGACGTTGCAGGAGGCCGGCGGCATCCTGTGGCGCGACGGCTCGGCCTGGAACTACGGCCGCGACGACGACCCGAACCGGCCGCGCTACAGCCACGCGCGTCAGGTCGACTACGTCTCCGGCGCGTCGGTGGCGGTGCCGCTGGCCTTGTGGCGCGAGCTGGGCGGCCTCGACCCGCATTTCGCCCCAGCCTACTGCGAGGACAGCGACCTCGGCCTGCGGGTACGCGCCGCCGGCCACGAGGTCTGGTATCAGCCGCAGTCGCGGGTGATCCACTACGAGGGCCGCACCGCCGGCACCGACACCGAGCAGGGCGAGAAGCGGCACCAGACCCGCAACGTAAAGAAGATCCTGATGCGCTGGCGCGAGACGCTGGCCTCGCACCGGCGCAACGGCGAGGCGCCGTATTTCGAGCGCGAGCGCGGGCGGCACAAGCGCGCCCTGGTGGTCGACGCGACCAACCCGACGCCGCTACAGGACGCCGGCTCCGTCACCACGACGCAGACGCTGCGCCTGTTCCAGGAGCTCGGCTACAAGGTGCATTTCGTGCCGCAGGACAACTTCCTGTACGAGCCCGAGCACACCGACGCGCTGCTGCGCATGGGCATCGAGTGCGCCTACGCGCCGTACGATTCCGGCTTCGAGGACTATGTCGAACGCTACGGCGACCTGTTCGACGTGGTGCTGGTCTACCGCGTCACCGTGCTCGACCGCGTGCTGGCCGACCTGCGCCGGCACGCGCCGCAGGCGGCGGTGCTGTTCCACGCCATGGACCTGCATTTCCTGCGCATGGAGCGCGCGGCTTCCAGCGCCGAGGCGGTGGCCGAGGCGGCCGAGATGAGGCGGCGCGAGCTGGCGCTGGTGGCCGAAGTCGACGCCACCATCACCCATTCGACATTCGAGCAGGCGTTGCTGGCGCGCGAGGCGCCGGGCTCCCCCGTGGTGCTGTGGCCGTTCATGTTCGAGTTCCATGGCACCAATGTCGGCTTCGCCGACCGGGCCGATTTCTGCTTCCTGGGCGGCTACCGGCACCACCCCAACATCGACGCCGCGATCCACCTGGCGCGCGACGTGCTGCCGCTGATCCGCCGCGAGCTGCCGCGCGCCCGGCTGGTCCTGGCCGGCGCCAACCCGGGACCGGAGGTGCTGGCGCTGGCCGGCGCCGATGTCGAAGTGACCGGCATGGTCGAGGATTTGCGCGACGTGTTCGACCGGGTACGGGTGTTCGCCTGCGGCCTGCGCGTCGGCGCCGGCACCAAGGGCAAGATCTCGACCGCGATGGCGTACGGCCTGCCCGTTGTGTCCACGGGTTGCGGCGCCGAGGGGATGGAGCTGGTCGAGGGTCGCGAGGCGCTGGTCGCCGATGGGCCAGAGGCGTTCGCGGCCGCCTGCGTGCGCCTGCACCGCGACGCGACGCTGTGGCGGCGACTGTCGCAAGCCGGGCAGGAGCTGGTGCGGCGGAAGCACTCCCTGGACATGGGGCGGCAAGCGCTGGCCGGCGCGATCGGCACGGCGCTGGAACACCGCCTCGGCCTCGACCGAGCCGAATAGGCCGGTTCAGGCGTCGCCGGAAGGCAGGCCCATGCCGGTGAGCATGGCGCGGTAGACCTCGCGCGCCGCCGCCGGCGAATACAGCGCCGCGACGCGCTCCAGCCCGGCCCGCGACAACGCCGCCCACGCTTCGGCGTCGTCGTGGATTCGGGCGACCTCGTGGGCAAACGTCGCGGGCTCCAGCGCCTCGACCACGCCGTCGCCGGGCGACAGGCCAGTGCCTTCCAACGCCGTGGCGCTCGCCACCACCGGGACGCCTTGCGCGAGGCTGGTGGCGACCTTGCCCTTGAACCCGGCGCCGAACCGCAACGGCGCCACCGACAGCCGCACGCTGTCCCACAGCCCGCCCATGTCGGGCACCCAGCCATGCACCACGATGTCGGCGCAGCCCAGCGCCCGCACCGAGGCCGGCGGGTCGGCGCCCACCACATGCAGCACGATGCTGGGCCGCAATCGCCGCAGCGCCGGCATCACCTCGGCCGCCATCCACTCCACCGCGTCGATGTTCGGGGCGTGGCT
>CAXUHK010000267.1:3586-4206 GCA_964250775.1 uncultured Acetobacteraceae bacterium | reverse complement strand
GCCGCGTAGGGCCGCGCGTCGGCGACCGCGACCCGCTCCGCCAGCATGTCCTCCGGCAGCGCCAGCACCACCGGGCCGGGGCGGCCGGAGGTGGCGCACTGGAACGCCCGCGCCACGTATTCCGGGATGCGGGCGGCATCGTCGATCTCGGCCACCCACTTCGCCAGGGCGCCGAACATGGCGCGGTAGTAGACCTCCTGGAAGCCCTCGCGGTCGCGCAGCCCGCGATCGACCTGGCCCACGAACAGGATCATCGGCGTCGAATCCTGCCGCGCGGTGTGGACGCCGACGCTGGCATGGGTGGCGCCGGGGCCACGGGTCACGAAGCACAGGCCGGGCCGGCCGGTGAGCTTGCCGTCGGCCTCGGCCATGTTGGCGGCGGCGCCCTCGTGCTTGGCCACCACCACGTCGATTTGCGGCGAGTCGACCAGCGCGTCGAGCACGTCGAGGTAGCTCTCGCCGGGCACGCAGAAGGCGCGGTCGGCGCCGTGCGCCAGCAGCGCGTCCACCAGGATGCGGCCGCCGCCGCGCGCGTCGTCAGCCATCGGGCGTCACCTTTTCGGACACGACGGGCTCGGACACGACGGGCTCGGGCGCGACGGGCTCGGGCGCGACGGGAT
>CAXUHK010000267.1:0-3576 GCA_964250775.1 uncultured Acetobacteraceae bacterium | reverse complement strand
GCCCGCGCCAGCCGCCGCCGGCGCTCGGCTGCGGCGCGTCGCGGTCCGACAACTGCTCGACCAGCCGGCTGGCGATGGTGCCCCGATGGCCGCGCTCCCAGAGGTCGGTGGCGCCCGCCTCGGCGACCCAGCCCGGCAGCGGCAGCAGCAGGTGGCGGGACAGGCCACCGAGCAGCGGCTCGTAGGTGGCGCGCAGCGCCGCCAGCGTCTCCCGCGTCGCCTCGCCCGCCATCCAGGCCAGGCCACCCGCGGCGAACGCGGCCTCCATGCGGGCGTAGGCGGCGGCATCGAGCCGGTCGCCGCCGTCGTAGCGCGACGGCGCGACGGCGAACGAGCGCGCCATCTCGACCAGCACCTGCCGCGCCAGGGTGAACGTCATGCGCGCCTGCAGCGGCGGCAGCTCTTCCACGCCGACCAGAATCGCGGCGCAGGTGTCCATCACCGCCGCCAGCGCCGCCAGCCAGGACTGGTTGCCGTGCTGCGAGCGGTAATACACCAGCATCGGGTATGACAGATGGCTCTCCAGCAGGTCCGCTCCCCATACCTCCCACTCGCGCAGTAGGTCGTCGAGCTTGCCGAGCCCGCCGGCCTCGGCGTGGCGGCACAGCATGGCGCAGGCGGTGGGCGGCGAGCCGGCGCGGCCGTCGAGCCGGATCACGTGCGCCTCGCGGCGCGAGAACAACTGGTACAGCACCGGCAGGTAGCCGATCACGATGGCGATGAAGCCGATGCCGGTGCCGGCCTCGGCCACCGCGACCAGCCGCCCCGCCCCGGAATGCGGCACCACGTCGCCGTAGCCCAGGGTGAAGAAGGTGACGCCGCTCATGTAGACCTGCTCGAACAGCGCCGAGTGCTTGCCGGCCTGCACCGCCCATTCGAGCGTGCCGAACGCCACCACCAGGCTCGATGCCCATAGCCCGAACAGCGCCACCATCGAGAGCGGGCCGAAGATGCTGAGGAAGCCCTCCCGCAACGCGCCGTCCGGCAGCAGCCGGGCCGCCTGCTTCCAGCCGCGCCAGGCCCCGCGGAAGAACACCCGCACCAGCCGCTGACGCCGCTGGATCCGGCGCGGCAGCAGCATCACCTCGAACGCGTCCTGCAGCACCAGCAGCAGCAGGCAGCACGCGGCCAGTCCGATCAGGGTCGATACCATGCTGCCGCAACGCGCGGCGCGCCGGATCGGCCAGCGGCGCCGGTCGTGCGCCCTATGCGGCGGCCGTGTCGCGCGGCAGCGTCAGCGTGATCCGGGTGCCCTGGCCCGGCGCGGTGTCGATCCGCAGCCGGCCGCCCGACTGCTCGGCGAAGCCCGTCACCATGGACAGCCCGAGGCCGGTGCCCTTGCCGCGCTCCTTGGTGGTGAAGAACGGCTCGCTCGCCTTCCGCGCCACCTCCGGCGCCATGCCCTCGCCGGTGTCGGCCACGGTCAGCGTGACCGATTGACCGGCATCGTCGCCAGCCTCGTTGAGCGCGCGCGTGCGCACCGTGAGCCGGCCGCCGTCCGGCATCGCGTCCACGGCGTTGCGCGCCAAATTAATCAGCGCCAGTTCCAACTGTCCCGCGTCGAGCCGCACCGGACAGGGCTCGGGCGCCAGGTCGAGGCAGACCTCGACGGCGCTCCCGGCAACCTGCGCCAGCAGGCTGTCCATCGCCGTCACCAGCAGGTTGAGGTCGCCGGCTTGGGCGTCGTGGAACTGCCGCCGCGCGAACGACAGCATCTGCTGCGTCAGCCGCCCGGCCTGCCGCGCCGAGCGCTCGACCCGCTCCAGTTGCCTGGCCTGGCGCTCGTCGACGGCGCGCTCCTGCGCCTGCTGCGCGCTGCCGACCACGACCGTCATCAGGTTGTTGAACTCGTGCGCCACGCTGGACGCCATGCTGCCCAACGCCTCCATGCGCTGCGAGCGCTGCATCAGCTCCTCGGCCGCCTTGCGCCGGGTGACGTCGAGCTGGCTGCCGAAGAAGTAGATCAGCCGGCCCTCGGCGTCGAACACCGGGCTGATGTAGAGCGCGTTCCAGAACGGGCTGCCGTCGCGCTTGTAGTTGATCATCTCGACCGCCGCGTCCTCGCGCGCGGCGATCGCCTCGCGGAGCCGCTGCATGGCCGCGGGGTCGGTCTGCGGTCCCTGCAGGAAGCGGCAGTTGCGGCCGAGCAGCTCCGCCGCCTCGTAGCCGGTCATGCGTTGGAACGCCTCGTTGACGAACACCAGCGGCATGTCGGGCTGGTTCGGGTCGGCCAGGCACATCGGCATCCGCGTCATCTGCACGGCGGCGAAGAAGATGTCCTTGCCGCCCAGGCCACGTCCCTCGGACGCGATGTTGCGGCCCTGGCTCGTGTGGTGCCCGCCCGCCTCGGGATCGTCCGGCATCCGTCTTTGGTCAAACCCCATCACCGCCCCCCGCCTGTTTGGTCGCGACCGGCAGCATGTAGCACCGGCGCCTCGGGCCGACAGATCGAAAAAAGTGCGGCTTACGTAATGTTTTGCCTTCACGACAGTTCCGGCGGGGACGTACGCTCTTGCCTGGAACATGGCCTCGCGCCAAGGTCGCCGCAGCGGCGCGCCCGAAGGCGGTCGCAAGGGGGCGTGGTGGTCGGCAAACGTGTGCTTGTCGTCGAGGACGAGGCGATGGTCCGGCTGATCCTGGCCGAGACCCTGGAAGCCGAGGGTTTCGAGGTGGTCGAGGCCGCCACCGGCGACGAGGCCGCGCGGCTGATCGACGAGGCGGACGGGTTCGACCTGGTGGTCACGGACATCCAGATGCCCGGCAAGCTGGACGGGATCGCCGTCGGCCAATGGATGCGGACGCGCCATGCCGACGTTCCGGTCATCTACGTGACCGGCCGGCCCGAGAGCATGGTCACGAGCTCGCTGCGCCGGCGCGACGCGTTCGTGCGCAAGCCATACGGGCCGCGCGACATCATCGCGGTCGTGAGCCGGGTGCTGGCCGCCTAGCGGCTTGCTGGTCCTGGTCCGCCACCCCGCGGTGGCGCTGCCGCCCGGCATTTGCTACGGCCGGCTCGATGTCGGCTTGGCCGATCCGGCGGACATCGCGCCGATCGCGCGGCGCCTCGCGCGGTTGCCGCCGTTCACGCTCTGGTCCAGCCCGGCGGCGCGCTGCGTCGCGGTCGCCGCCGCCTGCGGCGTGCCCTGGCGGAGCGATGAACGGCTGCTCGAACTTGATTTCGGCGCGTGGGAGGGCATCGCCTGGGCGGACGTGCCGCGCCAAGCGCTCGACCGCTGGGCGGCCGGCCCGGACGGGTTCGCGCCGCCCGGCGGCGAGAGCGGCGCCGCCCTGGTCGCGCGGGTGGCGGCGTTCCACGCCGACATCGCGCGCCTGCCCGGCCCGCAGGTCGTGGTGGCCCATGGCGGCCCGCTGCGCCTGCTGCACGCCTGGGCGCGGGGACGGCCGACCGACCTGCTGGCGGCGTCGCCGGCGTTGGGGTCGGTGTCGGTGATCGCGTCAGGCGGCGAGGCTGGCGGCGACGCAGAGCACGGCGCACTCGGCCACGACCTCGGCGGCCCCCAGGATGTCGCCGGTGCTGCCCCCGAGCTGCCGCCGGGCGAGGCCCGCCACCAGCAC
>CAXUHK010000266.1:0-4211 GCA_964250775.1 uncultured Acetobacteraceae bacterium | reverse complement strand
TAGCCGAGCCGCGCCTCCAGCCGCGCCACCGCCTCGCCCTGCGCGGTCAGGCGGAAATGCCCCGGCTCGATGATGCCGCCATGCACCGGGCCTACCGCGAGTTGGTGCAGGTGCTCGCCCGGCGCGAAGAACTCCGGCGGCTCGACCAGCCCGGCGCGCTGCGCGGGCCGGGGCGACATCGGCGACGTCGGCTCCCAATGCCCATGGTCGAGCCAGGGGCGCAGGTCTACGGCGCCGTCGGCGACGTGGCCCCACAGGTCGCGCACCATGCGCTCGAACAGCACGGCGCCCGGGCGTTGCGGCGACAGCGCCGGGTAATGGCCGCCCACCACCGGGACCGAGGCGAGCAGCGGCTCCGGCGCCGCCGGGTCGTCGAACAGCGCATGCACCTGCTGCGTGTCGGCCCACAACGCCAGCAGGTCGAGCGGCGACAGCGCCAGCGCGCTCCAACCCTCGACGTCGAGCACATGGCGCGGCACCGGGCGACACGGCTCGGCGGGCGCCGCGCGGATCAGGTCGGCCGCGCTCACGGCGCCGTGCCCGCGATGGCCCGCAGCCAGGTCGACAGCGGCGTCGGCAGCGCCACGCCGGCCAGCAGCACCACCGCCAGCAGCAGCCATGCCGGCCACAGCGCCGCCGACGCGACGGCCGCGCCGGCGTCCGGGGTGGGCGGCCCCAGGCACAGCGCGATCAGCCGCAACAGCAGCGCCCAAGCGCCGATTACCAGGCCCGCGCCGGCCAGCGCCGCCGCGAGCGGCGATTGCCGCGTGGCGGCGGTGAGGATCAGGAAGCTGCTCGCGAACGATCCGAACGGCGGCAGCGCCGCCAGCGCCGTGAGGCCGGCGGCGAAGGTGAGGCCGAGCCGGCGATGGTCGGCCAGCAGCCCGCCGATCGCGTCGAGCCGCTGGCCGCCCTTGCGCCGCGCGGCCTCGCCCACCGCCATGAACAGCGCCGCCTTGGCCAGCGTCTGCAAAGTCATGTGCAACAGCCCACCGAACACCGCCGCCGGGCCGCCGATGCCGAACGCCACCGCCACCAGCCCGTTCTGCTCGATGCTGGACAGCGCGAAGAACCGCTTCATGTCGCCCCGCCGCCACATGCCGACCGAGCCCAGCAGCACCGACGCGACGCCCAGCGCCTCGATCGGGATGCCCGGCCCGATCGCCGCCGCATTGGCCGCGACCAGGCCGCGCAGCCGCAGGATCGACACCAGCGCCACGTTCAGCACCGACCCCGCCAGCACCGCCGACAGCGGCACCGGCCCCTCGGCATGGGCGTCGGCCAGCCAGGTGTGCAGCGGCGCCAGCCCGGCCTTGGTCGCGTAGCCGACCAGCAGGAACACGAAGGCGAGGTTGAGCAGCGGCGCCGGCAGGTTGGGCGCCGCCGCGGTCAGCGCGGTCCAGCTCATGCCGTCGAGCCCGGTGACGCCGGCCGCCTGCGCCGCGAGGTAGAGCGCCACGATGCCGAACAGCGCCAGGCCGACGCCGACGCCGGCCACGACGAAATACTTCCACGCCGCCTCGACGGCGCCGGTGGTGCGCGCCAGTCCCACCGCCACGACGCCGGCGATGGTCGCCGCCTCGATGCCCACCCAGGCCACGCCGAGGTTGTCGGCCAGCAGCGCCAGCAGCATGAAGCCGAGGAATGCCAGGAATAGCGCATGGTACTGGCGCAGCGCCGCCGGCGGCAGCTCCGGCGGCGCGGCGTGGCTGTTCCACGCCGCCGCCAGCGCCACGAACGCGGTCAGCACCGCCATGTGCGCCGACAGCCGATCGGCCAGCAGCAGCGTTCCCGGTTGATGACTGGACGGCAGCAGGCACGCCAGTGCGAACGTGGCGGCACTCGCCGCCAGCATCAGCCGGCCGCCCCAGGCCGGGCGGCGCACGAACGCCAACGCGCCGGCGCAGACCAGCGGCAGCAGCACGACCAGCGCCTGCGGACTGGTCAACTCGTCCATCAATCGCGCCCGCGCAGCAGCCGGTCGAGATGGAAGGTGTCGAGGCTGTCGAAATGGCCGCGGATGCGGAACACGAACGCCGCGAACACCACGAACGCCACCAGCACCAGCACCGCCACCGAGAGCTCGACCACCAGCGGCATCCCGGCGGCGGCCAGCGCCGCCAGGATCAGGCCGTTCTCCATCGACAGGAAGCCGATCACCTGGCCCAGCGCCGAGCGCCGCGTGACCATCACCAGGACGCCGAGCAGCACCACCGACATCGCGAACGCCAGGTCCTCGCGGGTCAGCGCCGCCTGCAGCGGCGTGGTCGGCAGCACCACCAGCACGGCCAGCGCCACCACCGCGACGCCCGCCGTCGTCGCGGCGAACACGCCGAGGCCTGCTTCATGCCCGCGTGCCATCGCCAACCGGTCGGCGATGCGGCGCAGCGCCATCGGGATCGCCACCGCCTTGGCGGCCAGCGTCACCGCTGCGGTCACGTACAGCTCAGGCGCGTCCTGCGACCACGCCTGCCACGCTGCCGCTACCGCGAGCACCCCGGCCTGCGAGGCATACAGACCGATCAGCGCCGCGGTCCGCCGCTGCGCCAGCAGGCCGAACGACAGCAGCAGCACGCAGCCGCCCAGCAGGTGCGCCAGGTCGTAGCCGATGCCGCCGTTCATGCGAAACCCCGCTTCATGCAAAGCCTTGGCTGATGAACAGGAAGATCACCGCCAGCAGGCCGAGCAGGATGGCGACGCCGAGGAACTCCGGCACCCGGAACAGCCGCATCCTGGCACGGCTCGCCTCCAGGGCCGCCAAGCCCCCGGCCAGCAGCAGCGCCTTGCCCGCCCACGCCGCGAGGCCAAGCGGCCAGCCCTGCGGCGCGTCAGCGATCCCCACCCCGAACGGCGCGAACAGGATGCCGACCAGGCCCATCCAGACCAGCAGGCGCAGCGCCGCCGCCCATTCCAGCAGCGCCAGCGCGCGCCCGGAATAGTCGAGCAGCATCGCCTCGTCCACCATGGTCAGTTCGAGGTGCGAGTCCGGGTTGCCGGCCGGCAGCCGCCCGCACTCGACCAGCGCCACCGCCAGCGTCGCCAGCAGCGCCAACCCCATCGACACCCGCAGGCCCAGCGTTCCCTCCTGCACCGTGCCGGCGATGGCGTCGAGGTTGCTGGTGCCGGCCAGCAGCGTGAAGGTGAAGACGACCAGCAGCAGCGCCGGCTCGGCGAACGCGGCCAGGGTCATGGCACGGCTGGCGCCGATCCCGCCGAAGCCGGTGCCGGAATCGAGCGCCGCCAGCGCCGTCGCGGCCCGGCCGAGGCCGAGCAGCCCCGCGAACACCAGCAGGTCGGCGGCGGGCCCGCTTGCCATGCCGAGCGTGAACGACGGCACCAGCGCCGCCGCCGCGAGGCTGGTCGCGGAGTCGATCACCG
Source organism: uncultured Acetobacteraceae bacterium (assembly GCA_964250775.1). Classification (GTDB taxonomy): domain Bacteria; phylum Pseudomonadota; class Alphaproteobacteria; order Acetobacterales; family Acetobacteraceae; genus CAVRQM01. Next base: position 833 of record CAXUHK010000266.1, on the reverse strand, counting down.
GCGCCAGCCGCAGCAGCCATGACCCGCCCTCGGCGGTGACGCCCTGCTTGCGCCACAGCCGCCGCAGCTCGCGCCAGGGCTGCAGCGGCGACGGCCCGGCGCGCCCCAGCAGCCGCGCCCGCAGCAGGTCGAGCAGCCCCGCCAGCAGCGGCGCCGCCGCCAGCAGCAGCGCCACGTGCAGCGCCAGCGCCAGAACCGGCAGCACTGCCGGCAGCAGCGCGCTCACCACTGCTCGACGACGGCGACCGCGACGAGCATCGCCACCAGCACGGCGAACAGCAGCGACAACGCGCGCCGCGCCGGCAGCACCTGCAGCGCCTCGCCCCGTGCCGACAGCCAGGCGCGCAGCGCCGCCGCCGGCGCGACCAGCAGGCGCCCGGCCGGGTCGCGCCGCGCCCCCGCGATGCCGGCCGGCCTCGGGTCGCCCGGCGGCGGCAGGTCGATAGCCTCGACGACCGACAGCGCCCGCATGGCCATGGCGCGGCGGATCGGCTGCGCGAAGCCGTCCGGCCCGTACTGGGTGAGCGGGTCGCCGAACGGCAGCCAGCCGGGAGCGGGCGCGAACCCGCCATCCCAGGCCGGCGCCATCCGCCGGCCGGCTCCCGGCCGCAGCAGCAGCCAAAGCCCGCCGGACGCGGCCAGCGTCAGCAACAGGAGCACCGCCAGCGGCGGATAGCCGGGCGCCAGTGTCTGCGGCACCACCCGCCACGCGCCGATGCGCGAGCCCATCCCGGCGCCGGTCAGCGCCCGCGTCGCGCGGTCGAGCAGCCCGAGCGCCGGCCCGGGCAGCAGGCCGAGCAGCGCCAGCAGCGCCGCCAGCCCGGCCATTGCCC
>CAXUHK010000265.1:304-4226 GCA_964250775.1 uncultured Acetobacteraceae bacterium | reverse complement strand
AGGACTACCTGCTGACGGCGGTGCTGCGCGGCGTGCTGGCGCAGCGGCTGGTGCGCCGGCTGTGCGCCGCCTGCCGCGTGGAGGCGCCGGCGGCGCCCGAGCTGGTGCAGCGGTTCGGGCTGGAGCGGCGCACCGCGGCGCGGCCGATCACGCTCTGGCACGCCACCGGCTGCCCGGCCTGCCGCGGCACCGGCTATCGCGGCCGGCTCGCCATCGCCGAGTTCCTGCATCCGGACGCCGGCATCGAGCGTCTGGTGTTCGCCCACGCCGACCACGGCGAGATCGAGCGCGCGGCGGTGACCGCCGGCATGGCGACGATGTTCGACGCCGGGCTGGACGCGGCGCTGGCCGGCGTCACCACGGTCGAGGAAGTCATGCGCTCCATCCGCGCCGAGGCCTGATGCCGAGCTTCCGCTACACCGCCATCACCCCGGCGGGCGAGGTGGTCAAGGGCGCCATGGACGCCGCCTCCGTGGCGGCGGTGATCGAGGCGCTGCGGCGGCAGGGGCAGATCCCGGTGCGCGCCGATGCCGCCAAGGCCGGCGGCGGCTTCCTGGCGCGGCTGCTGGCGAGCGACCTCGGGGGTGCCGCGCGGCTGCGGCGGCAGGAGGTCGCCGACATGACCCGCGAGCTGTCGATCATGCTGGGCGCCGGCCAGGACCTCGACCGCGCGCTGCGCTTCCTGGTCGAGACCGCGCCGAACAGGCGCGTCGCCGGCGTGCTCGACCAGATTCGCGCCGGCGTGCGCGACGGCGCGCCGCTGGCGGCGACGTTGGCGAAATACCCCACCAGTTTCTCCAAGCTGTACGTGGGGCTGGTGCGCGCCGGCGAGGCGGGCGGCGCCCTCGCGGCGACGCTGGAGCGGCTGGCGCTGCTGCTGGAGCGCGAGCGCAGCCTGTCGGCGACAGTGACCTCGGCGATGATCTACCCGAGCCTGCTGCTGGTCGCGGCGATCGGCGCCATCGCGTTGCTGCTGACCCAGGTGCTGCCGCAGTTCGTGCCGCTGTTCCAGCAGAACGGCGCCGCCCTGCCGGCCTCGACCCAGTTCCTGATCTCGCTGGGCGACGCGGTGAGCAACTACGGGCTGTTCGCGCTGGCGGCGCTGCTGGTCGGCGGTCTCGTGGTGCGCCAGGCGCTCGGGCGGCCGGGGTTCCGGCTGCCGTTCGACCGCCTGGTGCTGCGCCTGCCGGTGCTGGGGCGGCTGTCGCGCGAGATCGTGGCGGCGCGGTTCTCGCGCACGCTCGGCACCTTGCTGGTCAACGGGATGCCGCTGATCGCGGCGCTCGACACGGTGCGCGACGCGATCGGCAACCTCGCCGCGGTCGCCGCCGTGGAGGCCGCGACCGGGGCGGCGAAGGGTGGCGGCGGGCTGAGCCGGGCGCTGGGCGACAGCGGCGTGTTCCCGGTCCGCACCGTCTACCTGCTGCGGCTGGGCGAGGAGACGGCGCAGCTTGGCGCCATGGCGCTGCGGGCGGCTGAGATCCACGAGGAGAACACCCGCATTGGCCTGCAACGGCTGGTGTCGCTGCTGACCCCCGCCATCACCATCGTCATGGGCGCCGCCGTCGCCGGCATCGTCTCCTCGCTGCTGCTCGCCATGCTGAGCCTCAACGATCTAGCGAATTAGCTGTGCGGCGCAACGGCTTCACCTTGCTGGAAATGATCGTGGTGCTGGTGGTGCTGGGCCTCGCCCTGGGCCTGGTGGTCGGGCACGGGCCGCCGCGCGACCGGGCGTCGCAGGTGGACAACGTCGCGGGCGTGGTGGCGCGGACGCTGCGCGAGGCGCGCGGCCGGGCGATCGCCGGCAACCGGACGATCCTGGTGGCGCTCGACCTGCGGCGGCCGGCCATCGCGGTGGATGGCGGTCCGGCGCGCACGCTGCCGCCGGGGATCGGGCTCGCGATGCCGGACGCGGCGGGCCGGCGGTTCGGCGAGATCGCCTTCGATCCCGACGGCAGCGCCAGCGGCGGGCGCGTCGAACTGTGGGACTCGAGCCGCCGCATGGCGGTCTCGGTGAGTTGGCTGACCGGCCGGGTGCAGGTGCGCGATGCGCCCAAATCGTAGCCAGGCGGGTTTCACGCTGTTCGAGGTGCTGGTGGCGTTCGTCATCGTGGCGCTGGCGTTGGGCGTGATGTTCGACGGCGTGCTGGGCGGGATGCGCGCCGCCGCCGTGGCCAGCCACACCGAGGAGGCGCTGGCCATCGCGCGGTCCCGGCTGGCCGGCACGGCCGCCACGATCCGTGGCGGCGCCGCGCCGGCGCCGCAGACGACGGGCGACGACGGCCACGGCTTCCATTGGTCGGTGCAGGCCAGCGTTGCCGGCACGGCCACGCTGGCGCGCGCCAACGCGTTGCTGGGCGGCAGCCAGCAGGGGCCGAGGGCGACCCTGTACCGGATCACCGTCGCGGTCGCCTGGGCATCCGACGGCGCGCCGCGCTCGGTGCGCCTCGACGGCGCCGCGACCGCGCTGCAATCTCCCCCGGGCGCCTGACGATGTCGCGCAACGGGTTCACCTTGTTGGAAATCCTGGTGGCGCTGGTGGTGTTCGGCTTCATCATGTCCGGGCTGGCGCAGGGGGTGCGGTTCGGGATGCAAGCGTGGGGCACGCAGAGCCGCCGGCTGGCGCAGTCGGGCGACCTCGACGCCGTGGACCGGGCGTTGCGCCGCCTGGTCGAGGACACCGATGCCGGCGAGCCGGAGGAGGCCGCGCCGTTGCAGGGCAGCGCGCACGCGCTGTCGCTGCTGACCCGCCTGCCGGCAGGGTTCGGCGCGGACGGTTCCGCCGCGAGCGTCGCGATCGGCGTCGACGGAGCGCAGCGCCTGGTGCTGCGCGCCATGCCGCAGCCGCACGCCGAGCGGCTGCGACCGCAGCTGGCAATCGAGGCCGTGCTGCTGGACCACGTGGACCACATCGACCTCAGCTACTACGGCGAGGCCACCCGCGTCTGGGCGACGACGTGGCAGGCGCCGGTGCTGCCCGCGCTGGTGCGGCTGCGGATCGTGTTCCCGGAGGGCGACAAGCGGCACTGGCCCGACCTGGTGGCAGCGCCGATGCAGTCGCGGGCGGCGCAATAGTATGATGCTGGGAGCCTTCGCGTCCTGGTATCGGCAGCAAATGGCCGAGTTGCTGCCCGCCGGCCTGCGCGCGCCGGCCGACGGCCCCGCCGACGCGCTGATCGCCGTGCTGGAGTCGCGGGAGCCGCCGTCGGTGGCGCTGCTGGCGCGGCGGCGGCGGCGGCAGACGGCGCTGGGCTCGTACACCCTGGACCGGGCCGGGGCGCAGGCGGCGAGCCGGGTGGTGGCCGCCCATCGTGCGGACGCCAGGCTGCTGCGGCTGCCGCCGGGGACGTTCCTGCAACGGGTGGTGACGCTGCCGCTGGCGGCCGAGGCGGGCCTGGAGAGTGTCGTCGGCTTCGAGATGGACCGCTACACCCCGTTCACCGCCGAGGAGGTGCACTGGGAGGTGGCCGTGCTCAGCCGCGACCGCGCCCAGGGGCGGTTGCAGGCGGTGCTGTCCCTGGTGCCGAAGCAGCGGGTGGCGGGGCTGCTCGACGCGGTGCGCGGCATCGGCTTCACGCCGGCGGCGCTGGAGGCCGAGGCGCCCGGCGGCCGGATGCAGCGCATCGCGCTGGGTCGCCACGACCCGCGTCGCGAGCGGTGGCGCCGCCGTACCGTGGCGGCCGCCGGCGGCCTGTGCGCGCTGTTGGCGCTGGCGGCGGTGGCCGGGCCGTTCGTGGCCCAGCGCCAAGCCTCCGCCGCCACCGAGCGGCGGATCGAGGCGCTGCGGCCGCCGGTCGCCGAGGCCGAGGTGCTGCGCCGCCGGCTGGCGATGCGCGCCGCCGGCAGCGACGCCGTGGCGGGGCAGCAGGCGCTCGTCGGCGACGCGCTGCAGGCGATCGCGGCGCTGACCCGCATCCTGCCC
>CAXUHK010000265.1:0-279 GCA_964250775.1 uncultured Acetobacteraceae bacterium | reverse complement strand
AGATCGAGGGCCAATCGGCCAACGCGGCGCGGCTGATCGCCTCGCTGTCGGCGGACCCGATCGTCCGCAACCCGGCGTTCTCGGCTCCTGTGACCCGCGCCGAGGACGGCGCCGACCTGTTCAGCATCCGCGCCGAGGTGCGGCCGTGACGAGGGGGGCCTGATGGCGACGCGCACCGCCGCGGCGCTGCCGCAGGGGGGGCGCGGCCGGGCGCTGGCGCTGGCCGTCACCCTGGCCGGGCTGGCGCTGCTCTGGCTCGCGGTGGCGCAGCCGCTGCTC
>CAXUHK010000264.1:0-4227 GCA_964250775.1 uncultured Acetobacteraceae bacterium | reverse complement strand
GCGAGAACAATAAATCGCTTGCATCCAAGAACCCCAATCAGAGAGGACACTTAGACCGTCAAATCGGCGGCCAGCAAAAGTATGGTTGCGGCCTCATCAGCGAGGTCCGCAAGGAACGTTGATGACACTTTGCCGTCCTGCGCGCGGCTAACACACTCGATGAGAATACGTCTCCTACCGTCATCGGCACGGTGTCGGCGTAGAAGCCTTGCGGAGCGGTCAAGGCCACGGCCGCACAACATATTTTCGGTGGTTGCGTGAGTGTGCATGGGGGGAAACGAACGAATCGTCCGCCACCATGTCGCTGGTGTAGCCGATCCGGCGCACGCCGGCCGTATTCTCTGAATCGATCTCGGCGCGGTACTGTGCCAGGTAGTCATCTTCGTGAGAACGGTAGCGCTCGCGGATTTGGCTAGCGCCAAGCCCTTGCGGATACACTCAATCGCAGCGGGCACGCGTGCTACATCGACCATCTCGGCGGAAGTTGAACGCCAGCCACCCTCCAGTTCGTGTCGCGCGAGCTGACTCAGACTCTCGGAATCTGGCTGCATCCAGAACCATAGTCGAGGTTGTCCAGGCGGCGTTGCGATCTCATCCGGACGAAGCACGCCGGGACCGCCATTGTCATTGATGCGGTACGCCCTGGTTTTTTGCATCGCCCGCCTCATTAAAACGTAGCTGGCTGCTCTCATCGATCTCACAATAGATAAAGATGGAACACTCTGTTCCAAAAGTGGACCACTGATGGACCTTGAAGCGCTTGCAACCTTCAGTCGCGTCGCTTCTCATGGCGGCTTGGGACCGGCGAGCCGCGCCACCGGTCAGCCGAAGGCAACGCTGTCACGCCACGTGAGGGAACTTGAGGAAAGCTTGGGCGTGCGCCTGATCGAGCGAGGTCCCCGGACGTTCCGCCTAACCCTTGAGGGCGAGGCTCTCATGGACGCGTGCACGCGGCGCTCCGGAAACGCCATCTTGTCTGCCATGGCTCCCGGCAGCGCGAAGGTCATCGTCGAGAGCCCGTCGGATACGATGCAGGTGTTCGGCTGCCGTGTCGGGCAGAGCCGGGCCATCCACGTCTTGGCGGACCCCGTGTCGGCTAGCGCGATGTCCGCGTCGCCCAGCGCCTGCCGGATGTCGGCCATGATCCGCGCCAGCTTGAGCGGGAAGGAGTCATCGGCCGCTCCTTTCGCCAGTTCCTCGTCTGGCATCCGGCGTGCCCGCGTCGCGGCGTCCGGCAGGCTCGCGCGCCGAGTGCGACGCGTGGCCAGGCCGTCCAGCGCGGCTGCTATGTCGCCGTGTTGCAGCATTGTCGCACATGTGACGGCTTCCGAGCACGCGCCTTCGAGCGACCCGGAGATGGGAACCTGAAACAGGGTGTGACGCCGCGCCTCAAGGTAGCTGGCGAGGGCGTCGCTCATCACTGACGACACGATGCCGCCATTTGCAACGGCGCGCCGCGTCGGCTCGCGAAGGAAGGATGCCGGTATGTCGCATTGAAGTGATGCCATTCTGGTTTCCCATTTGCGCCGGGGTTTCGCGACTGCGCCGGCGCGGCCGGCTCGGCCGCTGCGTTCACCGCCTGGGCGGCTTCAGCCCCATCTTCTCGAGCGTGGGCTGGATGTCTGGCGACGCAATGTGCTGCACAAACTGATGCGCCAGCTCCGGCTGCTTGGACCGCTTGGCAACCGCGGCGGAGTAGCGCGTGAGCAGCTCCACTTCCCGCGGCAAGCGGCCCGCGAAGGTGATCCCCTTGATCGGGAGCAGCTCCGCCACCTCCTGGAACCCGATCTCCGCCTCACCCCGAGCCACGATCTCGCCCACGGGTGTCGCCGCGACCTTCTGCGCCTTGCCTTGCATCTGCTGCTCGATGCCGAGCTTGCTGAACAGGGTGCCCTGGACGTAGACGCCGCTCGCGCTGTCGGAGTAGGCGACGGACTTGGCATCCAGCAGCACCTGGCGAAGCTTGGCGACTGTCGAGATGTCCGGCGCCGACGACCCGGCGCGCACTGCCATGCCGATCGGCGAAAGCGCGACCTCGACCTCGCTGCCCGGGACGGTCTCGCCATCCTTGACCAGTTGGTCTAGTGCCGTTCCGACCATCACCAGCACGTCGTCCGGCTCACCGCGGGCGAGGCGGTGCGGGATCGTATCGGCAGTTGCCCCTTCCGACGGGCCAGGCACAGTCACGAGCCGGCTGCCGGTGGCCTTCTCGAACGCCGGGGACAGCGCCTCGTAAGTGGATTTGAAGCCCCCAGAGATCATGACGATGACATCGGCCGCTTGGGCCTGGCCCGGCAAAGATGCCAATGACGCTAGGATGGGCATGGCGTACCTCGGGTTCATGGGCGTCCATCCTGGGCAGAGGCATGAGAACGAAGTCCGGCTGCACGACTCATCCTGTCAGCCAGATCAGGAGGGCCAGCGACGGTATGCTCAGGACGTTGCTGTAGAGCAGGACCGACGCATTCTCCTCCTCGTCGCAGTCGTAGCGGGTGGACAGGATGACCTGCATCGGAGCCGCTGCAAGGCCCAAGGCGAGCACCGTCATCTTGCGTAAGTCCCCGCCCTGCCCGATGGCGGTGAGCGCCGCATAGGCGAGGCCCGGGATGACGAGCAGGCGCCCCACCGTGGACACCGCTGCGGGCAACGAGAACCGGGGCGATTGGGATTGCAGGATGATCCCGCTGGCGAACAGCGACAGGCCGCCGACCGTGGTGCCGAGCAGCTTGAAGCTCCCTGTCACGACGCTGGATAGGTGTATGTTCGTCAGCACGAATACGATGGCGAACAAGGGTGCGAGGACGACTGGCTGGGTGAAGGCGTGGCGGAGCGCCGTGACGACCGACGCCAGCACAGAACCTTCCTGCTGACCCTGTTCGCACGCCTTCCCTGAACCCGAGGACTTCTTCTCCTGGGCGTAGGAGAGGAGCACGAGCGTGGCGGGCAAGATGACGATGTTGCCGGTCAAGCCGGCCACATCGACGACGATGGTGGCCTTGTCGCCGATCAGCGGTGTCAGGATCGGGATGCCGGTGAACGCTATGGCCGGAAACCCGAATGCCATGGATTGAAGTGCCGCCGCCTGGATGTCGCGCCCGAACAGGTACCGCCCTGCAAGGAACGCGGCCAGGAACGGAAGCGCGGTCCCCGTCAGCAACGCCACCAGGAGCGGCCATTGGCTGACCAGCTCCTGCCGCGAGACGGTGATCGTGCCGGCGAACAAGGCGAGCGGCAGCGCATAGACCAGGACCATGCGGTTCAGCGCCTCCGCCGCCGTCGTATCCTCGTCGCGGCGCCATCCGGCCAACATGCCCAGGCCCAAGGTGACGATGACCGGAAGCAGTGCGCCCAGGATCACGTCGATCACGGCCTATGGCTCCCTGCCGTGGACCGGCAGGTCGGCTTGGCCAAGCCGCCGCCATCAGCGGGCATGCGCTGGCGTGCCGCAGCCATGTCACTTGGCAAGCTGGAGCACGCGATCGACCATCGCCTCGGAGAGGCCGAGATAGTTGGTCGGATCGGTCAGCTTGCGGATCTCGTCCTCGGACAGCTCCGCCGTGACATCCTTGTGGACCAGCAGCAAGTCCGTCAGGCTCTTGTCGCCCATCGCCGGGTCGTGGCAGATCGCGTAGAGCACGTCGTGCGCCTTGTCGCGGCCGAGCTTGGGTGCCAGGCCCATCATTACTGCCTCCGAGACGATCAGCCCGCGCGTCATGTCGAGGTTGGCGCGCATCCGGTCGGCGTGAACCTCCAGCCCTTCCAGCACGAAGCAGGCCTGGGACAGCGCGCCGCCGGCGAGGGTGAACACGTCCGGCAGGGTGATCCACTCGATCTCCCACGGGCCGGTCGCGCGCTCGTGGTCCTCGACCATGGCATCCAGCAGTGCCGCCACGCCCTGCCGCACGGAGGCCGCGCAGGCGTGGATGTAGCAGCACGAGATCGGGTTGCGCTTCTGCGGCATGGTCGAGGACGAGCCGCGGTTGGCGACATACGGCTCGCTTGCCTCGCCCACTTCCGTTTGCATCATCAGCTTGAGGTCGGTGGCGAACTTGGCCAGCGTGCCCGTCAGCAGGCCGAGGAAGCAGCCGGCCTCGGCGATGCGGTCGCGCTCGGTGTGCCAGGCGATCTCCGGCTGTGCCAGACCTAGCTCGCGCGCCAGCGCCTCCTGCACGGCCAGGCCCTTGTCGCCCAGCGAGGCGAGCGTGCCGACGGCGGCGCCGAACTCGA
>CAXUHK010000263.1:0-4231 GCA_964250775.1 uncultured Acetobacteraceae bacterium | reverse complement strand
TCGCCAGCGCCGTCAAGCCAACGCCTTCACGGGCGCGCGCCGATCGTGACCTGCACCTGGGTCAGCGCGCCGCCGCGCACCAGGGTCAGCTCCAGCGCCTGCCCGACCGCGTCGGGGCCGAGCATCCGGGCCAGCGCGCGCACGGTGACGACCGGGCTGCCCGCGACGGCGACCAGGATGTCGCCCGGCAGCAGCGTGCCCGCCGCGGGCGCGCCGTCGGCGAAGCCCATCACCATCAGCCCGCCGGTGGCCGTGGCGCGCTGCGCGATCTCCGGCGGCAGCGCCACCTCGTGCAGCGCCACGCCGAGCCACCCACGCGCCATGCGCCCGTGCTGCAGCAAGGGCTCGACGCTGCGCGCCACGGTGGCGGCCGGGATCGCCAGCACGCCTCGGCGCGGGCCGTAGGTCGACATCCCAAGCAGCGCTCCGCGGGCGTCGAGCACCGGGCCGCCCTCGGCGTCGGGCGGCAGCGGCACCGCGAGACGCACCAGGCGGTCGATGCGCCCGCCGCGCTGGCTCTCCCAGGCCGGCCCCAGCGCCTCGATGTTGCCCAGCCGCGCCGTCCCGCCGCCGCCAAGCGCCAGCACCAGGGCGCCCACGCCCGCGGGCTCGGCGACGGTGAAGGCGGTGGCATCGGCTTCGACCCGCAGCACCGCGACGTTCGTCGAGGGATCGCGCCCGGCCAGCGTCGCCCTGGCATGGCTCCCGCCGGGGAGCGTCGCGTCGTAATGGTCGGCATCGGGCAGGCTCTGCTCGGACGTGACCAGCACCCCGGCCCGCCACAGGATCGCGCTCAGCCCGCCGCGCCGGCCCCAGGCCAGGCTTGCGACATGCGCCGAAGCCGCCGCGACCGCGCGCTCCATGGCGTCGGACAGGGTGGCGAGGGAGGCGGCCGGATCGCTCGATGTGCTGCTCATGCAGCGAACATGGCGCCAAAGCCGCGGCGTTTGCATCGGTCGGATGGCGGGGCGACCCCCGGCCATTCAGCCGCCGCGTCTACCCATTGGCCATCCCCTGGGTGTTCACGTAGAGCGCGTACAGGCTGTGGCTCGCCGCCATGAACAGCCGGTTGCGCCAGCGGCCGCCGAAGCAGAGGTTGGCGCAGCGCTCCGGCAGGTCGATGTGGCCGATCGCCGTGCCGTCGGGCGCGAACACCCGCACGCCGTCGAGCGCCGCCGTGCCCATGCCCCAGCCGCACCAGAGGTTGCCGTCGACGTCGACGCGCAAGCCGTCCGGCGTGCCGCCCTCGCCGGCGCCGACCAACACCCGGCCGCCGGACAGGCCGCCGCCGTCGGCCACGTCGTAGGCGCGGATCTCGCGCGGGGTCGCGCGCGAGGCCACGACGTACAGCGTGCGGCCGTCGGGCGAGAACGCCAGCCCGTTCGGCCCCGGCACGTCGCCCAGCGCCAGCGTCGCGGCACCGCTCGCGCGGTCGAGCCGGTAGACCGCCTCGGGCAGCTCCTGCTCGGCGCGCTCGCCCTCGTAGTAGCCGAGCAGGCCGAACGCTGGGTCGGTGAACCACACCGCGCCGTCCTGCGCCACCACCACGTCGTTGGGCGAGTTGAGCCGGTGGCCACCATGGCCGTCGCACAGCACGGTGAGGGCGCCGTCCGGCTCGGTGCGGGTGACGCGGCGGTTGCGGTGCTCGCAGGTGACGAGGCGGCCCTGGCGGTCGCGGGTGTTGCCGTTGGCGTTGCCCGACGGGCGGCGGAACACGCTGACCGCGCTGGTCTCCTCCTCCCATTTCAGGATGCGGTCGTTGGGGATGTCGCTCCACAGCAGGTAGCGGCCGTCGCCGAACCAGACCGGACCCTCGGCCCAGCGGCAGCCGGTCGCCAGCCGCTCGACGCCGGCCAGGCTCAGGCGGTATGGGGCGAAGCGCGGGTCGAGCACGCGCACCGCCGGGTCGGGATAGCGTTCGCTCGGCTGCCACATGGCGCGGACTCCTGTTGCGTGCGATGAAGCAGCGTTGTCACCGGGACGTCATTCCATGGCCGAACGCCACGCCGCGCAAGACCTGACCAACCTCGCCACCGCGCTGCTGCGCCATGCCGGCCTCGAAGCCGACAAGGCGGTCGTCACCGCCGGCGTGCTGGTCGAGGGCGACCTGATGGGCCACACCACGCACGGGCTAGCCTTGCTGGGCGCCTATCTCGACGAGATCGCCGCAGGGCGCATGACCCGCGCCGGCGAGCCGATCGTGGTGGCCGAAGCGGGTGCCGCGCAGACCTGGGACGGCCGCCGGCTGCCCGGGCCGTGGCTGGTCGAGCGCGCCACCGACTGGGCGGCGGCGCGGGCGCGCGACGCCGGGCTGGCCTCGGTCTCGATCCGCCATTGCAGCCACATCGGCTGCCTCGCGGCCTACCTGCGCCGGATCGCCGAGGGCGGGCAGATGCTGGTGGTCGCCTGCTCGGACCCCTCGACCGCCAGCATCGCGCCGTTCGGCGGCACGCGGCGGCTGTATACCCCGAACCCGCTGGCCGCCGGCTGGCCCTCGCCGGGCGGGCCGGTGATGCTCGACGTCTCCATGTCGATCACCACCAACGGCATGACCAACCGGCTGCGCGCCGAGGGGCTGCGGTTCGAGCACCCCTGGCTGCTCGACGCGCAGGGGGTGCCCACCGCCGATCCGGAGGCGTTCTTCACCGACCCGCCCGGCAGCCTGCTGCCGCTGGGCGGCGTCGAGGCCGGGCACAAGGGCTACGCGCTGGGCCTGATGGTCGAGGCGCTGACCGCTTCCCTGTCCGGCTTCGGCCGCGCCGACGCGCCGAACTCGTGGGGCGCCGCGGTGTTCGTGCTGGCGATCGACCCCGCCCGTTTCGCGGGCGGCGATGCGTTCGCGCGCGAGGCGGCATGGATGGCGGAAGCGGTGCACGCCAACCCGCCGGTGCCCGGCGGAGAACCGCCACGACTGCCGGGCGAGCGCGCGCTGGCGCTGCGGGCCGAGCAGATGGCGCACGGTGTCCGGCTGCACCCGGCGATCCCGCCGATGCTGCGCGCCCGCGCCGAGGCCGCCGGCCTCGCCATGCCGACGCCGTTGCCCGCGTGAGCGAGACCGACATCGCGGTGGTGGGCGCCGGCGTCGCCGGGCTGTCCGCCGCCACCGCCATCCGCGCCGCCGGGCTGCGCTGCGAGCTGCTGGAGGCGAGCGGTCGGATCGGCGGCCGCGCCTACACCGACACGCCGGCGGCGCTGGGCGGGGCGGCGTTCGACCACGGCGCGTCATGGCTGCACGCGGCGGCGCGCAACCCGCTCACGGCGATGGCGCAGGCGCACGGCGAGCGGCTGGTCGACAGCGACGCCGGCTGGAGCACCAGGCGGTCGCAGGCCGAGTCGGCCGGGTTCGCCGCCGCCGAGGACAGGTTCGCCCGCCAGCTCGCCTCGGTCGGTCCCGACACCAGCGTCGCCGCCATGGTCGACGCCATCGCGGGCGACCCCTGGATGGCCACCGTCGAGGCGTTCGAGACGACGCTGATCGCCGCCGCCGACAGCCGCGAGCTCAGCGCCGAGGACTGCCGGGCCAACGGGCTGGAGGAGGGCAACCTGAACGTCGCCGGCGGGCTTGGAGCGTTCGTGGCGCGGCGGCTGGCGCAGCCGGCGCGGCTCATGACCCCGGTGCGGCGGATCGCCTGGGACGGCGGCGGCGTGGCGCTGGAGACGCAATCCGGCACGCTGCGGGCCGGGGCGTGCATCGTCACCGTCTCGACCGGGGTGCTGCGGGCGGGCCATGTCGCGTTCACGCCGGACTTGCCGGACTCGCACCGCGCGGCGCTCGACGGGCTCCCGATGGGCCTGCTGACCAAGGTGGCGCTGGCCGCCGCCGGGCCGGACCGGCTGGGCCTGCCCGAACAGTGCTCGGTGGCGCGGCGCCTCGCGCGGCGGCACGCGCCCTGGATGTCGTTCGTGGCTTGGCCGACGTGGACGCAGCAGGCGGGCGCCGCGCATGTCGTGGGCTTCGTCGGCGGCTCGACCGCCTGGGAGCTGGCGCGGGAGGGCGCCGCCGCCACTGAGGCGTTCGCGCGGCAATGCTGGGCGGAGGCCATGGGCCATGCCACTGGGCTGGCGGGAGCGGTCGTGACCGGCTGGGCCGCCGATGCCGCCGCCCTGGGCGCCTACGCCTACGCCCGTCCCGGCCATGCCGGCGCCCGCACGGCGCTGCGCGAGGCGCTGGCCGGCGGGCGGCTGCTGTTCGCCGGCGAGGCGGTGGCGCGCGACGGGCTGGCCGGCGAAC
>CAXUHK010000262.1:0-4274 GCA_964250775.1 uncultured Acetobacteraceae bacterium | reverse complement strand
GCGCCGGCTTTCCCGGCAGGCAGCGGCGCCTATTCGCCGCAGCCTGGGGGATCGGCCCCCGCAACCGGCGGCGGCCAGGCCGCCCGCCGCCCCCAGGCCGGCATGAGCCAGATCGTGAGCGAGCTCATGCAGGTCATCTCCCAGATGATGCAGCAGATGCAGGGGGCAGCGGGCGCCGCCTAAGCGGGGGGCGTTCTCCCGCGGACTTGAGTTCAAAGCAACGACTGGCCATGCCAGTCCTTTCCAAGGAAACCAGACGATGACGAACTTCTTCGGCAACCGCGGTCCCGTGTTCAGTGGCGTCGGCCCCGTGGGCGGGTCTTCCGCTCCCACCCCCGCCATCGGCACGGCCAGCACCGGAGGCGACCAAGCGGCGATGTTCCAAGGCGCCATGTCGAGCCAGGTGCAGGATTATGGCCAGGCCGCGCAGATAGAAGAGCAGACCCACAAGATGCAGATGATGGGCGACGCCGCCCTGAAGGCGCTCAAGGCCGTCTCCATCAGCTAACATCGACGGCAGGACAGGCCTGGCGCCTCGGCGCCGGGCCTGTCCCCGATCGCGCGACAGCGGCCCGACATGGCCGACCCGCGTCGCGGCCTTGGCTTAGGCCATGAATGACAGCAACTCCATCCGCGAGGCGCCCGCCATGAGCCAACAGCAGCCAGCTCCCAGCCTTCGCGTCCTGACCGGCCTGCACGCCGGCGCGGTGTGCGTGTTGCCGGACGGCCGTTTCAGCATCGGCAGCGAGCCTCCGGCCGACATCCTGCTCGGCGACGAGCACGTGGCGGCGCGGCACATCGTGGTCGACCGCGACGGCGACGGCCTGCGCCTGTCGATCGAAGCCGGGGGTGTCGCGATCGAAGGCGCGCAACTGGCGGCGGGCGACGTCGTCGCCGCGGCCATGCCCGTCAGCATCAGCATCGGCAATGTCGAACTCCGCTGCGAGGCGGCCGAGGAAATCGCGCCGCCCCCACAGGCGCAGCGGCAACGCGCGCCGTCTCGGTACGGGCTGCCCTGGGATGCGCAGCTTTGGGGCGCGCGGCTCTGGCCGATTGGCCGCCGCCGCATTTCGGCGGTCGGCGCCGGGGCGGCGCTCGGCGTCACCCTGCTGGCCGCCGCCGCGATCATCCCGGCCGCGACCAACGCGTTCGCCGCGCCGCGCGCCAAGCAACCCTCGGCGCTCCCCGCCAAGCCGCCGCAAGCCGCCGCCACGAGCGACGCGACGCTGCGCGGCGAGACGCAGCGGCAGTTGCAGGCCAACGGCCTGCCCGACATCTCGCTCGACGTCAGCAGCAGCGTCGTCACGGCGCGCGGCCAGCTCGACCCGGCGCTGGGCGGGCGGCTGCACGACGTCGAGCTCTGGTTCGATCACCGCTTCGGCGAGACCGCGGTGTTCATCTCGCAAGTCTCGCTGCAGGCGCCACGCAAGTTCACCCTGGCGCTCGACGCCGTCTGGGCGGGATCGGACCCGAACGTCGTGATCCACGGGCAGAAATACTATGTCGGCGCCAGCCTGCCCGGCGGCGCCACGATCGACCAGATCACGCAGCGCCAAGTGCTGGTGAGCCAGGCGGGCCAGCATTACGCCGTCGACTACTGAGGCGCCGAAGGCGCCATGGGTGCCGGCTGGGGGAATTCGGTCTTCTGCGCCGCGGCGCCGCGATAGATGATGACGGAACTCGGGCTGGCCGCGGCGGATTTCCGCGGCGACAACGCCGCCGCCGCCTGCTCGACCAGGTCTACGAAGTGCGGCGGCCCGGAGACGATGACGCTGTCCGTCCCGGCCAACCCACGCAACGGGAACCGCGAGTCGGAAATCCCGCCGGAGTTCAGGGCGTTCCTGAACGCCTCCGACAGGTCGCGGGGCATGGTGATGAACTTGGAGGCGTCCTCGCTGCTGGCGGTCACGTAGAGCTTGAAGCCGTCGTAGTACCAGTCGAGTCCGTAATTCGCGGCCAGCGCGTCGAGGAAGCGGCGCGGCGAGGCGGTCGTGACCCGCCCGCGGACGCGGCCCTTGACGGCGTCGCTGAGCTCGATCCGGAGGTGCATGTTGCCGCCGAACTGGCGCAGCACGTCGCGCAGGTCCTGGTCGATGACGGTGTAGCTGTACGGCCTGTCGCCAAGTTTCAACTCCGCGCCCTGGGCGTCGCGGGCGCACGCGACGCCCAGTGCGGCCAGCATGGCGCAGAGGATGGCAGGTCCGCCCGGTGCTCGCCTCGGTCGGTTGGGGGTGCGGCGATTTGCCAATGGCCTGCTCCTTGCGCTCATGCCGGCCGGCCTGCCTGGGCTGTGTGAAACGTCACAGACCATGCGCCGCCCGGCAACCTAAACCCAATCGAAATACGAGGTTCGAATGTCGATCGGTCCAGCAATCATAGCGGTGCCGCCAGTCAATGCGCCAGGCTCGCAGGCGCCAGGCTCGCCGGCGCCAGGCTCGCCGGCACCCTCCGGTGCTCCGGCGGCGGGAGCCGGAGGCGACCCCGGCGCGTCGACGCACGCCGACTTCGCATCCGCGTTGAAGAACGGCGGCCCCGTCGATCCGGCGCGGCAGGTCTCGGCGCAACCGGTCGCGGCGTATCGGCCGGGAACGATCGCGCCCCGGAACACCCTCGGCGACCAAGTGCTGGGCGGCCTGGAGAAGCTCGGCCGCAGCGTCGAGAGCATGGATGCGTGGGGTTCGCCGCCCCCGGCCACGAAGACAGCCGCGGCGAAAGCCCCGTCCTCGCAGGGTGGGGCGCAAAAGCTGGGCGCCAGCAGCCCGGCGAGCGAGATGCGTGACCTGTTCGACGCCGGCATCCGGCACCAGAGCCAGGTCTACGCGACGATGTTCAACTTCGAACTCATCCAGGAAACCTCTCAGTCGATGCTGAAGTCGCTGAAGAGCCTGTTGACCCAGGGTGGCGGATGATGATGCGGCGGTGGAACTTGCCGGCCGCCGCGCTCTGCCTGGCGCTGCCGCTGCTCGCGGGATGCAAGGCGCAGCTCTACAGCGCGCTGTCCGAGAGCGACGCGATGGACATGGTGTCGATCCTGCTGCAGCACGACATCGCCGCCGACCGGGTGGTCGCCAAGGACGGCACCAGCACGGTCGAGGTCGATGACGGCCACATCGCCGACGCGGTCCGGCTGCTGCAGGCCAACCGCTACCCGCGCACCGCGTACGCCACGATGGGCGACGTGTTCGAGCAGAAGGGCATGGTCTCCTCGCCAACCGCCGAGCGCGCGCGGTTCATCTACGCGCTGAGCCAGGAACTGTCGCGCACCCTGGGCGGCATCGACGGCGTGCTGACCGCGCGGGTCCACATCGTGCTGCCGGACAACGCGCCGCTCGAGGGCGACAGCCAGCCCGCCGCCGCCGCCGTGTTCATCCGCCACGACGCGGAGACGCCGATCGTCAAGCTGTTGCCACAGATCAAGATGCTTGTCGCCAACAGCATCGAGGGCCTGTCGTACGACAAGGTCTCGGTCGTGCTGTTGCCGGTGCCGCGCCCGGCGATGCCGAAGCTGCGGGCGCCGGCCGCCAGCCTGTGGTCGCTGCTGGCCTGGGCCATGGCGCTGGGCTGGCCGGCCGCCGGCGGCGGCATCCTGCTGTGGCGGCGCTGGTCGGAGCGCCGGGCGGCGGCAAACATCGAGGTCCTGCCGCCGAACTTGCGGCGCGTGTCGTGAACGCGCCCGCCCCCGATCCAAGCGCCGGCGAAGCGCTCCGCCTGTCGGCCGACATGGTGCATCCGTCGCATTTCCAGGCGCTGTTCCCGGCACTCAGCGCGCCGGTCATCGCCCGGTTGTGCGGCTGCGCTCGGCTCTCGGCGCGGCTTGCCGACCAGATCCGCGGCCAGATCTGCAGCCAGTTCGGCGGCTTGCCGACCCTGCCGGGGCGGGCCGAGGCGAGCGCGTCCGAGCGCCTGGCGCTCGCCTCGCCCGAGCGCGTCGAGGAAGCGGGCCGGCTCATGGGCGCCGCCTGGCACGGCCGGGCGCTGCAGAGCTGCATCGACGCCGGGGCGGTCGCCGAGCTCGACGCCCGGCTCGGCCGCGCCGTGCGCCTGTTCGGGCTGCGCCACGCCACGCTCGCCGTCGCGGCGGCGCCGGCGGCCTCGGCCGTGGCACTCGGCTCCGCCATCGTCGCCGACGGCCGGGCCTGCCTCGCCGCCTGGCGCGACGGGTTGGACGAGCCGTACCGGCAGCTCGCAAGGCTGAGGCTTCCGGCGCATGGCTTGCCGGAAGCGGCGCCCGCCGATCAGGCGCGGCCGATCATCGACAAGGTGCTGCACGAGGT
>CAXUHK010000261.1:0-4351 GCA_964250775.1 uncultured Acetobacteraceae bacterium | reverse complement strand
CCTGCGGCTCGTCCGCCGCCGCGCCGCCCAGGAAGCCGCCGATGAACCCCTGCGTGCCCGGCTGCGGCCCGCCCCCGCCGAGGAAGTTGGCATCGACGGTCGAGCATGAGGCGGTCGCCATGATCCCCAGTGCCGCCATTATGCGCAGTGTCGGCGCGCGCGTGATCGACAAGGCGGGTCCGGGTTGGCGCAACGTCGCTCGCTTCCGCTGGTCGTGGCTGCGGCTGCCATAGCCGCGTTCCGGCAGCGCGGCAACCGGACGTCGCCAAACGCGGCCGGGCGCGCTATCGCTCGCCGTCGCCAATGGAGCGAGACATGATCCGGCGTTGCCTGGCCGCCCTGCTGATGCTTGTGATGCTCGCCGCGCCGCTGCGGGCGCAGCAGCCGGGCGCGTTCACGCCCTCGCAGCGGGCCGAGATCGTGGCCATCCTGCGGCAGGCGCTGGTCGCCGACCCCGGCATCCTGCGCGACGCGGTGGCGGCGTTGCAGGCCGACGAGGCCGGCCGCCGCGCCGCCGCCGTGGCGCAGGCCGGCCAAGAGCTGACCGGCACCGCCGCTGACCCGATCGCGGGCAACCCGGCCGGCGACGTGACGCTGGTCGAGTTCTACGACCTGCGCTGCCCGTACTGCCGCCGGATGCTGCCGGTCATGGCGGAGCTGCTGCAGCGCGAGCCGCGCCTGCGCCTGGTGTACAAGGACATCCCGGTCCTGGGACCAGCCAGCGTGCTCGGCGCCCGGGCGGTGCTGGCGGCGCAGCGCCAGGGCGGCTATGGCCGGCTGCACGACGCGATCATGTCCGCCGGCGGCGGCATCACGCCGGACACGCTGCGCGCCGAGGCCGCCGACGCCGGGCTGGACTGGGCGCGGCTGCAAAGCGACATGGCCGACCCGGCGATCGCCCAGCGGCTCGAGGCGAACGTGGCGCTGGCGCACCGGCTCGGCATCGACGGCACGCCGGCCTACGTGGTCGGCGGCCTCTTGTTTCCGGGCGCGCAGGGCCTGGCCGACCTGCGGGCCGCGATCGCCGCCGCGCGTGGCGGATAGGAGCGGCGACGCCACGAACCGGGTCGCCCGCGGCTGGCCGGTCGCCGTGGCGTTCGCCGGCGGCCTCGCGGCCCGGCTGTGGGGCATCGGCGACAAGCCGTTCTGGCTCGACGAGCTGACCACGCTGCGCCGGGCCACGCTGCCGCTGGGCGCCCTGGTCCGCGACAGCCTGAGCTACCACCACTTGCCGACGTATTTCGCGCTGTTGGCCCCGGTGCTGCGGCTCGGCCACGGCGAGGCGGTGGCGCGGGGGCCGTCCGCGCTGCTCGGGGCGATGGCCTGCGCCCTGGTGGCCATGGCCGCCATGCGGCTCGGCGGGCAGGCGGCCGGGCTGCTGGCCGGGCTGCTGATGGCGTTCTCGCCGATCCAGGTGCAGTACGGGCAGGAGGCGCGGTCGTACGCATTGCTGATCGCCTGCGTCGCCATGGCGCTGCTCGGCTTGCTGCGCCTGGTCGATGACCCGGCGTGCGACGCCGACCGGGCCGGCTGGGCCATGCTGTTCGGCGGCACGTTCGGCGCGGTCGGCACGCTCGGCATCGCCCTGGCCTGGCCGGTGGCGGCGACGCTGGGCTGGGCCGCCGCGACGCGCGGCGCCCGTGGCCGCTGGCGCGCCTGGCTGGCGGGCCACGCCGTCATCGCGCTGCTGGTGGCGCCCTGGTTCGTCGCGATGTACGTGCTCAACCAGGGCCGCATGACCGACGGCCTTACCTGGATACCGCCGCTCGACGCCGCCCGGCTGCGGTCCACCCTGGACACCGTGTACTTGATGCGGGTGGGCAGCCTCATCAGCACCCGGCTGTATCCGGCCGCGGTGCCGGGGCTCGGCTTGGTCATGGCGCTCCTCGCCGTCGCGGGCGCGCTCTGGGCGTGGCGCCGCCATCGTCAGGCGTTTCAGGTGCTGGTGGTGGCGGCGCTGCTGCCGCCGCTGGCGTTGCTCGTTGTCTCGGTCTGGTTCCCGCTGTGGATTCCCCGCTACCTGCTCTGGGCCACCGTGCCGTTCTTCGTGCTGGCCGGGCTCGGCGCGAACCTGGCGCCGCGCGCCGCGCGGCTGCCCGGCGCGGTCGTCGCCGGCCTGCTCGCGGCGATCAACCTTGGCGGCTACTACGCGGCGGAGACCAAGCCGCGCTGGGACCAGGCGGCACGGGCGCTGCGAGCGTTGGCAAGCCCCGGCGACCTGGTGCTGGTCGAGGACGACCGGCTGCCGGACCTGCTCAACCATTTCCTGGCATTGGGAGGCGCGGAGTTCGCGCCGCGGCGCTGGACGCTCGATGCCGCCGTCGCCCGCGCCGCGTTGGCGGCGGGCCACCGGGTCTGGCTGGCGCAGGGAGCCGTCGGCCAGGTGGCGATGGCCGATCCGGCGAGCGTCCCGGCGTCGCTGTCGCTGCCCGGCCGTGCCGCCTCGATACTCCGGTTCGGGCGCGACGTGGCGCTGCTGCGCTTCGACCCGCAGCCCTGACCGCGGCGCTCAGCCGTCGTGCCGCTGCCCGCGGGCCACGACGGACAGCATCCCGTCCGCGAGCGGCCGTTGCAGCGCCAGGGCCTCGGGGATCGGCGCCGTCATCCAGGACTCGTGTTCCTCCGGCGTGGTGAGGATCACCGGCATCGCCTTGGGATGGATCGGGGCCACGACGGCGTTGGCCTGCGTGGTCAGGAAGGCGAACAGCTCGTGGCTGCCCTCCAGCTTGCCGCGCGTGCCGCTCCAGGGGCGCCAGAGTCCGGCGAAGGCGAACAGCGGCCGCTCCTCCGCCAGGGCGAACCAGTGCGGGATGGCGGGCTTGCCGGGCAGGTACTCGCTGAACGACGTCGCGGGGACCAGGCAACGGTGCTCGGGCCGCATCCAGGCCCGCCAGAAGCCCGAGCCGGTGTTGCGGATGTTGGTGACGGGCCGCCCGCCCACGCCCGGCGGCGGCGGAAAGCCCCAGCGCAGCATCGCCAGCTCGCGCCCTTGCGCCGTGTTGCGGATCACCGGCGCCATCTGATCCGGGAAGATGGCCGGCAGCGGCGGCAGGTTCCCGGCGCGGTCCGCCATGCCCTCGAACACGTCGCGGATCGCGGCTTGGCCTTTGACCAGGCTGTAGAGGTTGCACATCGTGGACGCTCTCGGCGTTACGGAGGGCCGTAGGCAATCTCGCGGTCGTGCATGGCCGCGAGGTGGCCCAACACGGTCGAGGTCGACTGGTCGTTCGGCGCCAGCGCCAAGGGCGGCAAGGCGACGTAGGCCCGCCAGCCCTCGTAGTGCCGGCTCATCTCGACGTCGAGCGCGGTGTTGTTCCACGCGACACCCGGCCGCACGCTGTAGGCCGCGCCCTGGCGGCCGATCGGCAGGCAGTCCGCCAGCATCCGTGCCGCCCCTCGCGGGGTGACGGAGTAGCAACCGATCCCCGCGGCGGAGACCAGCTTCAGCATCGCCGGCGCCCCGGTCCAGGCCCTGAACGCGTCGAGCTGCCGCAGCACCCCGGCCGGGTCGTACTGCACCACCGCGGGGCCGACGCCGGGCGCGGGGTGGACCTTGAGCGGCCAGTCGAAATTGTGCGCCCACAGCGCGACGTCCCAGTCCGGCGCCGCCTCCAGCATCGTCGTGGCCATGGCGAGGAAATCGCCGCGCAGGATGATGTCGTCCTCGACGATGGTGAACGGTGTCGATCCGGCCGCGCACCGCCGCCATAGCGCCACATGCGACATCGCGTTGCCGATGGCGCCCGGCACGTAGCGGTTGTCCTCGGCCAGCAGCCCGTCGCGCACGCATTGCGCACGGTCCAGCGCGGCGCCGTCGAACGCCGCGAACCGGCTCACCTCGAAACCAGGGTTCCATTGCAGGAACTGGGTAAACCGCTGCGGCGTGCGGTCGAGGCTGATGACGTTCAACATTCCGAGCCTCTATGCCGCGGCCGCCAGCTTGATCACGCAAGCCTGTGCACATCTAGACGCGAAATCAGGTCCGCAGGGAAGTCTCAGGCCGCTACGGCCAAACCAGCGCCGGCAGCTTCGCCAGCGGGTAGCCGGCCAGCGACAGCACGCGGTCGCGCAGCCGCAGCGGCAGGTCGACCGCCGGCGCGCCGCCTTCCGGCGGGGTGCGGGTCAGCAGCGCCAGCACCGCCTTGGCCGCGATGGCGGCGTTGGCGTCCAGCACGCGCGCCTGCGCCAGCGCGTCCAGCGTCGCGGCGGCGCCCAGCACGTGCAGCTCCGCCGCTGCGGCCGGCTGCAGCGCCGCGTCCAGCGTGACGCTGCCGCTGCCGAGCACGCCGAGCGGCCCGTAGCCGAACGCGCCGCGCGACACGGTGAGCCGACCGCCCAGCTCGCGCCAGCC
>CAXUHK010000260.1:0-4379 GCA_964250775.1 uncultured Acetobacteraceae bacterium | reverse complement strand
GCGATGTTGTCGTAGATCGACATCGGGAACGGCGTCGGCTTCTGGAACACCATGCCGACCCTGGAGCGCAGGTCGTTCACCGACACGTCGGGGCCCAGCAGGTTCTGCCCGTCCATCATCACCTCGCCGGTGGCGCGCTGGCCGGGATAGAGGTCGTACATGCGGTTCAACACGCGCAGCAGCGTCGACTTGCCGCAGCCCGACGGTCCGATCAGGCCGGTCACTCGACGATCCGGCAGGTCGAGGTCGATGCCCTTCAGCGCCCGGTTGGCGCCGTAGTAGAAATCGAGGTTGCGCACGCTCACCCGTGCCGCGCCGAGCGACTCCCCGGCGGCTGGCCGCGCGGCGATCGCAGGGCGCTGGGCGGGCATCGTGCCAGTGTCCGGCTGTTGCATCGACGGGACCCCTAATTGACGCGGCTGCGCAGCAGGAAGCGGGCGCCGACGCTGACCACCAGCACGAACAGCGTCATCAGCAGTGCGCCGGCCCAGGCCAGCGTGTGCCAGGAGTCGTAAGGGCTCAGCGCGAACTGGAAGATGACCACCGGGATGTTCGCCATCGGCTGCGACATGTCGGTGCTCCAATACTGGTTGTTCAGCGCGGTGAACAGCAGCGGCGCGGTCTCGCCGCTGATCCGCGCCACCCCCAGCAGCAGCCCGGTCAGCATCCCGGTGCGCGCCGCCGGATATAGCACCTGGACGATCATCTTCCATTGCGGGGCGCCCAACGCCAGCGCCGCCTCGCGCATCGTCACCGGCACCAGCCGCATGGTCTCGTCGGTGGTGCGCACCACCACCGGCAGCAGGATGAACGCCAGCGCCAGGCTGCCGGCCCAGCCGGAGAAATGCCCGGTCTGCGCCACCACCAGCTCGTAGACGAACAAGCCGATGATGATCGAGGGAGCCGAGAGCAGGATGTCGTTGACGAAGCGGATCACCTCGGCGGCGGTCCCCTTGCGGCCGTATTCGGCGAGCCAGGTTCCGGCCATGATGCCGACCGGCGCTCCGATCAGCACCGCCACCGCGATGATGACGCCACTGCCGAAGATCGCGTTGAGCAGGCCGCCATCCGCACCGGGAGGCGGCGTCATCTGGCTGAACAGCTTGGGGCCGAGGGCGGCAAAGCCGTTGAACAGCGTCACCCCCAGGATCCACACCAGCCAGAACAGGCCGAACGCGGTGGCCAGCGTCGCCAGCGCCATGGCGAGGCTGCTCTTCGCGTAGCGCAGCCGGGCGCGCGGCGAGTTGCGCGCCATCAGGCGGTGCCTTCGCGCCGGGCCAGGCGCAGCAGCATCAGCTTGGCCGCCGCCAGCACCAGGAAGGTGACGACGAACAGCACGAAGCCGAGCGCGATCAGCGACGACACGTAGGTCGGCGAATCGGCCTCGGTGAACTCGTTGGCGATGGCCGCGGCGATCGAGTTCCCCGGCTGCAGCAGCGAGATGTAGAACTCGTGCGCGTTGCCCAGCACGAAGGTGACGGCCATGGTCTCGCCCAGCGCGCGGCCGAGGCCCAGGAAGATGCCGCCCACCACGGCGGTGCGGGTGTATGGCACCACCACGCCGCGCACCACCTCCCAACGCGTCGCTCCCAGCGCGAACGCCGCCTCGCGCAGCGATCCCGGCACCAGCGAGAACACGTCGCGCATCACCGAGGAGATGAACGGGATCACCATGACGCCCAGGATGATGCCGGCGGTCAACATGCCGATGCCGAGCGGCGGCCCGGTGAACAGCGCCCCCAGCAGCGGGATCGGTCCGATGGCGTCGTTCAGCCAGGGCTCGACGATCTCGCCCATGATCGGCGCGAAGATGAACAGGCCCCACATGCCGTAGATGATGCTGGGGATGCCGGCCAGCAGCTCGATCGCCGAGGCCACCGGCACCCGCATCCAGGCCGGCGCCACCTCGGTCAGGAACACGGCGATGCCGAAGCTCACCGGGATCGCCAGCAGCATGGCCAGCGCCGAACTGACGATGGTGCCGTAGATCGGCACCAACGCGCCGAAGTTCTGCGCCACCGGGTCCCAGACCGAGCTGGTGAGGAAGCCTAGCCCGAATTTGCGGAACGCCGGCAGGCCCCCGTAGAGCATCGATAGGGCCGCGGCGCCGAGGCTGAGCAGCACCAGGCCGGCGGCGGCGGTCGCGACCAGCTTGAACGTCCGGTCGCCGAGCCGGCTCTGCGGTCGGCCGACGCGCGCCGGCGCGGGTCCCGGATCGGCTAGGATGGTCTGGCTCATGCAATCGCCCGCCTCGTGGTCGCACGGTCCCTGGTAGGCACTTCGCCCGGATCGGGCAACGGGGCTTGGCCCGGTCCGGACGGCGCGGCCGGTCAGTGTATCTGCGCCTGCCAGTAACCCTCGATCTGCTGCACGAGCGGCGCCGGCAGCGGCACGTAGTTCAGTGACGCGGCCAGCGGCTGGCCGTGCTCGTAGGCCCACTTGAAGAAGTCGAGCGCCGCCTTCGACTGCTTCTCATCCTTCGGTTGCTTATACATCAGGATGAAGGTGGTAGCCGTGATTGGGTAGGATGCTGCTCCCGGAGCATTGGTCATCATCAGGTTGAAGTCCTGCGCGTGCATCCAATCGGCGCTGGCGGCGGCGGCCTGGAAGCTGTCGGCGCCCGGCACGGCATACTGGCCGGCCTGGTTGGCGACCAAGGCGTAAGTCATCTTATTCTGCGTGACGTAGGCGTATTCGACGTAACCAATCGCGCCCTTGATGCGGTCGACATAGGCGGCCACCCCCTCGTTGCCCTTGCCGCCGACGCCGGTGGGCCAGGAGATCGAGGTGCCTTCGCCGACCTTCTGCTTCCAGGCCGGGCTGACCTGGCCCAGGTAATGCGCGAAGTTGAAAGTGGTGCCGGAGCCGTCCGAGCGGTGCACCACGTTGATGGCGAGGTTCGGCAGCGGCGCGTCCGGGTTCAGGGCCTTGATCGGCGCGTCGTCCCACCTCTTCACATTGCCGAGATAGATGTCAGCCAGTAACGCTCCGGTGAAGTGCAATTGCCCCGGCTTGATCCCCGGCACGTTGACCACCGGCACGATGCCCCCAATTACACTAGGAAATTGTGCCAGGCCGAATTTGGTCAAATCCTCAGGTTTCATTGGCATGTCCGACGCGCCGAAAGTGACAGTCCCGGCTTTGATTTGGGCGATTCCGCCCCCTGAGCCGATTGATTGATAGTTGATGCGAGTACCGCTTGACCTGCTGTAATCGTCCGACCATTTCGCCAGGATAGGGTAGACGAAGGTCGAGCCGGCGCCGGTGATCTGCTGCGCGGCGGCAGGCAGCGTGGTCGCGCAGATCGAGGCGGCCACTAGCAGGTTGGCGGGACGGAACATGATATCTCCTGGTGACGGAATAGCCGTTGGAGGCAAGCGCCATAGGCCTTGTGCCGGCCCGGTCGGGGGCCTGAGCGGGCGGGAAACTAGGCGTTAATCGAGACACAAGGATTTCACTTCGGTGACGAATGAGTGACGTTCTCCACCAGCGCGAAAAGGTCGAACGTGCCGGGGCGGTGTCGGATGCGACGCCGCTCGACCGCCTCCCGGTGCCCGACGCGTTGGCCGCCGGTTGGCCGATGTTCCGTGCCGCCGCCCAGCTCGAGACGGTGCATTGGCTGATCCAGGCGCTCGGCGCCTCGGAGCCGTTGGCGGCCGTCACCGGCGAGGCCGGGCTGGGCAAGACCGTCGCGGCCGCCGCCGTGGCCTCGCAACTCGGGGCGCGCGGCTACCTGGTGATCTCCGCTGCCGCCCCGTTCGCCGGCCCGCTGGAACTGCAGGCCGTGTTGGCGGAGGGGCTCGGCCTGCCCAAAGGCCCGCACACCACGCCGGCCGCGATCGCCGCGGCGCTGCAGGCGCGCGGTGCCGCGGCGGGTCCCGCTAGGCCGGCGGTGCTGATGCTCGACGGGGCCGAGTGGCTGTCGCTGCCCATGTTGCAGTATTTGTGGCTGATGTACCGGCTGTGCGGCAGCGGTCGCGCGCTGCGGATCGTCTTCGTCGGCCGGCCGGTGTTCTGGAGCCATCTCGCGGCGCCCGAGTTGGTCGATCTGGAACGCGCCCTGGCGGCGCGGACGGTGCTGCCGCCGCTGTCCGACGACGAGTCGCTGGCTTACCTGCAGCACCGGCTGGAGCATTTCGGCGTCGAACCGGCGGCGGTTCCGCGCAAGCTCGGCCAGGAAGTGCTGGCTCTGGCCCAAGGCGTCCCTAGCCGCATTAACGTGATCGCCGATGCGGTCGTGGCGCATGAGCCGAAGCGGCTGCAAGTCACCCGCAAGGTGGTCGGCGCCGCGACCGCGATGCTGTCCGGCGACCCGGCCGTGGCCGATGCGGCGCGGCGTCGCCGGCGGCAATCAGACACCAGTTTCGCTGCAGCTCGCG
>CAXUHK010000259.1:0-4450 GCA_964250775.1 uncultured Acetobacteraceae bacterium | reverse complement strand
CCGCGCTGGGCGCCCGGCCGGGCCCCGCCGCCGCGGCGGCGCTGGCGCGCGCCATCCTGCCCGGACTGGGCCAGGACGTGCGCGCGACGCTGCGCGTGCATCCCGAGGCGTTGCCGCAGATGCAGCCGGTGGTGGCGGCGCTCGCCCCCTCGGCCCGGGCGCGCATGACCCTGGAAGGCAGCGCCGCGCTGGCGGCGGGCGACCTGCGCATCGAGTGGCAGGACGGTGCCGCGGTGCGCGACACCGCCGCGATCTGGGCCGCGATCGGCGACGCGCTGGCCCCGCTCGGGCTGGCCGACGCGCTCGCCCTGCCCGCCTGCGCCGCATAAGGAGACGTGGCCATGAACGAGAACGCCCTGCTCGGCGAGTTGGAATCCCCGGCCAACCCGTTCGACGCCGCCGAGCCCCCGGCGCTGCGCCAGCCGCGCGAGATGGAGGCGGTCTACGACATACCGGTCACGGTGAGCGCGGTGCTGGGCAAGGCCACCATGCCGGTCAGCCAGTTGCTCAAGCTGGGCCGTGGCGCCGTGGTGGAGCTCGACCGCAAGCTGGGCGAGGCGATCGACATCTACGTCAACAACCGCCTGGTGGCGCGCGGCGAGGTGGTGATGGTCGACGACAACCGGCTCGGTGTGACGATGACCGAGATCGTGAAGTCGGACCGGCCCGGAGCCACATGACGGCACGGGCGGAGCGACACTGATGCGGGTGCTGGTGCTGGGCTCGCTGAGCGGGCCGTTGGGCGAGGCGTCGCGGCTGGCGATCGCCGCAGGCGCGCGTATCGAGCAGGCCGACGCCATCGCGACGGCGCTGGCGCGGCTGCGCGGCAACGTCGCCTTCGACCTGGTGTTGTGCGACGTGGCGCACGACGTCGCGGCCCTGGTGCGCACCCTGGCACGCGAGCGCATCGCCGCGCCGGTCGTGGCGTGCGGCGTCGACTGCACGCCCGACGCGGCGGCGCGGGCGATCGAGGACGGGGCGCGCGAGTTCCTGCCGCTGCCGCCCGACGCCGACCTGATCGCGGCCATCCTGTCCGCCGCCTCCGGCGAGCGGCACGCGCTGGTGGTGCGCGACGCGGTGATGCGCGAGACGGTGGCCCGCGCCGAGCGGGTGGCGCGGGCCGATGCCTCGGTGCTTATCACCGGCGAGAGCGGCACCGGCAAGGAGGTGCTGGCACGCCACATCCACGCCCGCAGCCGGCGCAGCGGCGGGCCGTTCATCGCCATGAACTGTGCCGCGATCCCGGAGACGCTGCTGGAGAGCGAGCTGTTCGGCCACGAGAAGGGCGCGTTCAGCGGCGCCGTGGCCCGCCGCGTCGGCAAGTTCGAGGCGGCGTCCGGCGGCACGCTGCTGCTCGACGAGATCAGCGAGATGGACGTGCGGCTGCAGGCCAAGCTGCTGCGCGCGTTGCAGGAGCGCGAGATCGACCGCGTCGGCGGCGACGCGCCGGTGCGCATCGACGTGCGAATCCTGGCCACCACCAACCGCGACATCGCCCGCGAGGTGACGCTGGGCCGGTTCCGCGAGGATTTGATGTTCCGCCTCAACGTGGTCAGCCTGCGCGTTCCCAGCCTGCGCGAGCGTCCCGGCGACATCGCGGCATTGGCCGACCATTTCGCCCGCCGCTACGCCGAGGTGAACGGCCTGCCGGCGCGCCCGCTGACACCGGCGGCGTTGCAGCGCCTGGCGCGCCATCCCTGGCGCGGCAACGTGCGCGAACTGGAGAACACGCTGCACCGCGCGGTGCTGCTGGCCGCCGGCGACAGCATCGACGCCGACGCCATCGAGCTGGTCGGCGAGCCGGACGCGCCGGCCGAACCCGCGACCGTCCCGGCGCAGGCAGGCGTCGGCGGCCTGGTCGGGCAGCGCATCGAGGACGTCGAGCGCGAGCTGATCCTGCGCACGCTGGGCCACACGCTCGGCAACCGCACCCACGCCGCGACCATCCTCGGCATCTCGATCCGCGCCATGCGCAACAAGCTGCACGAATACGCGGCCCAAGGTGCGGACGTGCCGCCGCCGCCGGCACTCGGCAATCCCGTGACGCAGCGGGCGCTGGCCGCCTACGGCGCGCTGTGAACCCGGCGGCCACGCTGTCGGGCTTGGTCGGCCTGCTGCCGCCGATCTGGCAACAGCGGCTCCGCTACGCCGTGCCCGGCACCGACATCGGCCTGGCGCTGGGCATGATCTGCCTGCTCTCGGTGCTGATCATCCCGCTGCCGACCTTCATCCTCGACATGGGCCTTGCCCTCTCGGTCACGGCGGCGGTGCTGGTGCTGATGGTGGCGATGTTCCTGCGCCGCCCGCTCGACTTCACCAGCTTCCCCACCCTGCTGCTGCTGACCACGCTATTGCGGCTGTCGCTCAACGTCGCCACCACGCGGCTGATCCTGAGCCACGGCAACGAGGGCGCCACCGCCGCCGGCCACGTCGTGGCCGCGTTCGGCGGCTTCCTGATGGGCGGCGACGTGGTGATCGGCCTGATCCTGTTCGCGATCCTGCTGGTGGTGAACTTCATGGTCATCACCAAGGGATCGGGCCGCATCGCCGAGGTCGCGGCGCGGTTCAGCCTCGACGCCATGCCGGGCAAGCAGATGGCGATCGACAGCGAACTCTCGGCCGGCGGCATCGACGAGAAGACCGCGCGGCTACGCCGGCGCGAATTGGAGGAGGAGAGCGCGTTCTACGGCGCCATGGACGGCGCCGCCAAGTTCGTGCGCGGCGACGCCATCGCCGGCCTCATCATCACCAGCATCAACATCGTGGGCGGCCTGGCGATCGGCCTGGTGCGGCACGGCATGGCGTTCGCAGATGCCGCCGGCACCTACACCACGCTGACCGTGGGCGACGGCCTGGTCAGCCAGATCCCCGCCCTGCTGGTCTCGACCGCCGCCGGCATCGTCGTGACCAAGGGCGGCACCGAGGGCACCGCCGACGCGGCGCTGGCGCGGCAGTTGGGCTCGAACCCGAAGCCGCTGGCGATGGCGGCCGGGGCCGCGGCGGTGTTGAGCCTGATGCCCGGCCTGCCGATGCTGCCGTTCCTCGGTTTGGCCGGGCTGGCCGGCGGCGGCGCCTGGCTGCGCTTCCGCCACCCGCCGGCGGAGCCGGGGGCGGAGGCCGAGGCGGCGGCGCCGGTCGCGAGCGAGCCGCCGATCAGCGACACGCTGCACATCGACATGATCCGGCTCGAACTCGGCTACGGGCTGCTGGTGCTGGCCGGCGGGGCCACACCCCGGCTGACCGAGCAGATCAAGGGCCTGCGCCGCAGCATCGCCGCCGAGATGGGCTTCGTGCTGCCGCCGGTGCGCATCCAGGACAACATGCAGCTCGACGCCGACGTCTACTCGGTGCGGATCAAGGAGATCGAGGCCGGCAACGGGTTGATCCGCCCGCACGCCATGCTGGCGATGGACCCGGAGGGCGGGATGCCGGACCTCGCCGGCGAGCGCACCACCGAGCCGGCGTTCGGCCTGCCGGCGGTGTGGATCGACGGCGCCGCGCGCGACGAGGCGGTGCTGCGCGGCCTTACCGTGGTCGACCCGCCGAGCGTGCTGACCACGCACTTGACCGAGATCGTCAAGCAGACCATGGCCGAGCTGCTGTCCTACGCCGAGACCCAGAAGCTGCTCGACGACCTGCCGCGCGAGCAGCAGAAGCTGGTGGGCGAGCTGATCCCGTCGCAGATCTCGGTGGGCGGCGTGCAGCGCGTATTGCAGGCGCTGCTGGCCGAGCGGGTGTCGATCCGCGACCTGCCGACCATCCTGGAGGGCTTGCACGAGGCCTGCGCCGGGCCGTCCCGGGCGATCGGCTTCCTCGCGTCGCACGTGCGCAGCCGCCTCGCGCGCCAGATCAGCAACAGCCACGTGGGGCCGGGCGGCTACATCCCGCTGGTGACGCTCTCGCCCGAATGGGAGGCGGCGTTCGCCGACGCGCTGGTGGGCCCGCCGGACGACCGCCAGCTCGCGATGGCGCCCAGCAAGCTGGCCGAGTTCATGGCCCGCCTGCGCCACGCCTTCGACGCCGCGACGGCGGCCAACGAGGCCGCGGTGCTGCTGACCGGCGGCGGCATCCGCTTCCACGTCCGCGCCATCGTCGAGCGTATCCGCCCGGCGACGCCGGTGCTGGCGCAGGCCGAGATCTTCCCGCGCGTGCGCATCCGCACCGTCGGCAGCGTGTGAGGTCTCGGTGCGGCTGAAGCTGTTCCGCGCCCCCGCGATGGCGGCCGCGATGGCGCAGGTGCGGCGCGAGTTGGGCGACGACGCGATCATCCTGTCCTCGCGCCGGGGCGCGGGTGGGGTCGAGGTGACGGCCGGGCTAGACCACGACCCCGATCCGCCGCCGCCGCTGGCGCCGCCCCCTGCAGCCGCCCGCGCACCGGCCGGCGACAAGGAACGCAGCCTCGCGTGGCATGGCCTGCCGCCCGCCCTGGCGCGGCGCCTGGAGGCCGGGC
>CAXUHK010000258.1:0-4483 GCA_964250775.1 uncultured Acetobacteraceae bacterium | reverse complement strand
CTGATGACCGACCCGTTCGCGATCTACGCCAAGCACGTGCTGCGGTTACGCAAGCTCGACCCGCTGGAGCAGGACACCGATTCGATCGAGATCGGCAACCTGGTGCATCGCGGCATGGAGCTGTTCCTGGCCGAGGTGGCGCAAGCCTGGCCGGCCGACGCCGGGGCGCGGCTCGCCCTCGCGATGGAAAGTTCGCTGCTGGACAGCGGCATCCGCCCGGCGCTGCGCGCCTGGTGGCGGCCCCGGCTGCTGCGCATCGCCGGCTGGCTCGCCACGCACGAGGCGGACCGGCGGGCGGCCAACCCGCTGCGCAAGGTCGCGGTCGAGGCGTCGGCGTCGTGGCGGCTGGGCGAGGTCGAGCTGCACGGCCGCGCCGACCGCATCGAGCTGGGCCAGGATGGCAGCGTCACCATCATCGACTACAAGACCGGCCAGGCGCCGAGCGAGGCCGACGTGAAGGACGGCGCCGCGCCGCAACTGCTGGTCGAGGCGGCTATGGCGCGCGCCGGCGCGTTCGGCCCCGACTTCGCCGGCCCCGACCTGCGCCTGGCTTATTGGGGCCTGACCGGCGGGCGCGAGCCGGGCCGCGAGCGGAAGCTGTTCAAGGACGCCACCGCCGGCGAGATCGACGCGGCGGAGGCGCAGCTGCGCCGCCTGCTGGCCGAGTTCGCCCAGCCGTCGCGCCCCTACCCGCACGCGCCGCACCCGTCGCGCGCGCCGCGCTACGCCGACTACGCGCAACTGGCGCGCGCCGCCGAGTGGGGCGAGGCGTCGAAGTGAGCACCCCCGGCCAGGTCGTCACGGCCGTCGTCGACGAGGCGACGCCGGCCAGTGGCGCCGATGCGGTCTCGGCGCCGTGGTGGAGCTTCACCAAGACGGTGCTGGCGGCGGCCGCGCTGGCGCTGGTCGCCGACGGTCGGCTCAGCCTCGACGCGCCGTTGGACGGGGACCCGTTCACCTTGCGGCACCTGCTGCAACACCGGGCGGGCCTGGCCGACTACGGCGCGCTGAAGGCGTATCACGCGGCGGTCGCGGCCGGCGACGCGCCCTGGCCGAGAGCCGTGCTGATGCAGCGCGTCGGTGTCGATCGCCTCACGTTCGCGCCAGGCCAAGGCTGGGTCTACTCGAACGTCGGCTACCTGCTGGTCCGCGAGCTGGTCGAGCGCGCCGCCGGCGTCGATCTTGGCGTCGCGCTCGAAAGGCTGGTGCTGGCGCCGCTTGGCGTCGCGGGAGTCGCTGTGGCGCGCGAGCCGGCGGACCTCATGGCGACGGCTTGGGGCAACGCGGCCGGCTACCATCCAGGGTGGGTCTACCACGGCCTGCTGATCGGCCCGCCCGCCAGCGCCGCGTTGCTGTTGCACAGGTTGCTGGCCGGGGCGTTGCTCCCCCCGGCGCTGCTTGCCGAGATGCTCACGGCGCACCCTGTCGGCGGGCCGGTTCCGGAACGGCCGTGGCTGACGGCCGGCTACGGCCTGGGCCTGATGATCGGCACCGGCGAGACCGGGGCGACCTACACCGGCCACACCGGCGGCGGTCCTGGAAGCACGGCGGCCGTGTACCAATGCGGGCCACGCCGAACCGCTGCCGTGTTCGCGCCCGTCGACCGCCCTGCCCTTGTCGAACGCGAGGCCATTCACCTTGCCCAACGCTGACGGCAACATCCGCTTCGGCTCGGAAGCCTCCCCCGGCGAGCGCGCCAGCCGGGCGCAGCTCGTGGCGTCCGATCCCTCGGTCAGCGCGTTCGTCGCGGCCTCCGCCGGGTCGGGCAAGACCAAGCTGCTGACCGACCGGCTGCTGCGGCTGATGCTGGCGGGCGCCGAGCCGTCGCGCATCCAGTGCCTGACCTACACCAAGGCCGGCGCCGCCGAGATGGCGTTGCGGCTGCGGCGCACGCTGGGCGAGTGGGTGACGCTGGACGACGCGGCGCTCGACGCTCGGCTGTACGCGCTGGCGATCACGCCGGAGGCCGATTTGCGGGCGGCGGCGCGTGCGCTGTTCGCGCGCGTGCTGGACCTGCCGGGCGGGATGCGGATCGGCACCATCCACAGCTTCTGCCAGTCGCTGCTGCGCCGCTTCCCGCTGGAGGCACGGCTGTCGCCGCATTTCCGCGTTGCCGACGACATCGAGGCCGGCGGCACGCTGCTGGCGGCGGGCGAGGCCATGCTGGTCGCGGCCCACACCGGCGCGCTGCAGGCAGCACTGCTGCGGGCAGCGCACCTCGTCACCACCAGCGCCTTCCACAAGCTCGCCGAGGCGCTGCAAGGCGACCGGGGGCGGCTGGAGGCGCTGCGCCTTCTGTCGCCCGAGGCACGCGAGGCCGCGATCCGCAAGCTGCTCGACGCGCCGGACAGCGAGGCGGCGGTGCTGCACAAGGCGGTCGATTGGGATTACGAGGCGACGCTCCTGGGCGCGCTGCGGACCATGCTGGAACGCGGCGCGGACGGAACCAAGGCGCGCGCGACGATCCTGCTCGACTGGCTCGGCGGCGACCCGGAGACCCGCCCGGCGCGCTGGGGGGCCTGGGCGGCCCAGTTCATGACCGCCGAGGGGGAGCCCAGCTCGCCCAAGACCATCATCAACCCCAAGCTGAGCGCCAGCCATCCCGACGTGCTGGACGCCATGCTGGAGGAGCAGGCGCGCGTGGCCCGCATCGAGGCCGCGTTGCGCGCCGCCCGGCACGCCGAGGCGGCCGCCGCCATGCTGGCGCTCGCCCTGCCGGTCACGGAAGGCTACGCGCGCGGCAAGGCCGCCGCCGGGCAGCTCGACTACGCCGACCTGGTGACGCGCACGCTGGCGCTGCTGCACGACCCCGGCGCCGCCTGGGTGCTGTTCAAGCTCGACGGCGGGCTCGACCACCTGCTGCTCGACGAGGTGCAGGACACGGCGCCGGCGCAGTGGCACATCGCCGGCGCCATGACCGCCGAGTTCAACGCCGGCGCGGGGGCGAACGAGGCGGCGCGCACGGTGTTCGCGGTGGGCGACCGCAAGCAGTCGATCTTCTCGTTCCAGGGCGCCGAGCCGGCGGCGTTCGATGAATGGAGCGCCCGGCTCGGCCGGCCCGTGCGCCCGGCGGGCCCGCGGTGGGAGGGCGTGGCGCTCGCCGTGTCGGTCCGCTCCCCCGCGCCTGTGGTGGCGCTGGTCGACGCGGTGTTCGCCCATCCCGACGCGGCGGCGGGCGTCACCGACGACGTGCTGCACCACCGCGCCCACCGCGCCGGCCAGGCCGGGCGGGTCGAGCTGTGGCCGCCGGTGCCGAGGCCGGAGGCGATGGCCAAGACGGCCTGGGTGGTGCCGGAAGCCAACCACCACGCGGTCGGCGCCAAGCAAATCCTGGCCGAGCGCCTGGCCGGCTGGATCGCGCGCGAGACCGCGGGCGACGTGATGCTGGAGAGCCGCGGCCGGCCGCTCGCTGCGGGCGACGTGCTGGTGCTGGTGCGCCGCCGCGACGAGTTGCAGCGCGCCCTGGTGCGGGCGCTCAAGGCGCGCGGCGTGCCGGTGGCGGGGCTGGACCGCATGGCGCTGGTCGAGCAGCCGGCGGTGGCCGACATGCTGGCGCTGTGCGACGCGCTGCTGCTGCCGGAGGACGACCTGTCGCTGGCCTGCGTGCTGACCGGCCCGCTGGGCAACCTCACGCACGACAGCCTGGAGGCGCTGGCGGTCGGGCGGCCGGGCCGGCTGATCGAGGCGCTGCGCAGCCGAGCGCGCGAGCGGGCGGACTGGCGCGCGGCGGCGGGGTTCTTCGCCGGGCTGCTGTCGCGGGTCGATTACACGAGCCCGCACGCGGTGCTGGCCGAGGCGCTGGGGCCGCTCGGCGGCCGGGCGCGGCTGCTGGGCCGGCTGGGGCCGGAGGCGGCAGAGCCGCTGGACGAGCTGCTGTCCTCGGCGCTGGCCTTCGCCGCCCGCCCCCCGCCTTCGCTGCAAGGCTTCCTGCACTGGCTGCGGCAGGCCACGGCCGAGGTGAAGCGCGAGCCGGACGCCGCCGGCAACGCGGTGCGGATCATGACCGTCCACGGCGCCAAGGGGCTGCAGGCGCCGCTGGTGATCCTGCCCGACACCACCGGCGAGCCGCAGGACGACGCCACCTGGCTGTGGGGCGAGGCGGACGGCGTTGCGGTGCCGGTATGGGCCGGGACCAAGGATTTGCGCTGCGGCCCTGCCGACGCGCTGCGCGAGCGGGTCCGCGCCGCCGCGCGCGAGGAACACCATCGCCTGCTCTACGTGGCGCTGACCCGCGCCGAGGACCGGCTGCTGGTGTGCGGGCACATGCCGGACAGGGGCCTCAAGGAGGGCAGTTGGTACAGCCTGGTGGCGCAAGGGTTCGACACGCTACAGGCCGCGACCGTGCCGTTCGACGCCTGGCCCGGTGTCGCGCGGGTGGTGCAGGAGGCGCAGAGCGCGCCGCCCACGGTTGCGCCACTGTCGTCTGCCGGCTCAGAAACCGTCGCGTTGCCCGATTGGGCCGGCCGCGCGCCGCTGTGGCAGC
>CAXUHK010000257.1:0-4490 GCA_964250775.1 uncultured Acetobacteraceae bacterium | reverse complement strand
GTGGTGGGGCGGCCGGGCGGGCGGATGGTGTTCAAGCGCGGCAGGCCGGTGGCCTGACGTTTGCGTGATCGACGGCAGCAATGACGGGAACGCACATGACCAGACACTTCCTGCTCGCGATCGCGCTGGCCGTCCTGGCATCGCCCACTCGCGCCGACGACGCGCGGCCGTTCGCCGGCATTACGCTCACGGTGGCGTCGCAGAACGACCAGTTCGCCCCGGTGCTGGTGAAGCTGGCGCCGGAGTTCCAGGCGCTGACCGGCATCGCCGTCCATGTCGATATCCTGAGCTACCCCGAACTGCTGACCAAGGTGACTGCCGACTTCATCGGCCGCACGCGGACCTACGACGTCGTGACCACCGACAACGTGTGGTCCGGCCAGTTCGCCGAGAGCGGCTACACCGTCGACCTCACCGACTGGATCAAGCGCGACGCCGCCGAGATCAGGCCCGACGACATCTACCCGGTGCTGATGAGTTCGCTGGGCAACTACAAGGGCAAGCAGGTCGCGTTCCCGTTCGCCGGCTACGCCAACGTGCTGGCCTACCGCACCGACCTCTACGCCCAGGCCGGCCTGCCCGCGCCGCCGGCGACGATGGAGGACATGGTGGCCGCAGCCGGGAAGCTCACCGACAAGGCGCACGGCGTCTACGGCTTCGTCGCCAACGGCCAGAAAGGCCCGGCGGTGGCGCAGGACTGGATGCAGTACAACAACGAGCTGGGCGGCTCGCTGCTCGGCGCGGACGGGATGCCGGCGCTGAACTCGCCCGCCAACGTCGCCAGCCTCACCGTGTACAAGCACCTGTTCGACACCGCGGCACCTCCCGGCGCGGTCGACTATGACTGGGGCGGGCGCGAGGAGAGCTTCCGCCAGGGGCTGGTCGCCAACATGCAGACCTGGTCGGTGGGCGCCGCCGGCTACGGCAACCCGGAGCAATCCAAGGTGGTCGGCCGCTTCGCCATCGCGCTCGCGCCGCACGGCAAGGCCGTTCCCGCCAATTACGGCGTCGGCGGCTGGGGCATCGCCATCAACGCCTCGGGGGCCCCCCGGCAGCCGCAGGCGGCGGGGGCCTACATCAAATGGGTGACGAGCCGGGCCACGCAGAAGCCGAGGGCGGCCGCCGGCGCCGGCGGCGTGATCCGCATGAGCACCACGCACGACCCGGAGCTGCTGAAGCTGTTCCCGTTCTACAAGGTGATTGACGCCGCGTTCGCGCACGGCAACGGCGAGTTCCGCCCGCGCATCCCGCAATACCCGGAGCTGCAGGACATCCTCGGCACGGCGGTCAACGCCGTGCTGGTCGGCAACGCCGATCCCAAGACGGCGCTGGACGCGGCGCAGACGCGGGCGGCGAAGCTGTTCTAGCGGCGTGTCGTTCGCCTGCCGGCGTCAACTGTTCCTGGTCGCGATGGGCCTGCCGGCCACGGTCTACGTGGCGGCGGTCGCCGGCGGTCCGATCGCGCAAGGCGTCTGGTACAGCTTCTTCAGCTACAACCTGCAGCGGCCGGCGCGGCGGCATTTCGTGGGCCTGGCCAACTACGCCGACCTGTGGGCCGACGACGGCACGCGGGCGGCCATCGTCAACACCTTCGCCTTTACCGTGGCGGCGGTGGCGCTGGAGTTCGTGGCGGGCCTGGCGCTGGCCTTGCTGCTGTGGCGCGACAGCCAGTTCAACCGGGTCGCGGTGGCGCTCATGCTGGTGCCGGTGACGCTGACGCCGCTGGCGGTCGGGCTCACCTTCCGCGGCCTGCTCAACGCCGATTTCGGCTTGATCGGCTACTATGCCCGCGTCTGGGGCCTGAGCGGCCCGCACGGCTTCCTAGCCGGCCGGCTGACCGCGCTGCCGACGCTGGTCGCCATCGACGTGTGGGAGTGGACGCCGCTGGTGGCGCTGATCCTGCTGGCCGGCCTCAAGACGGTGCCGGCCGAGCTGGTCGAGGCGGCCCGGATCGATGGCGCGTCGGGTTGGCAGCGGTTGCGCTCCGTGGTGCTGCCGACCATGGCGCCGGCGGTGCTGCTGGCGCTGGCGCTGCGCGGCATGGACGCGTTCCGGGTGTTCGACAGCGTGTTCGCGACCACCCAGGGCGGCCCGGGCGACGCCACCACGACGCTGATGTTCCAGGCGGTGAAGGTCGGCCTATCGTTCTTCGACGTGGGCGCGGCGTCGGCGATCGCCAACTTCATGATCCTGTGCCTGGGCGCGTTCGCCGCCGGCTTCGCGGTGCTCAGCGACCGCCTGCGCGATTGATGCGTGGCGCCTTGCCGCCGCAGCGCGTCGCGGTGGTGGCGGCGCTGACCGTGCTGCTGCTGCCGGTCGCCTGGTTGTTCGCCACCGCCTACAAGCCTAGGCGCGAGGTGTTCGCGATCCCACCGGGGCTGTTCGGCGGCTTCAGCCTGGAGAACTTCTCCGCCGTGGCGCGGCTGTTCGACCTGCCGCGCCTGGTGTGGAGCAGCCTGGTCATCAGCCTCGGCAGCGCCGCGCTGGCCTTGGTCCTGGGCGTGCCCGCCGGCTACGCCCTGGCGCGGCTGCGGCATCGCTGGTCGGATCGCGTCGCGGTGATGTTCCTCGCGGCGCGCATGGTGCCGCCGGTGGCGACGCTGATCCCGTATTACCTGCTGATGCGCGACTGGGGCCTGCTCGGCACCTACTGGGCGGTGGTGCTGATCGACGCCATGCAGAGCGCCGCCTTCGTGGTGTGGATGATGGCGAGCTTCTTCCGCGCCATCCCGCCCGCGGTGGAGGAGGCGGCGATGATCGACGGCGCCGGCCTGCTCGCGACCTTCCTGCGCGTCGCGCTGCCGATGGCGGCGCCGGGCCTGGTCGCCTCGGCGCTGTTCTGCATCCTGTTCTCGTGGAACGACTTCCTGTACCCGGCCTTCCTCACCGCGTTCGACACCAAGCCGCTGTCGGTGGCGCTGCTGTCGGCCTACGGCACGCAGGACATCACCTGGGGCACGATGGGGGCGCTGGCGCATTTCGCGACGCTGCCGGTGGTGCTGATGGCGTTGCTGCTGAACCGCTATTTCGTCCAGGGCCTGACGCGAGGCATCCACTGAACCGGGCCTGCGTTGCAGTGCCTCCCTGACGGAGACCGACGATGGCGCACGAGAAGACCAAGTCCGACAACGACACCACGACCGCCCGGTCGGCCAAGGCGCAGAAGGCGGAGGAGGTGCAGATGGCCGGATCCGCCAAGGCCGGCGCCGGCCACGCCCCGGTGCCCGAAGGCGGCCCCGCGCCCGCTCCCAAGCAGCACAAGGGCGAGCCGCTACCGGCCAGCTCGCGCGCCGAGGCGGAGGGCACGACGACGGCGGGCACCAGCTCGGCCACCGCCGGCAAGGCCGAGAAGGAAGCCGCCGCCCGCAACGCGGCGCTGACCAAGGAGCAGCACGGGCGCGGCCACCGCAAGGCGGAGTGACACAACCAGGTCCGAAAACGGCGAGCGGGGAGCGGGTCGCCGGGGCATGATGCGGCATGACCCTGGATCAGCCCACCTTGGACCACGACGCCTGCTACCGCGCGCTGCTGACCCGTGACGCCCGGTTCGACGGACGGTTCTTCAGCGCCGTGCGCACCACCGGCATCTATTGCCGCCCGGTGTGCCCGGCGCGACCGCCGAAACCCGAGAACATCGTGTTCATGCCCAGCGCCGCCGCGGCCGAGCGGCACGGCTTCCGTCCCTGCCTGCGCTGCCGGCCGGAGGCCTCGCCGCAGGTCGCCGCCTG
The DNA here is from genome assembly GCA_964250775.1 of uncultured Acetobacteraceae bacterium. GTDB lineage: Bacteria > Pseudomonadota > Alphaproteobacteria > Acetobacterales > Acetobacteraceae > CAVRQM01. The sequence continues at coordinate 762 of CAXUHK010000257.1, read as the reverse complement.
GCACGGCACCGCTGCCACCGTCTCCCGCGCACTCGCGCTGATCGCCGACGGGGCGCTCGATGCCAATGGTCTAGGCGGGGGCGACGTGGGAACCTTGGCCGGGCGGCTCGGCATGGGCGAGCGGCAACTCCGCCGGCTGTTCCACAAGCACCTTGGCGCCTCGCCCAACGCCGTCGCCCAGACCAGGCGCACGCTGTTCGCCAAGCAGCTCGTCACCGACACGCAGCTCGCCATGACCGACGTGGCGCTGGCGGCCGGCTTCGGCAGCCTGCGCCGGTTCAACGACGTGTTCCGGTCGCAGTATGGCCGCGCGCCTGGCACCCTGCGCGGCAGCGCCGTCGCCTCCGACTCCGCCGTGACCCTGCGGCTGCCATATCGGCCGCCGTACGACTGGCCGGCGATGATCGGCTTCCTGGCGGCGCGCGCCATTCCCGGCGTCGAGCGCGTCGAGCCCGGCCGCTACGCCCGCACCGTCTCGCTGGGCGGGGCGCACGGCAGCATCGAGGTCCGACCGGCCGAATTCGCGCTGCTGGCGACGATCCGCTTCCCGGTGGTCACGGCGCTGCCGGCGATCGTCGAGCGCATCCGGCGCATGTTCGACCTCGGCGCCGACCCGAGCGCCATCGGGGCGCACCTGTCCGCCGACCCGATGCTGGCGCCCCTGGTCGCGGCGCGGCCGGGCCTGCGGGTGCCGGGCGCCTGGGACGGGTTCGAGATGGCGGTGCGCGCGATCCTGGGCCAGCAGGTCACGGTCGCCGCCGC
>CAXUHK010000256.1:0-4528 GCA_964250775.1 uncultured Acetobacteraceae bacterium | reverse complement strand
ACGATCAGGTGATCGCCGAGGTGGAGCGCCCGCTGATCCAGATGACGCTGTCGGCCACCCGCGGCAACCAGATCAAGGCGGCGGCGATGCTCGGCCTCAACCGCAACACGCTGCGCAAGAAGATCCGCGACCTCGACATCTCCGTGGTGCGGGGGATCGCCTGATTCGGTCCTGATGTCGGCCATGCGCTATCCTGCGGGGCCATGAACGTTACTCACGATCCCCGCGACCTCGGCCCCGCCGCCATGCCGGACATGACGCGGCCGGCACCCGTCGGCGTCTCGCGCGCGCGCCGGATGGCCGACATCCTGCTGGGCAAGGCGACGACGTTGCTGCTGGCGGCATTCGCCCTGGCACTGGGCGTGGCCACCTTCGTGCTGCTGGCCGGGGGCGTGCGGCTGGCGGTGCGGCCCAACGCCACCTTCGCGCTGGTGCTGGGCAACCTCGTGGTGCTGCTGCTGCTGGGCGCTGTGCTGGCCGGGCGGCTGACCCGCGTCTGGGTGGAGCGCCGGCGCGGCTCGGCCGGCTCGCGGCTGCATGTGCGCCTGGTGCTGCTGTTCAGCGTGGTCGCGGTGGTGCCGGCGATCGTGGTCGCGGTGTTCGCGACCTTCCTGTTCAGCGTCGGCATCGAGTCGTGGTTCAACGAGCGCGTCCGCGTGGCGCTGCACGAGGGCCTGGAGGCCAGCCGCGGCTACCTGGTGGAGCACCGCAACAACATCCGCGCCGACGCGCTGGCAATGGCCAACGACATCGTCCGCGCGGGCTTCATGCTGTCCGGCGACCCCAACAGCTTCGGTGCCATCCTGGCCAACCAGACCGGCCTGCGCGGGCTCGACGAGGCGGTGATGTTCGAGCCCGAGAGCGGGCGGGTGGTGGCGTCAGCCGGGCTGATGGGCGGCTACGGCGCCGAGCCGCCGCCGAAATGGGCCACCGACCAGGCCCGCACCGGGGACGTCGCGATCATCGACAGCGGCACCACCCAGAGCGTGCGCGCGGTGGTTGCGCTGAACTCGACGCCGCAGTTGATGTTGATGGTGGGCCGCCCGGTCGACCCTGTGATCCTGGCGCACATGGCGCGCACCGAGGCTGCGGTGGCCGAGTACGACCGGCTCGACGCGCACCGATCCGACCTGCAGGTGACGCTGGCGTTGATCTTCGCGCTGGTGGCGCTGCTGGTGCTGGTGGCCGCCGTGCTGATCGGGCTGGTGATCGCCAACCAGATCGCCCGGCCCATCGGCCAGCTCATCATGGCGGCCGAGCGGGTGCGCGGCGGCGACCTCTCGGTGCGGGTGGCGGAGGCCGCGACCGGCGACGAGGTGGCCGGGCTGTCGCGCGCGTTCAACCGCATGACCGGCCAGCTCGGCGCCCAGCGCAGCGAACTACTTGATGCCTACAGCCAGATCGACAGCCGGCGGCGGTTCACCGAGGCGGTGCTGTCCGGCGTCTCGGCCGGCGTCGTGGGACTCGACGAGGGCGGGCGCGTCGAGCTGCCGAACCGCGCCGCAAGCGAGCTGCTGGGCGCCGACATGATGGCGGCGATCGGTCGGCCGCTCGCCGATCTGGTGCCGGAGTTCGCGCCGTTGATCGAGGCGGCCAGGGCGGCGCCGGAGCGCGCCACCACCGCCGAGGTGCAGATCGGCCCCGCTTCGCGGCGGCGCACGCTGCTGGTCCGGCTGGGCTCGGACCGCAGCGCCGGCGCCCGCAGCTTCGGCCTGGTGGCAAGCTTCGACGACATCACGGAGCTGCAATCCGCGCAGCGCAAGGCCGCCTGGGCCGACGTGGCGCGGCGCATCGCGCACGAGATCAAGAACCCGCTGACCCCGATCCAGCTCGCGGCGGAGCGGCTGAAGCGGCGGTTCGCGCGCGAGATCACCTCCGACCCCGAGACCTTCACGCAATGCGCCGACACCATCATCCGCCATGTCGGCGACATCGGCCGCATGGTCGACGAGTTCTCCGCCTTCGCGCGGATGCCGCAGCCGGTGATGCGGCCGGAGGATGTGGGCCGCATCGCGCGCGAGGCGCTGGTGCTGCAGCGCACGGCGCGGCCGGAGATCGCCTGGGTGTCGGACGCGATCCCCGAGCGTGGCCCGGTGGCCCGGTGCGACCGCCGGCTGCTCGGGCAGGCGATGACCAACCTGCTGCAGAACGCCGCCGAGGCGATCGCCATGCGGGAGGCGGGGGTGGCCGGCAGCCGCATCGAGGTCTCGGTGACGCAGCACGGCGGGGAGGTTGTGGTCCGCGTCGCCGATGACGGCGTGGGGCTGCCTCCCGACCATGCCCGGTTGACCGAGCCGTATGTGACCCATAAGCCGAAGGGGACGGGACTCGGTCTTGCCATCGTAAAGAAGATCATGGAGGACCATGGCGGGCGGATCGTCCTGGAGGAGCGCGCGCCGCGCCCCGACTGGCCCGGCGGCGGCGCGGTGGCGACGCTGGCCCTGCCCACCAAGCCACAGGACTAAGGACGCGATGGTGCATGAGATCCTGATCGTCGACGACGAGCCGGACATCCGGATGCTGGTCGACGGCGTGTTGCGCGACGAAGGCTACGACACCCGCCAAGCCGGCGACTCGGAGGCGGCGATTGCGGCGTTCCGGGTGCGCCGGCCGTCGCTGGTGATCCTCGACGTCTGGCTGCAGGGCAGCCGGCTGGACGGGCTCGGCATCCTGCAGAACCTGCATGTCGAGGAGCCGCACGTCCCGGTGGTGATGATCTCCGGCCACGGCAACATCGAGACCGCGGTGACGGCGATCCAGCACGGCGCCTACGACTTCATCGAGAAGCCGTTCCAGTCCGACCGCCTGCTGCTGGTGGTGCGCCGCGCGCTGGAGGCGGCGCACCTCGCGCGCGAGAACGCCGAGCTGCGGCTGCGCGCCGGGCCGGAGACCGAGCTGATCGGCACCAGCCCGGCGTTGGCGTCGCTGCGCGGCGCCGTCGAGAAGGTGGCGCCGACCGGCTCGCGGGTGCTGATCCAGGGGCCGGCCGGATCGGGCAAGGAAGTGGTGGCGCGCATGGTCCACGCCCGCTCGCGCCGCGCCGAGGCGCCGTACGTGACGCTGAACTGCGCCATCCTGAACCCCGCCCGCTTCGAGGAGGAGCTGTTCGGCGTCGAGGCCGGCATCGACGGCAGCCTGCAGCCGCGCCGCGCCGGGGTGCTGGAGCGCGCCCATGGCGGCACGCTGGTGCTGGACGAGGTCAGCGACATGCCGCTGGAGACCCAGGGCAAGATCGTGCGTGCGCTGCAGGACCAGACGTTCGAGCGGCTGGGCGGCTCGTCGCGGGTCAAGGTCGACGTGCGCGTGCTCTCGACCACCAACAAGGACTTGCAAGCGGAGATCGCCGCCGGGCGCTTCCGAGAGGATTTGTACTACCGTCTGGCGGTGGTGCCGCTGCGGGTGCCGAGCCTGCGCGAGCGGCGCGAGGACATCCCGGCCTTGGCGCGGCACTTCCTGCTGCGCTCGGCCGAGATCAGCGGCATGGCGCCGCGCGAGCTGTCGACCGATGCGCTGGCGGCGCTGCAGGCGTACGATTGGGCCGGCAACGTGCGCCAGTTGCGCAACCTGATGGACTGGCTGCTGATTATGGCCCCGGGCGGGGTGTCCGACCCCATCCGCGCCGAGATGCTGCCGCCCGAGGTCGGCTCGGCGGCCCCGGCGCTGAACGGCAGCCCCTCGGCCGATGTGATGTCGCTGCCGCTGCGCGAGGCGCGCGACCTGTTCGAGACGCAGTACCTGCAATCGCAGCTGCTGCGTTTCGGCGGCAACATCAGCCGCACGGCGGGCTTCGTCGGCATGGAACGCAGCGCGCTGCACCGCAAGCTGAAGCAGCTCGGGATCACCAGTGAGGACCGGGTTTAGGCTCTGTTGCCCAGCTTCGTTTTGCGGCGAACAGTAGGGTGATGTGGTGGACGGCCCCTCCACCCTTTGGTAGCAAAGTGCTGCCGTTGAAGGAACCACTACAGGAGCCGTCCACACATGTTCGCCGGCAAGGCTCAGGACGTCGCGTCCGCTCAGGGCCGCGGTCTTCCTGGCGGCGGCCTACCTTATCGTCCCTAACATGCCTTTGAAGGCGACCTAAGGCGGCCGGGGCCAGCCTGCTGGCCTCTTCGGGGTCCCTGGTCGACAGGTTTTCGATCAGCTTCCACCGCCGGCCATAAAGCCGCTCCCCGGCGTCCCCAAGGTATCTGGGTATGGCCACCCTAAGACGGCAGATGCCCGTTCTAGGGTGCGGCGTTGGTCTGGTCGTGGCGAGCGGCACTGTAGCGGTCCTTTGTATCACCAGAGAACCCGTAAGTGCTTGATAGATCGTAGTGTTTTATAATCGCTCGCGTTTCTCGGGACGTGGCTGGGGGACCTGGATTCGAACCAAGGCTGCCCGGGTCAGAGCCGGGAGTTCTACCGCTAAACTATCCCCCAATCGAGCGGCCGCGGAGGTAGCACGCGCTCCGGGGATGCGCAACCAACGCCGCCGGCCGGTAGTGTCTCAGTTTGAATTTAGATCGCCAGCCGGGTAGCAGTTGGAGAT
>CAXUHK010000255.1:3842-4573 GCA_964250775.1 uncultured Acetobacteraceae bacterium | reverse complement strand
GGGTCGTGCGCCAGGGTGCGCAGGTAGTCGATCACGTCGGCGCGCTGCTTGTCGTTGTTGATCCCGGCGAAGCCCATCTTGGTGCCGGGCGCGTAGGCGCTGGGCTTCTTGAGCCAGGCGTTCAACTCCTCGAACGTCCACGGTCCATGCTTGCCGGACAGCGCCTTGGAGTAGCTGTAGCCCACCATGTGCGCGTGCGGGCCGTTCACCACGCCGTACAGGTTGGGGCCGACGCCCGCCTTGCCACCCTCGTTGAAGCTGTGGCAGGCGACGCAGACCTTCTTGGTGTAGGCCTCGCCGTTGGCCGGGACGGCGCTGGCGAGCAGCGGGCCGATCGGGGTCAGCGCCGCGGGAGCGGCGGCGACCACGCTGGGGGTCGGCGCCTCGATCTTGATCGCGGGGTGTGCCAACGGGGTGGGGCTGACCAGGCCGTCGGCGAGCAGTGTCGCGCCCATGAAGCCGATGCCGGCCAGCAGCACCGCCGCGAACACCTTGTTGACTTCCAGACTGTCCATGGCGCGAGGTCTCTCCGAAGCGGTGCGGCAAAGCCGCACGTTGCGACGCTTTCGCCGTCTACCTAAGATGCTGGCCACGATAGGCAAGTCGCCACCCCGCGACAACCCGAGGCCATACCCGCGCCGCATGAACCCGATCGTCGTCATCCCCGCCCGGCTCGCCTCGTCGCGGCTGCCGAACAAGCCGCTGGCCGACATCGGCGGCGTGCCGATGAT
>CAXUHK010000255.1:0-3832 GCA_964250775.1 uncultured Acetobacteraceae bacterium | reverse complement strand
GGCCCGGGCCGCGGGGGGGGCGCGCGGCCCGGGCCGGGGCGCCCCCGCCGAGCCGGCGATCGCCGACGTGGTGCGAGCGGCGGGCGGGCAGGCGGTGCTGACCGACCCCGCGCTGCCGTCCGGCTCCGACCGGGTGCGCGCGGCGCTGGAAGCGTTCGACCGCGAGCGGCGTTACGACGTGGCGGTGAACCTGCAAGGCGACCTGCCGACCATCCCGGCAAACCAGTTGCGGGCCGTGCTGACGCCGCTGGACGATGCCGGCTGCGACGTCGCGACGCTGGTGACGCCGGTACGCGACCGCGTCGAGGCCGAGGCGTCGTCGGTGGTGAAGGCGGCGTGCAGCTTTGCCGAGGGCGCGGCGACCACCCGTGCGCTGTGGTTCTCGCGCAGCGCGATCCCGTGGGGCGACGGGCCGCTCTGGCACCATCTCGGCGTCTACGCCTGGCGCCGCGCGGCGTTGGACCGCTTCGTGGCGCTGCCGCCCACGGCGCTGGAGCGACGCGAGGGGTTGGAGCAGTTGCGCGCCCTGGAGGCCGGCATGGCGATCGGCTGCGCCCGCGTCGAGGAGGCGGTGTTCGGCGTCGACACCGCCGCCGATCTGGAGCGGGCGCGGCGCCTGCTTGAATCCGCATGACCGGCGTGATCGCCTTCCAGGGCCGGCCGGGCGCCTATTCCGACCTCGCCTGCCGCACCGCCTACCCGGACTGGCGGACGCTGCCCTGCGCCAGCTTCGAGGCGGCGATGGACGCGGTGCGCGAGGGGGTCGCGGGCCTCGCCATGCTGCCGTGCGAGAACAGCCTCGCCGGGCGGGTGCCGGACATCCACGCGCTGCTGCCCGAGAGCGGGCTGTTCATCGTGGGCGAGCACTTCCAGCGCGTCGAGCACTGCCTGCTGGGCGTGCCCGGCGCCAGCCTGACCAGCATCCGCCGCGCGCACTCGCACGCGGTGGCGCTGGGCCAGGTGCGGCGGGTGCTGAAGGAGCTGGACCTCACGGCGGTGGTGCAGGCCGACACGGCGGGGGCGGCGGAGCAGGTCGCGGGCTGGGGCAGCGTCGAGGACGCGGCCGTCGCCTCCTCGCTGGCGGCCGAATTGTTCGGCCTGCGGGTGCTGCGCGCCAACGTCGAGGACGCGGCGCACAACACCACGCGGTTCTACGTGTGCGCGCGGCGCGCCGACCCGCCGCCGGCCATCACGCCCGGCCTGATGACCACGTTCGTGTTCCGCGTGCGCAACGTGCCCGCCGCCTTGTACAAGGCGTTGGGCGGGTTCGCCACCAACGGCGTCAACATGACCAAGCTGGAGAGCTACATGGTCGGCGGCCAGTTCACCGCGACGCAGTTCCTGTGCGACGTCGACGGCCACCCGGAGCAGCCGCCGGTGCAGCGGGCGTTGGAGGAGCTGGGCTTCTTCTCGCGCGAGACCCGCATCCTGGGCGTCTACCCGGCCGCCGCTGCCCGGCGGGAGCGCGAGGCGGCCGACTAGCCGTCCGAGAACGTGGAGAAACAGATGCTTCAGCCGTCGCCCGAGTTGGATCGACACTTCTCCCGCGAGGAGTATCGGCGGTGGTGCGAGGCGCAGCCGAGGGGTCGCTACGAACGGGTGGATGGTCGCATCGTCGCCATGGCTCCGGAACGGGTGGCGCACGGTCGAATGAAGGCGGCCGTCTACAAAGCGCTCGACCGCGCGGTGGTCAAGGCCGGGATTGACTGCGAGGCCTTGCCCGACAGCATCGCGATCGAGACTGGCGACAACGATTACGTACCAGACGCGCTGGTGAACTGCGGCGAACGGATGGCGGGCGACCTCATGGCGGCCACGAACCCGGTCATCGTCGTCGAGATACTCTCGCCCAGCACCGCGTCGACCGACACCGGGGCCAAGTTGGCCGGCTATTTCCGGGTCCCTTCCGTGCAGCATTACCTGATCGTCCACCCAAGCAGGCGGATCGTCACCCACCACCGCCGCCACGGAGCCGGGATCGAGACGCTGGTGCTGCTGGGTGGCCCGATCGCCATGGACCCGCCCGGCCTCGCCGTCACGGTCGAGGAACTCTATGGCAGTGAGTAGCGCGATGCGGTTCGCGACCCGGCTGAACTCGTTCGCGACCCGCCCGGAGCTGTTCTGGCCGGACGGCGCCGCCAAGCCCGGCACGTTGCAACTGATGCGGCGCGCCGCCACCGTGGACGGCCTGTCCGGCGTCGACCTCAATTACCCCGACCACTTGCACGGCCACGCGCCCACCACGCTGACCCGGCAGGCCGGCGACCTCGGCCTGGCGCTGAACGGGTTCGCCATGCGGTACTACGGCGACCCCGCCTATCGCGCCGGCGCCTTCACCAACCCCGACCCGGCGGTGCGGCGGCGGGCCATCGACCTCACGCGCCAAGGCGTCGACGCGGTGGCGGCCTGCGGCGGCGGGCTGATGACGCTGTGGCTGGGCCAGGACGGCTTCGACCACCCGTTCGCCGCCGACTACGCGACGCTGTGGGAGCTGGAAATCGAGGGCATCCGCCAGGTCGCGGCGCACAACCCGGACGTCATGGTCAGCATCGAGTACAAGCCGGACGAGCCGCGCGCCCACGCCGTGCTGGACCGCATCGGCACCACCCTGCTCGCGATCCGTGAGGCGGGATTGCCCAACCTCGGTGTCACGCTCGACTTCGCGCACGTGCTGTACGCGGGCGAGAACCCGGCGCGCTCGGCCGCATTGGTGGCGCGGCACAGCCGCCTGCTCGGCGTCCACCTCAACGACGGCTATGGCGGGCGCGACGACGGGCTGATGGTGGGCGCCGTGCACAGCGTGCAGACCATCGAGTTGCTGCGCCAGGTCAGGCGCGACGGCTACGACGGCGCCATCTACTTCGACACCTTCCCGGACACCAGCGGCCTCGACCCGGTGGCCGAGTGCGCCGCCAACATTGCGACGGTGCGGGGGATGCTGGCGGTGGTCGACCGGCTGGAAGCGGACAACCGCCTGGCCACGGCGCTCGATGCGCAGGATGCGGTGATCGGTCAGCGCCTGGTGCAGCGGGCGTTGCTGGGGGATGCCGCCGGCTGATGCCGCCCGAGATCGTCGTCTTGGGCAGCCTGCACATGGACGTGATGGTCCAAGCACCCGGCCGCCCCCGGCTGGGCGAGACCCTGGCCGGCACCGGCTGGGCGATGCGGCCAGGCGGCAAGGGCGGCAACCAGGCGGTCGCGGCGGCGCGCCACGGTGCGCAAGCCGCGATGGTGGGCGCGGTCGGCGACGATGCGTTCGGGGCACCCCTGCTGGCCCATCTGCGCGCGCACGGCGTCGACGTCGGCCAGGTCGCGACCCGCCCGCAACCGTCCGGCATGAGTGTCGCGATCAGCGAGCCGTCGGGCGACTACGGTGCCGTGATCGTCTCCGGCGCCAACCTCACGCTGGGCGCGGCGACGGTGGCCGACGCCCGCGGCATGATCGCGGGCGCGCGCTGGCTGGTGCTGCAGAACGAGGTGCCCGACGCCGCCAACCTCGCGGCGGCGCGGGTTGGCGGCCCCAGGGTGATGCTGAACGCCGCCCCGGCGCGGGCGCTGCCGCCGGCGCTGCTGGCGCGGCTCGATATCCTGGTGGTCAACGCGCTGGAGGCGGAGGCGCTCGCGGGCTTGCCCGTGACCGACCCCGAGAGCGCCGCGCGGGCCGCCGCGGCGCTGCTGGCGCTGGTGCCCTGCGCCGTCGTCACCGCCGGTGGCGACGGCCTGGCGGCGGCCTCGCGCGCCCGCCTGGCGCTCGGCCTCCCCGCCCACCGGCTCGCGGTGGCGTCGCCCCATGGGGCCCGCGCTACGGTCGTGGGCGCGCAGGCCGCCCCGC
>CAXUHK010000254.1:0-4627 GCA_964250775.1 uncultured Acetobacteraceae bacterium | reverse complement strand
GGGTGGGGCGGGCGATGGGAAACTCGCCTTTGGTCAAGACCGCGTTTGCCGGGGGGGATGCCATTTGGGGCCGCATCGTCATGGCGGTCGGCAAGGCCGGCGAGCCGGCCGACCGGGACCGGCTCGCGATCGCGGTCGGTGGCACCTGGATGGCCCGCCACGGCAGCGTGGCGCCCGGCTACGACGAGGCGCCGGTGGTCGCGCACATGCGCGGGCGCGAGGTCGCGATCGCGGTCGAACTCGGCATGGGCGAGGGCGCCGCCACGGTCTGGACCTGCGACTTGACCCACGGCTACATCGACATCAATGGCAGCTACCGGAGTTAGCCGGGCGCGGTCAGCCAGCCTGGCGCGCCGGCGCGCCGGCGCGTAGGTCGATCAGCGCCGGATCGATCGCGGCGGCGTGCTGCGGACGCGACCAGTGGCGGCCGGTGTTGGCGGCCAGGAAGGCGCGCAGCTCCGGGTCGGCCAGCGGCAGCAGCAGGGTGGAGTCGCACTCGGCGCGCACCGGCGCCAGCGACTGGTCGGTGACCGGGAAGGCGACCTGCGCGATCGCCGCCGGGCGATGGTCGGCACCCGGCCGCTCGTCGGCGCGGATGGCCTCGACCAAGCCGTACAGGCACGTGTCGTCGGCCAGCCGAACCCTGACCGCATCGCCAAGCTGCACCCGTCCGTAGTCGTCCATTTTTGGAACCTCGCTTGTCGTTTCGACATGGCCTCGCTCATGGTTAGCGCAGGGCAGTATTATGTTGTGTTGGTGAAATGTTATCTCCCGTCATCGTGAGCGACGCTGTGGGCGGGCTCGCGCTCTTGTCTCCGGGGCGATGTTTGGGCAAGCCGTAGCTATGCCGAGCGCAACCGAGGCCGCCCATCGGACCGAATTCCAGCCGCTCGCCACGGAACGCCTGTCGCTGCGCCCGTATCGTCCCCAGGACGCAGAGGAGTTGCACCGGCTGATCAACGATTGGGAGGTCTGCCGCATGTTGTCGGTGGTGCCGTTCCCTTATCCGCGGGCGTTGGCCGACGAATGGATCGCCTCCACCATCAGCGCGCTCGCCACGGGTGACGCCTACGACCTCGCGATCACCGGGACCGAGGACGACGCCGAGGTTCTGGTCGGCAGCGTCGGCCTGCGCCTGCATCGTGCGGAGCGACGCGCGACGTTCGGCTACTGGGTCGGGCGGCGCTACTGGGGCCACGGCGTGGCCAGCGAGGCGGCCGGGCGGCTGGCGCGCTGGGCCATGGCCAACCTTGACCTCGACCGCCTGACCTCGACCGTCGCCACCGACAACCCGGCCTCCGTCGCGGTGCTGCGCCGGGTCGGCTTCCGCCATGCGGGCACCGGCGCCGAGCCGTTCCTGGCGCGTGGCGGCGAGCATCCGGTGCATCGCTTCGAGGCCGAGCGCGGCGACCTGTTCGGCGAGCCGACGGGCGACGCGGCGCCCGGCGACGCGGCGCCGAACAATAGGCCGCTGCTGCTGGTCGCCGCCTGCGCGCTGATCGATGCCGACGGCAGGGTGCTGCTGGCGCGCCGGCCGGAGGGCAAGCGCATGGCCGGGCTGTGGGAGTTCCCCGGCGGCAAGCTCGATCCCGGCGAGACCCCGGAGGCGGCGCTGATCCGCGAGCTGCACGAGGAGCTGGGCATCGACGTCGCCAGCAACTGCCTGGCGCCGTTCGCCTTCGCCTCGCACGCCTACGAGCGGTTCCACCTGCTGATGCCGCTGTATCTGTGCCGGCGTTGGAAGGGCGCGTTGGCGGCGCGCGAGGGGCAGCGATTGGCCTGGGTGCGGCCGGAGAAGCTCACCGACTATCCGATGCCGGCCGCCGACCGGCCGCTGGTGCCGCTGCTGCGCGACTTCCTGTAGCCGGTTCTTACGCTATGCTGCGGCATGAGCACGCAACCCAATCCCACCGCCTGCCTGCTGGTCATCGGCAACGAGGTGCTGTCCGGCCGCACCCGCGACCTCAACATCCATTTCATCGCGGGCAGGCTGGGCGGCATCGGGATGCCGCTGCGCGAGGTGCGGGTGATCCCGGACGTGGCCGAGGTGATCGTGCGCGCGGTGAACGAGGTGCGGGCTCGCTACGACCACGTGTTCACCACCGGCGGCATCGGGCCGACCCATGACGACATCACCGCCGAGTGCATCGCGCAAGCGTTCGGCGTGCCGTGGGAGCCGCATCCGGAGGCGGTCGCCATGATGACCGCCCGCTACCCGCAGGGCGAGTTCAACGCCGCTCGGCAGCGCATGGCGACGATGCCGCGCGGGGCGACGCTGATCCCTAACCCGGTCTCGTTCGCGCCGGGCTTCAGCATCGGCAACGTGCATGTCATGGCCGGCGTGCCGCGCATCATGCAGGGCATGTGGGAGGGGCTGGAGCCGATGCTGCCGCGCGGCCGTCCGGTGATTTCGCGCGCGGTGCACGCGACCCGGCTGCTGGAGGGGCTGATCGCCGCCGGGCTGTCGGCGATCCAGGATCGCCACCCCGAGCTCGACCTCGGCAGCTACCCGTACGAACGGCCGGACGGCAACGGCGTCGCGATCGTAGCGAAGGGGTTGGACGCGGACGAGGCGGCGGCGGCGGTCGCCGAGGTGGCGGCGCTGATGCGGGAGCTAGGGCTCACCCCGGTGATGGGCGAGCCACCGGCGGCGTAGCATGGACGGTTCCGGGGAAGGCATCGCGTCGGGAGGTGGTCCGCCTCATGGTTCCGGCATGGAGGCACAGGTCGCACGCCTGGAGGACCAGTTTGGACGCATCAAGGGCTTGCTTCGCGGCATCGACGAACGCCTGCGCAAGTTCGAGGTTGACGCGGGAGAGATGAGAGGTCGGCTCTCCAGCCTTCCGGACACCTGGGCGATGGCGACGACGGTCATCGGCGGTCAAATGGCGCTTGCAGGTCTTCTCTTCGGGGCTTTGAAGCTGGGCGGGTCTACTAAAGGCCATCGGTCCGGCTACAAGCCGGGTGCCTCCAGGCGGAGCGACAGCGCGTGCAGGCCGCTGTCGAACTCCGGCTGCAACGCGGCATTGACCGCGCGCGAGCGCGCCACGCGGGATTGACCCACGAACGCGGCGCTGACCATCTCGACCGTGTAGTGCGTCTCGCCGCCCGGCCGCGCGCCGCCGTGGCCGGCGTGCTGCGCGCTGTCGTCGATCACCCGCAGCGACACCGGCGCGAAGGCGGCGGCCAGCGTGGCGGCGATGCGCTCGGAACGGTTCATCGCAGCGTCATAGCCGCGAGGCGCCCGACAGCGCAAACGCCTCTTCCCAAACCGCGCCGGGGGACGCACATAGCCGGGGATGACCAAGCGCCCCACCCGCTCCCGGGCCTACGCGCCCGACCCCGCGGCGCCGGGCCGCTCTTGCGACATGCCGGGCTGCCCCGAGGCCGGCGAGTACCGCGCGCCGAAGTCGCGCGCCTCGCTCAACGAGTATTGGTGGTTCTGCCTCGAACACGTGCGCGAGTACAACGCCGCGTGGGACTTCTACCGCGGCATGAGCGCCGAGCAGATCGAAGCGCAGACCCGCTCCGACACCGGCTGGCAGCGCCCGACCTGGCCGCTCGGCAGCCTCGGCGGGCGCATCGACGAGGCGCTGCTGCGCGACCCGCTGCATGTGCTCGACGCCGGGATGCGCGGCGCCGCCGCCGCACGCGCGCGCGACGAGGCGCCCGCCGAACTGCGCGAGTCGCTGGCAACCTTGGGGCTGGATTGGCCGCTTACCATAGACGTGCTGAAGCAGCGCTACAAATCGCTGGCCAAGCTGCACCACCCCGACGCCAATGGCGGCGACCGGGCGGCCGAGGAACGGCTCAAGACCATCAATCTCGCCTATGCGGCCCTACGCGGGCGGGTCGCGGCCGAGCCGCGCATGGCGGCGACTGGCTGATGCGGCTAGGGTGCCGAAGCCGTCAAGATTGGCAAACGCGAAATCACAGGATCGCTGGCCTATGAACAAGATCGCAGCCATCGCCGACACCGATACCGGCGTCTTCGCCGCCTCGTCGGCGATCGACCTGCCCGACACCACGGTCGACGCGCGCGACGCCTTCGGCATCGACCTCGACCTCGCGGTGCCGGCGTTCGGCGTGCGCACCGAGCACGTGCCGGAGGTCGACAGCGCCTACCGGTTCGACCGTGAGACCACGCAAGCCATCCTGGCCGGGTTCATGTTTAACCGGCGGGTGATGATCCAGGGCTACCACGGCACCGGCAAGTCGACCCATATCGAGCAGGTCGCGGCGCGGCTGAACTGGCCCTGCCTGCGCATTAACCTCGACAGCCACATCAGCCGCATCGACCTGATCGGCAAGGACGCCATCGTGCTGCAGGACGGCAAGCAGGTGACGGAGTTCCGCGAGGGCATCCTGCCCTGGGCGCTGCAGCATCCCTGCGCATTGGTGTTCGACGAGTACGACGCCGGCCGGCCGGACGTGATGTTCGTGATCCAGCGCGTGCTGGAGGTGGAGGGGCGGCTGACACTGCTCGACCAGAACCGGGTGATCCGTCCGCACGGCGCGTTCCGCCTGTTCGCCACCGCCAACACGGTGGGCCTGGGCGACACCACCGGCCTCTATCACGGCACGCAGCAGATCAACCAGGGCCAGATGGACCGCTGGAACATCGTGG
>CAXUHK010000253.1:0-4725 GCA_964250775.1 uncultured Acetobacteraceae bacterium | reverse complement strand
GCGAGGGCAGTGAGCGCCACACCTCCCAACGCCAGGGCGCCATCCTCGACCCGCGCCGAGAACTCCGGCGCGGCCAGTCGCGCCGGCAGCGGCGGCGGCCAGGGCAGCCGGAGCCGCGGGCCGCGCAGCACCAGGTCGCGCGGCGCCAGCCGGCCGGCCAGCAACGGCCCGAGCGCCACCCGCAGCCGCAACGATCGCGCGCCGCCGCCGCCGCCGGGCAGGGTCAGGCGCGGCGATTCGGCCTCGAGCGTCGGCACCGGCAGCAGCCGCAGCACGATCGGACCGTCGATGCCGATCGCGGCGCCCAGGCGGCGGCTCGCGACCTGCTCGATCGCCGGGCGGAACCGCGCCCCGTCGACCGGCAGCAGCCAGGCGGCCAGGAACGCGGCCAGCAGCGACGCCAGGACCAGGACGAGCAGGATTCTGCCGAAGCGGATCACAGCCCCTTTTGCCGTCCGCGCGCGGCGCGTGATAGAGCGCTTCGATGGGCATGTGGGGCAAGATCATCGGCGGCGTGGCCGGCTTCGCCGCTGGCGGGCCGTTCGGCGCCATGGTCGGCGCGGCCCTTGGCCATGCCGCCGAGACCGGCGCCATGAGCGGCCCGTTGCGACCACCCGGACCAGGCGGCGGCAACGGCGCCAACTTCGCCGCGGCGCGGCTGGCGGCGATGTTGGGCCGGCGCGACGAGGTGTTCGCGCTGTGCGCGGTGGTGCTCTCGGCGCGGCTGGCGAAGTGCGACGGCGCGGTCAACCGGGCGGAGATCGACGCCTTCAAGCGGCACTTCCGCACGCCCTCCGAGTCGGCCCGCGACGTCGGCCGGCTGTTCGACCAGGCGCGCGACGGCACCGAGCCGTACGAGCCGTACGCGGCCCAGCTCGGCCAGACCTTCGCCGATCGGCCCGGGACGCTGGAGACGGTGCTGTCAGCGCTGTTCGCGATCGCCCGCGCCGACGGGCCGATCAGCGTGGCCGAGCAGCAATTCCTGCAGAGCGCCTGCGTGCAGATGGGCCTGGGGCTGGCCGCGTGGGAGCGCGCGCAACGCGGCCAGCCCGCCGGCGGCCCGGACGACGCCTACGGCCCGGCCGAGCAGAGCCGGTCCGGCTACGACTATGCCGGGCAATACCGCTCGCACCAGCATCGCTCCGGCGTGGCGGCGCCCGGCGACGATCCCTATGCGACGCTCGGCGTCACGCGATCGATGGCTGACGAGCAGCTCCGCGCCGCCTGGAAGCGGCTGATGCGCGAGAACCACCCCGACAGCCTGGCCAGCCGCGGCGTGGCGCCCGAATTGATCGTGCGCGCCGGCGACCGGGTGGCCCGCATCAACGCCGCCTGGGACCGCATCAAGCGCGAGCGCGGACTGTGATGTCGCGGCAACGGCCCAGCCCGAACCACGCGCCGCGCCCGCCGGACCTGCCGATCGACATGCTGGTGCTGCACTACACGGGCATGGTGTCGGCCGAGGCGGCGCTGGACCGGCTGTGCGACCCGGGGCCGCAGGTCTCGGCGCATTACGTGGTGGAGGAGGACGGCGGCATCTGGTCGCTGGTCGACGAGGGCAGGCGCGCGCAGCACGCCGGGACATCGTTCTGGCGTGGCCATTCCGGGCTGAACGACCGCTCGGTCGGCATCGAGATCGTCAATCCCGGCCACGCGCACGGCTACCCGGACTTCCCGGCGGCGCAGATGGCGGCGGTGTGCGAGCTCTGCCTCGGCATCCTGGGGCGGCATCCGATCCCGGCGCGCAACGTGGTGGCGCACAGCGACATCGCCCCCGACCGCAAGGAGGACCCCGGCGAGAAGTTCGACTGGGCCGGACTGGCGCGCAACGGCGTCGGCCTGTGGCCGGTGGACACGCCGGACGCCGGCACCGCGTCGATGCGCGACATCGACGAGATCCGCGCCGGGCTGCGCTGGGTCGGCTATGACGTGGCGCCGCTCGGACCCGCCGACGCGGCGCTGGCCAGCGTGCTGCGCGCGTTCCAGCGGCATTGGCGGCCGGAGGCAGTCACCGGCGAAGCCGACCAGGGCACGCTGGGGCGGCTGGCGGCATTGCTGCGGCGCTGCGAGGCTTGACGGGAGTTATCCTCCTGGCGCATCTGAGCTGCCTGCCAGACGGCCGGGCGGCCGCTGCCGGGGAGCGATCCCCGGTGGAGGAAAGTCCGGGCTCCACGGGAACACGGTGCCGGCCAACCGCCGGCGGGGGCGACCCCAGGGACAGTGCCACAGAAAACAAACCGCCGGCGCTCGGAGCGATCCGCCGTCGGAACGGGTGAAACGGTGCGGTAAGAGCGCACCGCGCCGCTGGCAACAGCGGCGGCAGGGCAAACCCCACCGGGAGCAAGACCGAATAGGGGCGGCCGGCGGCGGACCCGCAAGGGACCGTGACGCGAGGGCGTTCCCGCCCCGCCGCCCGGGTTGGTCGCGTGAGGCGCGCAGCGATGCGCGTCCCAGAGGAATGGCCGTCACGCCGCCGTGAGGCGGCGGACAGAACCCGGCTTACAGGCCGTCTGGCAGATCCTCAAGCAGAACGAAACGCGAATTAGGTTATTATTCGTTTGTTGCACGTTCGATGTGGATCGATTGTGTAAAGTCTTGTTCGCGGGCAGTTCAATCTTGTTCGAGCAAGTAACAGCCCGGTAATCCCTTTGACGCCCATATTGGCCCATGATATCCCATGGCATCCCAAGACGACACCGTGGGATGGAGTCGAGTGGTAGGGGAGCGCGCCCGGACCGATGAGCCAGTTCCTCGGCACGCACCAGAATCGGCTGGACGCGAAGGGGCGAATCTCAATTCCAGCGCCGTTCCGAACCGGTTTGCAGGCCGACGTGAGCAATGGCCCGCTGCTGGTGCTGCGGCCGTCGCACAAGCACCGCTGCATCGAGGGCTGGCCGGCGGCTGCCTTCCAGCAGCTCGCGGCACCGCTGGAGAGTCTCGACGTGTTCAGCGAGGAGCATGACGATTTGGCGGCCACGCTGTACGCCGACGCGTTCCCGATGGACCCCGACCGCGAGGGCCGCATCGTGCTGCCCGAGGCGCTGGTGCGCCATGCCGACCTGACCGAGAGCGCGGTGTTCATGGGCCTCGGCCGCACCTTCCAGATCTGGGAGCCGGCCGCCGCCGAACAGCGCCGCGAGGAAGCCCGCCAGCGGGCGCGGGCGCGCGGCCTGACCCTGGCCGGCTCGCCCTCGCTCCGGCTGGTCGAGTCGGAATCAAATCGTTTGACCCGGACTCCGACGCCATGAGCCACATCCCCGTCATGCTCGCGGAAATGCTCGAACACTTGGCGCCGCGCGACGACGCCAGCTATCTTGACGCCACGTTCGGCGGCGGCGGCTACGCGGCGGCGATCCTGGCGGCGGCGTCCTGCACCGTCTGGGCGATCGACCGCGACCCGGACGCCGTCGCCCGCGGCGCCGCGTTGGCGGCCCGCCATCGCGGGCGGCTGCACCTGTTGCAGGGCCGCTTCGGCGACATGCTGGCCCTGCTCGGCGGCCGGGGTGTCGCGGCGCTCGACGGCATCGTGCTCGACCTCGGCGTGTCGTCGTTCCAGATCGACGACCCGGCGCGCGGGTTCAGCTTCCGCGCCGACGGCCCGCTCGACATGCGCATGGGCCGCGATGGGCCGAGCGCCGCCGACCTGGTCGCGAGCCTGGACGAGGGCGAGCTGGCCGATACGCTGTATAAGCTCGGCGAGGAGCGGCTATCGCGTCGTGTTGCCCGCGCCATCGTGGCCGCCAGGAGCGAGGCGCCGATCGCCACGACGGCGCAGTTGGCGCGCATCGTCCGCGGCGCGGTGCCGCCCGACCGCTCCGGCATCGACCCGGCGACGCGCAGCTTTCAGGCTTTGCGGCTGCGGGTGAACGACGAACTGGGCGAGATCGCCCGCGCGCTGGACCAGGCGGCGGCACTGCTGGCCCCGGGCGGACGGCTGGTCGTGGTGTCGTTCCATTCGCTCGAGGACAGGCTGGTGAAGCGCTTCATGGCCGAGAGCGCCGGCCGCGCGCCGCTACCGTCGCGGCACCATCCGGGCGGGCTGCTGGCGCGCCCGGCGGCCGCTTTCGGCCTGTTGACCGGCAAGGCGGTGCGCCCGCAGGCGGCCGAGGTCCACACCAACCCGCGCGCCCGCAGCGCCCGGCTTCGCGCCATGGAAAGGCTCGCCGCATGATGAACCCGATCACCTGCGTCTGCGTGCTGATGGCCGCGGGCTCCGGCCTATACCTGTTCCAGGAGAAGCAGCAGGTGCAGATGCTCGACCGCAAGATCGAGCAGGTGCTGCACGCCACCGACGCGGCGCACGCGCGGGCCGGGATGCTGCGCGCCGAGTACGCACTGCTGAACGACCCGTCGCGGCTGCAGGACCTGGCCCGCCAGCATCTGCCGGCACTGGCCAACACCGCGCCGACGCAGTTCGCCAACCTTGCCGACATCGAGCGCAGGCTGCCGAACGCCGGGACGGAGCCGGCGCCGAGCGAGACGGCGACGGCTTCTTCCGTGCCGCAGGCGATCGTCGCCGCCCCGCCGCCGCCCGCCGCGCATGCCGATGCGGGCATCGTGGAGGCCGTGGCACGCGTGCTGCGTTCGGGCGAGCCGGCGATGTTCATTCTCTCGGGCATGGCGTTGCGCGCCGGGCCGCTCGCGCTGGCTGGAGGGATCTGCGCCAAGACGGGTGTGCGGATGATGGCGCAGACATCCAACACGCGCATGGAGCGTGGCGCCGCC
>CAXUHK010000252.1:0-4776 GCA_964250775.1 uncultured Acetobacteraceae bacterium | reverse complement strand
GGGCGCTGGGCGCGGGCGGGCGCGGCCGAGCCGGACCAGGTGGCGGCGGCGCAGCCCGGCGACGGTGCTGGCGTACCGCGCGAGGTGGCGCAGCGCCGCCTCGTGCAGCGCCGCCTCGGTGACCGCCGGCGGCGATGGCGCGGTCCTGGTCATGGGCCGATGATGCCACGCGGCGACGCCAGCGGAAACCGCCCGCGCCGGCCGCACGTTGCAGGGTCGCGAACTATCGTCGGGGCACGGCCATGCAGCACACATTCTCCTTCGCCACGTTGGGTGCCGCGGCGGGCCTGCTGGTGGCGCTCCCCGTGCTGGCGCAGACCCCGCCGCCGCCAGCGCCCGCGCCGGCCTCGCCGGCTCCGGTCCAGCAGGGCGGGCCGCAACTGGTGACGGCGGCGGTACGGGTCGACGGCGGTTGGCGCGCCAGCAAGCTGATCGGCGCCGCGGTTTACGACGACCAGAACCAGCGCGTCGGCAGCGTCGACGACCTGATCATGTCCGGCCAGGACAAGATCGCGGTCGCGGTGGTGTCGGTCGGCGGCTTCCTCGGCATCGGCAGCAAATTGGTCGCGGTGCCCTATGACCAGCTCCGCTACGACCCGACCGGCAAGGATCCCAAGGTGGTGATGCCGGGGGCGACCAAGGACAGCCTGGGCGGGATGCCGAACTTCGTCTACAACGGCAACTGAAGCGGGAGAATGGCGGCCCATTTGCGGGTTTGACTCGCCGCCCGCGCACGGCACAGTGTTCCGTCTCACCGGAGACGGAAGGCCGCCCGATGATCGCCGCGCTGATGCCGACCTACAACCGCATCGACCTCGCCTTCGAGCGGGGCGAGGGATGCTGGCTGTTCACCGGCGACGGCCGACGATACCTCGATTTCGGCGCCGGCATCGCGACCTCCTCGCTGGGCCACGACAACCCCCACCTCACCGCCGCGATCGCCGAGCAGGCGCACCGGGTCATGCACGTCTCCAACCTGTACCGGGTTCCCGGCGCCGAGCGCCTGGCGCAGCGCCTGGTGGACACGACGTTCGCCGACAGCGCGTTCTTCTGCAATTCCGGCGCTGAGGCCAACGAGGGCCTGGTCAAGTTCATCCGCCGCGCCCAATACGAGACCGGGCATCCCGAGCGCTACCGGATGATCTGCTTCGACGGCGCGTTCCACGGGCGCACCTTGGCGATGCTGGCCGCCACCGGCAACGCCAAATACCTGAAGGGTTATGGCCCCGAGGTCGACGGCTTCGACCACGTGCCGTTCAACGACCTGAACGCGCTGCGCGACGCGATCGGCCCGCAGACCGCGGGCGTGCTGGTCGAGCCGGTGCAGGGCGAGGGCGGCGTGCGCCCGGCCGACCTGCGCTTCCTGCGCGACCTGCGCGCCACCTGTGACGAATTCGGCCTGCTGCTCGGCATGGACGAGGTGCAGTGCGGGATGGGCCGGACGGGCAAGCTGTTCTCGCACCAATGGGCCGGTGTCGCCCCCGACGTGATGTCAGCGGCCAAGGGCATCGCCGGCGGGTTCCCGATGGGTGCCATCCTGGCCACCGAGGCGGTGGCGAAGCACATCACCGCCGGCACCCACGGCACCACCTTCGGCGGCAACCCGCTGGCCTGCGCCGCCGCCAACGCGGTGCTCGACGTGCTGCTGGCGCCGGGCTTCCTGGACGACGTGGACCGCAAGGCGCGCCGCCTGTGGTTCGCGTTGCAGGATATCGCACGCGACTATCCCGAAGTGCTGCGCGGGGTGCGCGGCGCCGGCTTGCTGCTGGGCCTCGAATGCGTGGTGCCGAACGGCGCGCTGCAGGCGGCGTTGGCCGAGCAGGGCCTGCTCAGCGTCAGTGCCGGCGACAACGTGGTGCGCCTGGCGCCACCGCTGGTGCTGACCGATGCCGACATCGACGCGGCGCTCGGCATGGTCCGTGCCGGCGTGCGCGCCTGCCGGCCACGCGCCCAGGTCGCGGCGAAATGAGCCCGCTGGCGCTGCGGCGCGTTCCTCTGGACACGTTGCCGGACGAGAGCGTGCCGCGACATTTCCTGGAACTGCGCGATTTCGACCGCGCCACGCTGCGCGAGATGCTCGATCTCGGCCGGGGCTTCAAGCATGGCGGCGTGCAACAGCCGCTGGCCGGGCGCAGCGTGGCACTTCTGTTCGAGCAGCCGAGCACCCGCACGCGGGTCAGCTTCGAGGTCGGCGTGCGCCAGTTGGGCGGCACCGCGATCGTGCTCTCGGGCCGCGACACCCAGCTCGGCCGCGGCGAGACCATCGCCGACACCGCGCGGGTGCTGTCGCGCTACGTCGACGCCATCCTGTTGCGCACCGACCGTGCCGAGAAGCTGGCCGAGATGGCGGCGCATGCCACCGTCCCGGTCATCAACGGCCTCACCGACGACAGCCATCCCTGCCAGTTGATGGCCGACATGATGACGTTCGAGGAGCACCGCGGGCCGATCGCGGGCCAGGTGGTCGCCTGGTCAGGCGACGGCAACAACGTGGCGCGGAGCTGGGTCGAGGCGGCGGTGCGGTTCGGCTTCACCCTGCGCATGGCGACGCCCGAGGCGCTGCGCCCGCCGGCGGCGCTGTTGGCCTGGGCGCGCGCCGAGGGCGGCCGCATCGAGCTGTTCGACGACCCCCGGCTCGCGGTGCAGGGCGCGCGCTGCGTCGTCACCGACGCTTGGGTCAGCATGGCCGACGCGGCGCAGGGGAGCCGGCACAACCTGCTGGCGCCCTATCGCGTCACACCGACACTGATGACGCACGCGGCGGCGGACGCGGTGTTCATGCACTGCCTGCCGGCGCATCGCGGCGAGGAGGTCGACGCCGCGGTGATCGACGGCAGGCAGTCGGTGGTGTTCGACGAGGCCGAGAACCGGCTGCACGCCCAGAAGGGCGTGCTGGCCTGGGCGCTCGGCTGACCGTCAATAGCCGCGATAATACCCGGGCGCCGGCGCGTAGACCGGGCCTCGGTCGTACCCGTGGTGGTGGTGGCCCTCCACGAAGATGCAGCCGGTCAACGGCGCCGCCAGCGCGGCACTCAACACGATCAGTCGTAGGGTTCGGTTCAGCATGGTGTCCTCGGCGTTCGATGGCGCGATTATCCGCGCATCGGAGGCTTTTTCGAGGCGCCAGGGATGACGGATGCGTAACCCACGGCGGCCTTTTGCCATCGGCGCGGGTGGCCCCGGCGGGCTCGCGTCCCTATCTTGCCGGACATGCCAGACACACCCGCCTTCCTCGACAGCGACCGTCCCGACGTGCCCGACATCGTGGTGCCGGGCGGCGTCACCCCGTTCCACATGCCCGGCCGCCCGGTGCGCGGCCGGCTGATCCGGCTGGGCCGTCTCGCCGACGCGCTGCTGACCCGGCACGACAACCCGCCGGTCGTCACCGCCCTGGCCGGACAGGCCTTGGCGCTGGTCGCGGCGCTGGGGGCGGCGCACAAGTTCCGCGGCTCGTTCAGCATCCAGGCCAAGGGTGACGGCCCGGTGCGGATGCTGCTGGCCGACTGCACCGATGCCGGCGCCCTGCGTTTCTACGCCCGGCCCGACGCCGAGGAGATGTCGGCGCTGCTGGCGCGCTCGCCGCGGCCCAGCGCCGCCGAGCTGTTGGGCCAGGGCTACATCGCCTTCACCGCCGACCAGGGCGCCGACATGGACCGCTACCAGGGCATCGTCGCGATCGAGGGCGAGACCCTGGCCGACATGGCGCTGCACTACTTCTCCACCAGCGAGCAGTTGCGCTGCACGATCCGCCTCGCCTGCGCCCATGACGGCGAGCGCTGGCAGGCGGCGGCGCTGGTGCTGGAGCAGGTGGCGGGAGCCGGCGGCGTCGATCCCGAGTTGGACGAGGCGGCGCAGGCCGACGCCTGGCACACCGCCACCACGTTGCTGGCTACGCTCACCGACGCCGAACTGCTCGACGTCGGCCTCACGCCGGACACGCTGCTGTATCGGCTGTTCGGCGCCGAGGGCGTGGCGCTCGACCTGCCCCGCGCGCTGGCCTATGGCTGCCGCTGCTCGCGGCAACGGCTCGCCGGCATCCTGGAGGGCTTCGCGCAGGACGACCTCGACCACATGACGGTGGGCCAGGACATCATCATGACCTGCGAGTTCTGCAACCACGATTTCTGTTTCGAGCGGCGCGAGGTGCGCGGCACGGTCAGCGGCGACCGGCAATGACCCTCCGCCGCATGGCGCTGGCGGGGGCGCTGTTGCTGGCAGGCTGCGGCGACGATCCGGCCGACGCGCCGCCGGTCGCCTACGAGCAGCCGTCGTACGGCTACTTGACCAAGCTGCGCCTCAACGTGGCGCAGGTCGACATCGACGACAGTTGGGTGCCGCCGGCCGGACCGGGGCCGCGGCACGTCGAATCGCTCTCCCCGGTCTCGCCCAAGGCGGCGCTGCGGCAGATGGGACAGGACCGCGTGCTGGCCGGCGGCAACTCCGGCCGCGCGCGCTTCGCCGTCGAGGACGCCAGCATCGTGGCGGGGCCGGACCGGCTCGACGGCTCCTTCGCGGTGCGGCTCGACATCGCGGGGGCCGGCGATGCGCCCGGCGGGTTCGCCGAAGCCCGCGTGGTGCGCAGCATGACCCTGGGCGACAGCACCGACGGCGGCCGCGCCACCGCCTACGTGCTGGTCAAGCAGATGATGGACGACATGAACGTCGAGTTCGAGTACCAAGTCCGGCGCTCGCTGCACGACCACTTGCAGATCGCCAACCCGGTCGCGGCACCGGCTCCGGTGGAGTCGCAGGATTTGCCGCCGCCGGGCGCGGCGG
>CAXUHK010000251.1:0-4862 GCA_964250775.1 uncultured Acetobacteraceae bacterium | reverse complement strand
CGGATTGCGGCGGACACGCCCATGCCCACCAGCCAGCGCCCGTCCGTACGCGTGGCGGGCCGGCCGCGGTTGGACCAGCCGAAGCGTTCGGCCCCCGCCTGCAGGCAGGGCAGCAAGTTGCGCGAGGAGAACGGCACCTGCCGCTCCGGATCCTGCGTGGGCTCGTTCTTCAGGCGCAGGGCGATCGGGTCCATCTGCAGCCGTTCTGCCAGGTCGTCCATCGCGCTTTCGAACGCGAGCAGGCCGACGGCCTCGCCAGGTGCGCGCATGGACGAGGCGATCGGGGTGTTCAGCCCGGCCTGGCGATGCCGGGTCAGGCGGTTGGCCCCGGCATACAGGGCGCGGGTGGCGACGGCGCGCTGCCCCGCCAGCAGCTAGGCCAAGGCAGCGCGCACCGCCGCGGCGAGGCCGCGATAACGCGCCGCTTGCCTGGCCTGCCGTTGCAGCCCTTCGAGCTGCGCCGCGAGCTGGCCGCGCAGGTCGTCGGCGCGGGCGAGGTTGGCCTCGGTCGCGCGCAGCTTCAGTTCGGCCTCGTGTCGGCGCGCCTGCAGGCCGGTGATGCCGGCGGCTTCCTCCAGGATGCCGCGCCGCTCCGTGGCGGGGGCGGCGATCACGGCATGGACCCGGCCCTGGCTCACCATCGCCGAGGAGCGGGCGCCGGTCGCGAGGTCGGCGAACAGCGTCTGCACGTCGCGCGCCCGCGCCTCGTGGCCGTTGATGCGGAACACGCTGCCGCCGCCGCGCTCGATGCGCCGCGCCACCTCCAGCTCCGGCGCGTCCTGGAACGGCGACGGCGCCAAGCCCATGGTGTCGTCCAGGCGCAGCGTCACCTCGGCGACGTTGCGCGAGGCGCGCTGCGCGCTGCCGCCGAAGATCACGTCGTCCATCTCGGTCCCGCGCAGCGTGCGCGCCGAGGTCTCGCCCATCGCCCAGCGCAGCGCCTCGACCACGTTCGACTTGCCGCAGCCGTTGGGGCCGACGATCCAGGTCAGGCCGGGCAGGATGTCGAGCGACACCGGCTCGGCGAAGCTCTTGAAGCCTGCGATGCGCAACCGGCTGAGCTGTGCGGGCACGATCCCTCCCGTCCCGTGACGCGGCCTCTAGGCCGGAGGGCCGGCCTCCGCCACCACCTTTGAGAAAGCCGTATACGTCATCTCACCCGATTCGAGGCGGTTGTGCGCGCTGGCGCCGTTGAAGATGAAGCTCGGGGTCGAGTCGATGCTGTAGGTCTTGGTGTCGGCGTCCTGTTGCGCCAGGATCGCATCGCGCAGGCCGGCATCGTCGACCGCGGCGTTGAACGCCGCCTGCGACAGGCCGGCCAGCGCCGCCATCTTGGCCAGCTCGGCGCGGCTGTCGACGCCGCGCGCGAACGCCCAGCGGTCCTGCGAGGCCAGCAGCGCCAGGGTGAACGGCTCGTAGCGGTCGGCCGGCAGCGCGTGCGCGACCTGGGCCGCCATCAGCGCCACCTGGTCCAGCGGGTAGTCGCGGAACACGTAGCGCAGCTTGGCGGTGTCGATGAGCTGCGCCTGGATCTGCGGCAGCGAGTCGCGGGCGAAGCGGGCGCAATGCGGGCAGGTCAGCGAGAAGAACTCCATGACGCTGACCGGGGCGGTGGCGGCTCCCACCATCCGCTGCAGGTCGGCGGCGCGAGCCGGGAGCAGCGGCGCCACTGCCAGGGCGGGCACGAGAGCCAGCAGGGAACGTCGGGAAAACGGCATGGCACCCTCGCGCGTGAACCGAACTCGCTCGGAGAGGGCACGCAACCGGGTGCCGTGGTCAAGTCTCGCTTGCCGCCCCCAGCACGACCTGGCCAAGTCTCTCCAGGGCCGCGCGCAGCTTCCCCTGCGGGAGCCCCGCGACCGCCGCCTCGGCCGCGCGCAACGCCTGCGGCGGCGGCTTCGCCCCTACCGGCGCGGGAACTGGCTGCGGATCCTGCGAGAACCGCAAGCGGAGCACCGCGATCCGCCCGAGATGGCCGTTGACGCGGGCGATCAGCACGTCGGAGGAATGCTGCAGCTCCAGCGCCTTCGGGCTGGAACAGCCGATCAACAAGGTGCCGCCGGAGAGCCGGCGCGGCATCGCGGTCGCGGCCAGCTCCGGCCCCACGATCGCCTCCCAATCCGCCAGCACCTGGGCCGCCGCCGGGTGGCGCTTGCGGAACGCCGGGCGCACCAGCGCCGGCACCAGCGCCGAGACCGCGCGCGGGCCGTACACATGGCGCTCCGTCGGGACACTGCCCTTGTCGTCGTCCGGCGCTGCCGCCATACCCGCTCCGTGCTCCCCGACTTCGCAATACCCGACGCCGACCTGCTGCTGGCCTGGTACGACCGCCACCGCCGCATCCTGCCATGGCGCGCCCGGCCGGGCGAGGTGGCCGACCCGTACCGCGTCTGGCTCAGCGAGATCATGCTGCAGCAGACCACGGTGGCGGCCGTCATACCGTACTACGAGCGCTTCCTGGCCCGCTTCCCGGACGTGGCGGCACTGGCGGCGGCGCCGTCGGATGCGGTCATGCAGGCCTGGGCCGGGCTTGGCTACTACGCCCGCGCGCGCAACCTGCACGCCTGCGCCCGAGCGGTCGCCGCGGCCGGCTGTGCGTTCCCGGACAGCGTGGCGGGCCTGCGCAAGCTGCCCGGCATCGGCGCCTACACCGCCGCCGCCGTGGCGGCGATCGCCTTCGGCGTGCCGGCTGTGCCGGTCGACGGCAACGTGGAGCGGGTCGCCGCCCGGCTGTTCGCCATTGCCGAGCCGTTGCCCGGCTGCCGCCCCGCCATCGCCGCCGCCGCGGCGGCGCTCGGCGGCCAGGCTGCCGCGCGAGCGCGGCCATCCGACTTCGCGCAGGCGCTGTTCGACCTCGGCGCCACCATCTGCACCGCAGCGGCGCCGGCCTGCGCGCTGTGTCCCTGGATGCGGCCGTGCGCCGCGCGCAAGCAGGGGATCGCCGCCGAGCTGCCGCGCAAGCCGGACAAGCCTGCCCGCAAGCGGCGGTTCGGCGTACATTTCTGGCTGCGCGACGGGACCGATGGCGTGCTGCTGCGCCGCAACCCGCCGAACGGCCTGTTCGGGGCCATGGTGGCCCTGCCGGGGACGCCGTGGCGTGCCGCGCCGTGGACCACCGCCGACGCCTTGGCCTACGCGCCGATGCGGGCGGATTGGCAACCGGCCGGCCAGGTGCGCCATGGCTTGACGCATTTCGAGCTGCAGCTCGACCTGCTCGCGGCGACGGTGCCGAGCATCGCCGCCGAAGGCTTCGTGCGCCCGATTGAGGCGCTCGACGGCGAAGCGTTGCCCTCGGTGATGCGCAAATGTGTGGCGGCGGCGAGGGAGGCGGCGTGACGCAGGCAGCCTCGCCCGCTCCGAGGCGCCAGGCGGCGCTGGCGTTCGTGCTGATAACGCTGGGGCTCGACGCGCTCGGCATCGGCCTGGTGGTGCCGATCGTGCCGCGCCTGGTGCAGCAGTTGAGCGGGCGCGAGCCGAGCGGGGCATCGTTCGCGGTCGGCGCGCTGGTCGCCACCTTCGCCCTGGCGCAACTGGTCGCCTCGCCGCTGCTGGGCGGGCTATCCGACCGTTTCGGGCGGCGGCCGGTGATCCTGATGTCGCTGGGCGGCTTCACGCTGAACTACTTCCTGCTGGCCTGGGCGCCGAGCCTCGGCTGGCTCTATCTCGGGCGCGCCATCGCGGGCTCCATGGCCGCCAACACCGCCGCCTCGACCGCCTACATCGCCGACATCACCCCGCCCGCCGACCGGGCGCGGCGGTTCGGGCTGATCGGCGCCACGTTCAGCTTCGGCTTCGTCATCGGCCCGGCGCTGGGCGGCGTGCTGGGCGGGATCGATCTGCGGCTGCCGTTCCTGGTCGCCGCCGGGTTGGGCTGTTGCAACGTGGTGTTCGGCCTACTGGCGCTGCCGGAGTCGCTGCCGCGAGAGCTGCGGCAGCCATTCACCTGGAAGGGATCGAGCCCGCTCGCGGCGCTGCGAATGCTGCGCGCCGACCCGGCGCTCGGCCACCTGGCGACGGCGTGGAGCGGAATGTGGTTCGGGCTCGGCACGCTGCAGACGGTGTTCGTGCTCTCGACCATCGCCCGCTTCGGCTGGGGCACCGAGCAGAACGGGCTGGCGCTGGGCCTGATCGGCGTCTGCGGCGCGGTGGTGCAAGGATTCCTGGTACGTCGGATGGTGGCACTACTGGGCGAGCAACGGACGGCGGTGGCCGGGTTCGCCATCAGCGCCTGCGCCTACGCCCTGATCGCGTTCGCGACCCAGGGCTGGATGCTGTACGTCGCCGTGGCGCTGCAGGCGTTCGGCGGCCTAGCCAACCCCGCCGTGCGCTCGCTGATCTCGCAGGCGGCGGGGCCGCAGCGACAGGGCAGGGTGATGGGCGCGCTGTCCTCGGTCGAGGGCGTGACCGCGATCGTGAGCCCGATCGTGGCGGCGACGCTGTTCAGCCGGTTCGCCGGGTCGGACGCCTGGGTGGCGTTGCCCGGATTGCCGTTCCTGGTCGCGGCCGGAGTGTACCTGCTTGCCATCGTGGCGATCCGCCGTGGCGTGGCGCTGGCGCCTAAGCTGGCCCCATCGCTGCCCTGAACACCACGCAGGCGCCGCCGGCATAGGCCGGGATCGTGACCCGCCCGCGCAACGGCGCCCGCGCCTGGGCGATGCCGGCGCCGGCCGGGCCGAGTGCCGCCAGCACGCCCGGATCGGCCAGCGGCATGGCGTAGGCGGGCGCCTCCAGCGGCAGCCGCACGGTGCGCAGGCCGGCGCGCACGTCGACCCGAGGCGCCGCGCGGCCCGGCGCCCGGGCTGGCCCCCCGCCCAGCCCCCCCCCCGGCGGCCCCCGCCCCCCCGGGCCCCCCGCCCCCGGCA
>CAXUHK010000250.1:0-4874 GCA_964250775.1 uncultured Acetobacteraceae bacterium | reverse complement strand
GGTCGGCACCGCCGGGATGCCGCCGGCGCGGTGATAGGCGTCCAGCGTCACCGCCAAGCTGGCGCCGGAATGCTCGCTGTGGCGCGGCCATGGGTCGCAGGGGTCAGGGTCGAGCAACGCGTCGATCTCGTCCAGCAGGTCGGCATAGGCGCATTCGAGCGCGTCGTCGTCGTGCAGGTGCTGCGGGATCAGCGCCGCCTCGACCGGGTCGATCACCGCCTGGCCCGCCACCGCGTCGGCGCCGCGCCGGATCGCCGCGAGGTTGGCGGCGACCCAGTCCGGCGCCACCGTGCCGTCGGCGTCGGTGGTCAGCAGCACGCCTCCGGGCGGCAGCAGCCGCGCCGCGTGCCGCATGGCGAGGCGGCGGGCATGGCCGGCCGAGGCCTCCGCGCCCGACAGCGCGCGCTCGACGAGGTGGATCGGGCATGGCAGGCCCGGTTGCAGGCCACGCACCACCGCGGCGGTGGCGTCGGTGCAGTTGTTCAGCAACAGCACGACCTGCGTGTCGTGGCCGCCCCACTGCCAGGCGAGCGCGCGCAGGCAGTCGCCGATGCGCTCGGCCTCGTCCTTGACCGGGATGGCGACGGCGACTTTGCAGGCGAGCGAGGGATGGTTCACGTTCGGACCGTCATTGGCTGGTTCGCGTCAACGTCCGCCCTGGCGTAAGTTTGCTTTTGTTACCGTATTCGATTCTCAAGGGGAATTCCGATGGGACCTCCGACCACGCCGGTCGACGGCGACGAGCGGCTGCCGGCGCACAGCGACGTGGTGGTGATCGGCGGCGGCATCATCGGCACGAGCGCAGCGCTGGCGCTGGCCCAGTGCGGCGTCGGCGTGACCCTGTGCGAGAAGGGCACGATCGCCGGCGAGCAGTCGAGCCGCAACTGGGGCTGGGTGCGCAAGACCGGCCGCGACCAGCGCGAGATCCCGCTGATCATCGAGAGCCTGCGGATGTGGGGCGACATGGACCGCGTGGTCGAGGCACCGACCGGGTTCCGCACCTGCGGCGTGCTGTATGCCGCGAACGACGACGCCGAACGCGAGCATCAGGCCAAGTGGCTGGAGCTGGCGCGGCCGTACCAGATGGACAGCCGGCAACTGGGTGCCGCCGAGATCGCCGAGTTGCTGCCGGGCGCCACCCAGCCGGTCGCAAGCGGCCTCTACACCGCGAGCGACGGCCGCGCCGAGCCGCAACTGGCCGCCCCCGCGATCGCTGAGGCGGCGCGCCGGCTGGGGGCAGCGATCCTGACCGGCTGCGCGGTGCGCGGGCTCGACCTCGTCGGCGGCCGGGTTGCGGGGGTCGTCACCGAGCGCGGGCGGATCGCCTGCGACGCGGTGATCCTGGCCGGGGGCGCCTGGTCGCGGCTGTTCTGCGGCAGCCTGGGCGTGCGCCTGCCGCAACTGAAGGTGCTGTCCTCGGTGCTGCGCACGGCGCCGCTGCCGGGGTTGCCGGAGACCTCGGCCTGGCTCGGCGACTTCGCGTTCCGTAAGCGCGCGGACGGCGGCTACAGCATCGCCAACGGCCATGGCAACATCGTGCCGCTGGTGCCGGACAGCTTCGCCTTCGCGCGCGAGTTCCTGCCGGCGCTGCGCGCCGAGTGGAAGGGGCTGCGGCCGCGCCTCGACGGCCGCTTCATGGCCGAGGCGCGCACGCCGAAGCGCTGGAAGCTCGACGAGCCGAGCCCGTTCGAGGCGATCCGGGTGCTCGACCCGGCGCCGGACACCGCGACGAACGCGCGGGTGCAGCAGCGGCTGGTAGCGATGTTCCCCGGCTTCGCGGGGATGCGTGTGGTGCAGCAATGGGCCGGGCTGATCGACGTGACGCCGGACGCGGTGCCGGTGATCTCCCCGGTCGAGGCGCTGCCCGGCCTCACGGTCGCGACCGGCTTCTCCGGCCACGGCTTCGGCATCGGCCCCGCCGCCCGGCGCCTCGCCGCCGACCTCGCCACCGGCGCGCCGCCGCTGGTCGACCCGACGCCGTTCCGCTTCGGCCGGTTCAGCGACGGCTCGCCGATCGTGGTCGAGGCCGGCCTATAAGGATGGGACTGTGACCGCTACACCCGGACGCCGAAGCTGGCCGCGATGTGCTGTGCCAGCGCTTCCGCCACGCGCTCGCGCGGCTCGCGCGCCTGCAGCAGCAGGATGGCGCAGTCCGGCAGCGCCGGCAGCGCCTCGTCCGGCGGCAAGGCGCGCAGGCCGTCCGGCAGCCAGGTGATCGGCGACACCGTGACCGCGAGGCCGGCCAGCACCGGCGCGTGCGTGCCGGCCAGCGTCGCCGAGGTGTAGGCGATCCGGTAGCGGCGGTCGATGCGCTCCAAGGTGCGCAGCGCCGCGATGCGCCAGGCGCAGTCGCCGGCCGCCAGCGCCAGCGGCAGCGGGTCGCGCCGGTGCGGCGAGTTCCGCTCGGCGGTGATCCAGTGCAACGGCCCGCGCCACAGCTCGGTCGTGGGCCAGTGCGCCGGCTGGTGGCCCTCGCTGCACAAGGTCAGGTCCAGCTCGCCGGCGCGCAGCTTGCCGATCAAGTCGCTGCTCGGCAGGCAGAGCACGTCGACCTCGACCGCCGGGTGAGTCTCAGCGAACCGCTTCAGCGCGCCGGGGAGATGGGTGAGCGCGTAGTCGTCCGGGGTGCCGAGGCGCACCGTGCCCTGCACCGAGGGTGCGTGGAAGGCGGTCCAGATCTCGTCGTTGAGCGCCAGCAGGTCGCGCGAGCGTTCCAGCAGGTACTGGCCGTGCGGGGTCAACTGCACGGCGCCGCCCTTGCCGCGCTGCAGCACGCGCTGGCCCAACAGCGTCTCCAGCCGCTGCACCTGCATCGACACCGCGGACTGCGTGCGCCCGACGCGCTGAGCGGCGCGGGTGAAGCTGCCTTCCTCGGCGATGAACGCGAAGGCGCGCAGCAGGTCGGGGTCGATGGCCAGGGGCGTTTGCATGTCCATCAGTGTCGCTGATGGACGCAATGAATGCAATTCGTTTCTCTTATTTGTGGTCCCGGACGATCCTTGCACCGTCCCATCCAGCACAGGAGGTTGCAATGACCGATTTGGTGGCCCGGCTTTGGCACGGCTTCGAGCAGGCGATGCAGGCGCGGACGCTGCGCCGCGAACTGTTGCAGCTCGACGATCGGATGCTGCAGGATCTGGGCATCTCGCGTGCCCAGGCGGCGTTTGAGGCGGACCGGCTCGTCGCCGTCCGGCGCGAGGAGAGGCGCGTCCAGCACTGACGATTGGCGGTTCCCTCACGGGTTGAGGAGTGGTTTATAGTCCTCCGGGTTCCGGGGGCGGCATGTTGCAGCGCATTCGGGCGGCCTTGCGGCCGCCTGTCCAAATCCCGGCGCAGCCGGTCGCGACGCCGCCCGCGCCGGCAGCGTTGCGGCCGGCAGTGCCGGTGCCGGCGCGTCTGTTGCGTGGCGCGCGGGTGATGCCCGACCGGGTCAGCGCGTTGTCGCTGCTGCCGAAGGGCGGCGTCGTGGTCGAGGTCGGCGTGGCGCTCGGCGACTTCTCCGAGCACCTGATCCGCGCGTGCGACGCCGGCCACTTCATCGCCATCGACACGTTCCGGCTGCATGAGTTGCCGCTGTTCTGGGGCCACCCGCGCCAGCACTGGTTCGGCGAGCTGACCCATGGCGCGTTCTACCGCCGGCGGTTCGACGCCATGATCCGCGACGGCCGCGTCTCGGTGATCGAGCAGGACAGCGCCGCGGCGCTGGAGGGCCTGGCGGATGGCAGCGTCGACATCCTCTACCTCGACGCCGACCACACCTACGACAGCGTGGCGCGCGAGTTGGCGATCGTCGGGCGCAAGATGAAGCCGGACGGCACGCTGATCCTGAACGACTACGTGATGTACGACTCGACCGGGCCGTACGGCGTGGTGCAGGCGGCCAACGAGTTCATGGTCGCCGAGCAATGGGAGATGGTCTACTTCGCGCTGGAGCCGAACATGTACTGCGACGTGGCGCTGCGGAAGTTGCGGGAATCGTAGGGCGGGAAAGCGCGGCGCCTGCCGCCAGCTCCGGCTCGCTCGCCTTTCGCCGCAGCCAATGACCTCCCGAACCTCGGGTTTAAGAATGTTTACCACCACCACCCATCCTGGTCCGGTGACGTGGACGTGCGCCGGTGGATGATCGTTGCAGTAGATCGTGAGTCGCACCCCTCGACGCGCAGGATTGTCTGCACATGCCGCCTTGAAGCAACCCCATGGCGCGGGTCAACGCCGCCCGAACAGCCGCTCGATCTCGCCGCGCGACAGCTTGAGGAAGGTCGGGCGACCATGGCTGCAGGTGGCGGCGCGCGGTGTCGCCTCCATGCGTCGCAGCAGCGCCGACATCTCGGCGGCGTCCATCCGCCGGCCGGCGCGAATGCTGCCGTGGCAGGCCAGGCGCGCCACCGCCGCGTCGAGCCGGGCGTCCAGCGCCGTGGCCTCGCCTTCGCCCAGCTCGTCGGCCAGGTCGCGCAGCAGCGCCGCCGGGTCGGGGGCGCCCAACAGCGCGGGAAGCGCGCGCACCAGAACCGCGCCGGGGCCGAACCCCTCCAGCGCCAGCCCGAGCCGCTCCAGCGCCCCCGCGTGGT
Organism: uncultured Acetobacteraceae bacterium; assembly: GCA_964250775.1. GTDB lineage: Bacteria > Pseudomonadota > Alphaproteobacteria > Acetobacterales > Acetobacteraceae > CAVRQM01. The sequence continues at coordinate 306 of CAXUHK010000250.1, read as the reverse complement.
CGAGCAGGCGGCGCGCGTCGGCCGGCGGCAACTCGATCACCGCCGGGATCAGCAGCGGTTGCGCGCGCACGCCGCCGGCCAGCATCTGTTCGCGCAGCGCCTCATGCGTCAGCCGCTCGTGCGCCGCGTGCTGGTCGACCAGCACCAGGCTGCCGTCGGCCGCGACCGCGATCACGTAGGTGTCGAGCACCTGCGCCACCGGGGCGCCGAGCGGATGGTCGGCGTCCGCCACGGGCAGCGCCGGCAGCGCCCGCGCCGAGGGCGCGTCGCCGAACGGCAGCGACGCCTCGGCGAACCCTCCCGGCC
>CAXUHK010000249.1:0-4990 GCA_964250775.1 uncultured Acetobacteraceae bacterium | reverse complement strand
CCTCCGGATAGTCCGAAAACGGAACGGTCGCGGTTTTGGGCGACAGGCCGCTTCGCGGCCCGCGATCTATCGTGTAGCGTGTGTATATCGCTTAGATGGCAGAGCGACCGTAACCGCTATCTGGATAGCATCGGAACGCAGTATGATCCTTGTTGTCGGTAACACCAAAGGTGGGGTTGGTAAGACCACCTTGGCCATCAACCTGGCCATCTCACGCACGCTGTCAGGCCGCGACGTGCTGCTGGTAGATGGGGATGAGCAAGGGACTGCCATCAGCTTCACCGAATTGCGTACTGAACAGCTTGGCGCGGCTGGCTACACCGCCGTCTCGCTTCACGGGGCCGCACTTCGCACCCAAACCCGCCAGCTTGCCCCAAAGTATTCTGATGTGGTGATCGACGTCGGTGGCCGGGACACCGGAAGCTTGCGCGCGGCCCTAACCGTTGCGGACACGCTGCTGATCCCCGTCCAGCCTCGCAGCTTCGACCTGTGGGCCATCGACAACATCGCTGCCCTGGTCAAGGAGGCAAGGGAGATCAACGAGCGCCTCCGTGCCATCATCATCCTGAATGCCGCCGACGCGCAAGGATCGGACAATGACGCAGCGGCTGAGAGCCTCAGAGAGGCCGACGGGCTTGAGTACCTGCCGCTGCCGGTCGGGCGACGCAAGGCGTTCCCGAACGCTGCTGCCCTAGGTCGGTCGGTCATGGAGCAGACGCCCAGGGATCAGAAGGCTGTCCAGGAGCTTGCCGCATTGACGGAAGCAGTGTTTGTATAGCGGTCCGATATAGAGGCGAATGCGAATGGTCATCGCTCGTAAGCCGAACGTCAATCGTTCTGCGCCTACAGACCGGGACGCGGAGCAGGCGGCAAGTGCGTTCATACACGGGGCCGGCAAGGTTGCCGTCGAGGAAGTTGCGCCGCCAGCGACCGACGCGCGCAAAACACCCATCATGTTACGGTTCAACGGCGAGCTGCTTCGCCGGGTGGACACCGCGGCAAAGCGCCGGGGCATAAGCCGGAGCGCCTGGATCGCGTTCAAGGTTAGCGAGGCGCTCGATGCCGAAGGTGCATAGGCCGTGACCGGCAAAGCTCAGCGGCTAGGGGAGGGAGGCCCGAAGGCCGGCCAACTCGACTTGTTTGTGGCGTTGCCGGGCGACCTTCCGACCGACGACCAGCAGGAAATGATGGAGCGGCCATTCTTCAGCCTCTCCAAGAACAAGCGCCTTGAGCCGATCGACTATCGCGTGCGGAACGGCACCACGGAAATCCGGGTCCGTGTGACGGCCAACTCGGAAACCGGCATGGCTACGATCTGGGATGCTGACATCCTGATCTGGGCGGCCAGCCAGATGCGGGAGGCCATGAACCGTGGCATACCCACCTCACGCAAGTTCCGCGTCAGTCTCTACGAGCTGTTGAAGGGCATCGGCCGTCCCACGGGAGGGGCCGAGTACACCCGCATCGTCGAGGCCCTTCGCCGCCTGAAAGGCACCGTGATCGAGACGACGATCCGACAGAAGGGAACGCGACCGCAAGGCTTTGGCTGGATTGAGGAATGGGCGGCGCCCACGGACGAGGCCGGGAAGTCGCTTGGGATCGAGTTCACGATCGCCGAGTGGCTGTACCAGGGAATTCGGGATGACAAGCTCGTGCTCTCGATTGACCGCGAGTACTTCCAACTTGGCCCAGTGACCGCGAAGCTGTGCAGGGTGGCCACGGCTTTACAGAACACACGATTTGTCAAAAGTGCCGATCCCGATCTGCAGCAATATCAAGCTCCGCGTCACCACGCGCCGAACATGCCGAGCGGCGAAGTGTCAAAAGACATGGTGGATGCTCGGAGCGAGGCAGCGCGCAAGCTGTTGACAAGTCTAGCTTCTGCCGCAAATGGCCAGAACCCACAGCTTCGCGGTCACTGGGCCATGTTCGGCGTGACCACGCCTTGCGTCAACCAGCTCGTCGCGGCGTTGCACGGCGAGTACGACTGCCTGGTGTTCCACGCCACCGGCACCGGCGGGCAGTCGATGGAGAAGCTGGCCGAATCCGGGCTGCTGCGCGGCCTGATCGACGTGACCACGACCGAGGTGTGCGACCTGCTGATCGGCGGCGTGTTCCCCTGCACCGAGGACCGCTTCGGCGCCGTGGCGCGCAGCCGGCTGCCCTATGTCGGCTCGTGCGGGGCGCTAGACATGGTGAACTTCGGGGCGCTCGCCAGCGTCCCCGCCAGGTTCCAGGAGCGCAACCTCTACGTCCACAACGAGCAGGTGACGCTGATGCGCACGACGCCGGAGGAGTGCGAGCGGATCGGCCGCTGGATCGGCGAGCGGCTCAACCGCTGCGAGGGTCCGGTCCGCTTCCTGCTGCCCGAGGGCGGCGTCTCGGCGCTGGACGCGCCCGGTGCCGCGTTCCACGATCCGGCAGCCGACGCGGCGCTGTTCCGGGCCATCGAGCAAACCGTGGCCCAAACCGACGCGCGGCGCGTGGTCCGCCATCCCGGCCACGTCAACGCACCCGAGTTCGCGCACGCGCTCGTCGAGCACTTCCACGCCATCACGGAGCACTGAACCATGCCGGCGATCCCCCGCTCCGAGTTGATGGCCAAGTTTCGGGCGATGGCGGCGCGCGGCGAGCCGATCGTGGGCGGCGGCGCCGGCACCGGCCTGTCGGCCAAGTGCGAGGAGGAAGGCGGCATCGACCTCATCGTGATCTACAACTCCGGCCGCTACCGCATGGCCGGGCGCGGCTCGCTGGCCGGGCTGATGGCGTACGGCAACGCCAACGACATCGTGGTCGAGATGGGGCGCGAGGTGCTGCCGGTGGTGCGCCACACGCCGGTGCTGGCCGGGGTCAACGGCACCGACCCGTTCTGCATCCTGCCCGAGTTCCTCGACCGGCTGCGCGCGATGGGCTTCTCCGGCGTGCAGAACTTCCCGACGGTGGGCCTGTTCGACGGCATCATGCGCGCCAACCTGGAAGCGACCGGCATGGGCTACGCGCTGGAGGTCGAGCTGATCCGCCAGGCGAACCAGCGCGACATGCTGACCACGCCCTACGTGTTCGACGTCCCGGAGGCGCGCGCCATGGCGGCGGCGGGGGCGGACATCGTGGTGGCGCACATGGGCCTCACCACAGGCGGCAGCATCGGCGCCGCCAACGCGCCGACGCTGGACGAGTGCGTGGGCCGCATCGACGCCATCGCGCAAGCGGCGCGGGCGGCGCGGGCGGACGTGCTGGTGCTGTGCCATGGCGGCCCGATCGCCATGCCGGACGACGCGCGACACGTCCTCCGGCACTGCGCCGGCTGCGACGGGTTCTATGGCGCCAGCAGCATGGAGCGGCTGCCGACCGAGCTCGCCCTCGTCGAGCAGACGCGAAAGTTTAAGGCCCTGGCGAGAGAGTCGCGCTGATGGCGCAAGCATACGCCAGTGTCGTCATCAATGCGCCGGTCGAGGCGGTCTGGGCGGAGGTGCGCGATTTCGGCGCGCTGTCGCGATGGGCGGGCGGGGTCGCGGAGAGCGCCATCGAGGACGGCCGCGCGCCCGACAGCGTCGGCTGCGTGCGGGCGCTCAAGCTCGGCGACGGCACGCCGGTGCGCGAGCGGCTGCTGGAGCTGGACGATTGCCGCTACCGCTTCGCCTACAATTTCGAGACGCCGGCGTTCCCGGTCGAGAACTACTACGCCCACTTCGAGTTGACCCCGGTGGTCGACGCCGACCGCACCTTCGCGCAGTGGAGCGCCACGTTCGACGAGGCGCAGGCCGACCGGGGCAAGTACGTCGAAATCGTCTCGCGCGACGTGTTCGCCGGGGGCTTGCAGTCGCTGGCGACGCTCGTGGCTGGCCGCGCCGCGCCGGCGGGGAGCGTGCGCTGGCAGGGGATGCGGCCGGCCAAGGTGTTCGCGTCCTCGGTGATCGACGCCGGGATCGAGGCGGTGTGGCGGCGGATGCGCGACTTCGCCGGCATGGACGGCTGGCATCCCGATATCCGCGACATGCACATGCTGGCGGGCGCGCGGGCCGATCAGGTGTCCGGCATCCGCGAGTTCGCGTTGGGTGACGGCGCGTTGCACGAAGAGCTCACCATGATGTCGGACACCGAGCACGCGTTCCGCTACCGCATCCTGAAAAGCCCGACGCCGTGGCTGAACTATCACGCGGGAGCCCGGCTCTATCCGGTCACGGCGACGGGCACGACCTTCGCGGTCTGGACCGCCGATTGGGTCGCTTCGCCGAACGACGACGCGCGGCTGATCGCCATGGTGCGCGACGACGTGTTCCACCTGGCGTTCTCGACGCTGAGCACCCAACTGGCGGCGGGAGGCTGAGCCGCTACACGATGCCGGTCAGCGCGTAGACCGCGATCACCACGAACACCGCCAGCGTCTTGAGCAACGTGATGGCGAAGATGTCGCGGTACGACTCGCGGTGCGTGAGCCCGGTCACGGCCAGCACGGTAATGACGGCGCCGTTGTGCGGCAGCGTGTCCATGCCGCCGCTGGCCATCGCCGCGACCCGGTGCAGCACCTGCATCGGGATGTGCGCCGCGTTCGCCGCCGCGATGAACTGGGCCGACAACGCCGCCAACGCGATGCTGAGCCCGCCCGAGGCCGAGCCGGTGATCCCGGCCAGCGTGGTGACGCTGACCGCCTCGTTGACCAGCGGGTTCGGGATCGCCGCCAGCGCGCCCTTGACCAGTGCGAACCCCGGAAGCGCCGCGATCACCGCGCCGAAGCCGAACTCCGAGGCGGTGTTCATCACCGCCAGCAGCGATCCCGCGACCGCCGCCTGCGACCCCGCCGCGAACCGCCCGCGCAGGCCGCGATGGCCGAGCAGGAACACCGTCAGGATGCCGGCCAGCAGCGACAGCTCCAGCGCCCAGATCGCGGTGGGCGGCGCGCCCCCCCCCGCCCACGGGGGCGCGCCGCAGCAGCGCGGTGTGGCCGCGCAGGTAGTCGCCCGCGAGCGGCCCGGTGCCGGCGCGGCAGGCG
>CAXUHK010000248.1:0-5045 GCA_964250775.1 uncultured Acetobacteraceae bacterium | reverse complement strand
CCGCGCCCTCCCCGCCCTGCCGCGCCGCGGCCGCGGGCCGGGCGGCGGCGCCGCCGTGCTGCGGGGCGGCGAGGTGCGGGCGCGCGGCGCCTGGGGCTGGGCCTGTGCCGAGCGGCGCATCGCGTTCACGCCGCGCACGCTGTTCCGCCTGTGCTCGATCACCAAGCAGTTCACCTGCGGCCTGGCGCTCGAGCTGTTCCCCGACCTCGCGGCGCCCGCCTCCACGACACTCGACGCCGACGTGCGGGCGCGGCTGCCGCGGCTGGACGGCCCGGCGCCGGGGGCCGCGCAGCTGTGCCACAACCAGTCCGGGCTGCGCGACTACTGGGCGGTGGCGATGCTGCACGGGGCGCCCGTCGAGGCGCCGTTCGGCGACGCCGAGGCGGCCCGGCTATTCGCCGGCGTCCGCAGCCTGCAGTTCGCGCCGGGCACGCGCTACTCGTACTCCAACGGCAATTTCCGCATCCTGTCGGACGTGCTGCAGGAGCGCGCCGGCCGCCCGTTCGCCGAGCTGCTGCGTGAGCGGGTGCTGGCGCCCGCCGGCATGGAAACCGCCTTCCTCGCCGCCGACACCGAGGCCATGCCGGACGGCGCGCAGGGCTACGAGGGCACGCCGGAGGCCGGGTTCCGCCGCGCCCGCAACCGCATCCTGTGGACCGGCGACGCCGGTCTCGGCGCCAGCCTCGACGACCTGATCGCCTGGGAGCGGCACATCGACGCCACCCGCGACGACCCCCATTCGCTGTACGCCCGCCTGTCCGCGCCGGTGGCGTTCGCGGACGGGGCGCCGGCGCGCTACGGCTTCGGCCTGGCGCGCGGCGTCGAGCTGGGCCATGCCGTGACCGGCCATGGCGGCGCGCTGCGCGGCTGGCGCGCGCACCGGCTGCACGTGGCCGCCGAGCGCGTCTCGGTCGTGGTGCTGTTCAACCACCTGTCGGACGCGCACGCCGCGGCGCTGGACCTGCTCGCCGCCGTGCTCGGCATCGATGGCGGCGGGCGGGAGCGTCCCGACGCCAGCCTGCCCGACACTAGCCTGCCGGCGCCAGCCTGGCTCGGCGCCTACCTGGACGACGAGACCGGGCTCGCCACGCGCGTCGAGTCCGCCGGCGCCGGGCAGGTCCGGCTGCGCCACGCCCACCCGGCCGAGCTGCTCGACCTGCGACCCGACGGCAGCGCCGCCAGCGCCGGCGCCCGGCTGTACCCCGGCGAGGGCGGGCTGTGGATGGAGCGGCCAGGGGAGAACCGCGCCGCGCTGTTGCGCCCCTGCGCCGGCGCGCCCGCGCCGGAAGGTGCCTTGTCGGAGGGCTTGGCCGGCCGCTACCGCTGCGACGAGCTGGACGCGGAACTGGTCGTGGCCGATGCCGGCGGAGCGCTGTACGGCGCCTGCTCCGGCTTCCTGGGCCAGGGGCGCATGGAGCTGCTGGAGCCGGTCGGGCCGGATGTGTGGGCGCTGCCCTGCCCGCGGGCGCTGGACCACACGCCGCCGGGCGACTGGACGCTGGCGGCGCGGCGCGACGGCTCGGGTCAGGTGTCGGGCCTGCGGGTCGGCTGCTGGCTGGCGCGCGGCCTGGACTACGCGCGGGTCGGGTGATGGCCACGCCCGAAATAACGACCGACTCGGCCGACCGGGTGATCGCCCCGTGGCGCGCGCCCGAGGCGGAGCTGCCCCAAGCCGGCACAAGGCGCCGGGCGCTGTGCGGCGCGGGCGCCCGCGGCGACGCCGCGGCCGGCAGCGACGTGGACCTGGTGGCGGAGTTCGATCCGGCCGCCCGCATGGACTTGATCCGTCTCATGGGACTGGAGCGGCGGCTTGCGGAGATCCTGCACCGTCGCGTGGACCTGCCGCCCGAGCCGGTGCGGAAGGCACGTCTGCGGGCCAACACCGAACACATCGAGAGTTATCTGGTCGGCATGGGCCGGGACGCCTTCGAGCGCGACCAGCGCACGCGCGATGCGGTCGAGCGTTGCCTGGAGCGGGTGTGCGAGGCGGTCCGCCGCCTCGGCTTCGCCGATGCTTCGGGTCACGCGCCCGGCTTGTCCGGCTCGTCGAACCCGAGCCGCCCCTGCCTGGCTGCCGGTTGCCGGGCCGAGGCCGGTCGCGACGAGGCGGGGCGCGCCGGCAGCGTCTTGGGCAGGCTGTGCAGGTAGTCGTAGCGGTAGCTCTTGGCGCGGCCCTCGCCCACCTCGACGCAGCACCACGAGGCGAGGCCGCCGGCCTGCGCCATGTCGTCGAACGCCTGGCGGCACTCCTCGCGGAACTTCAACTTCTGGCGCGTGGTCTCGGCCGCGTAGTTGCGCCCGGCGAGTTCGGCCAGGGTCTCGACCGCGACCCAGGAGTAGTCCGGCTGCGAGTCGATGTACGGCCAGAACGCCTTGGCGTAGTCCGAGCGCAGGCGGAAATACGCCTCGCCGTCGATCGAGGCCAGGCTGCGGCTCTCGAACATGCGGCGCACCCACTCGCCGTAGGTGACGCGCACCGTGCTGTCCAGCGCCACCCCCTCCCACTCGATGCGGCCGAGCAGGTTGTCGGAATAGCCGGCGCCGGCCAGGCGGCCGTGCTTGGCCGCCTCCTCGTAGGCCTGGAAGTCGCCCTGGTAGAAGCGGAACGACACCGAGCGCAGCTCCTCGAACACCCGCAGCAGGGTGCCGAGGTTGTTGACGTGCGCGGTGCGCCCGGTCGCCACCAGCAGGTCGCGCCAGCTGGCCTCGGTGTGGTACAGCGCCAGGCCTTTGGGCGCGCCCTCCTGCGGCGGCGCTTCGGTGCGTTGCGCGCGCATCCGGAACAGCGCGTAGAGCGCGTCGCGGTGCTGCGAGCCGAGCTCGCGGCCGCGCACCTCGACCACGGTGTGCGGGCGCACGATGTAGAGCCGCTGGAACGCGGAATCGGTGATCAGGCCCTTGTGCCGCGGCGCGAACGCCGAGGTGCGGGCGAGCCGCGAGGGCATGATGGCGGGCGCCTTGCGGCCGCGCCGGTTGCCGCGCGAGCGGGCGAAACGCTCCAGCCGCCGCCGCTCGACGTCGCTCAGCTCGGCCTCGTCCGCCATCAAACCGACCCCTTGATTCCCGCGCCGCGCCGCTGGCGCCGCCGAGCCTGCCGCACAGCGTAACATTGCCCGGGATCGGATGGGAATAGAAGGGTCGGATCGGGAGGCGGCGAGCGTTTCGGCGGCGCTGCGGCGCCGGTTGGGGAAAACCCCTGTGGATAAGTGAATCAACGGGTCGGTTTTGGGAATCAACGGGTCGGATTCGGGAATCAACGGGTCGGATTCGGGAATCAACGGGTCGTTTAGGGGGGTTAACCTCATGATTCTAAAAGGCGATTTTCGTAATAGACTTAGTAATAGACTCTTATAATAGACTTACTTAGACCGCACCTGTGGACAACCGCTGTGGATAAGCCGGCCGACGGAAGCTGGCGGCGACGCCGCGAGAGCCGCCAACCGGCAGCGGCGGCGGCACGGCGGCCGGCAGGCCAGCCAACCAAGCGATGCCGGCCCAGCGATCCAGCGGGGCTCGAAGCGACCCGTTGATTCCCGACGCGACCCAGGCAGCCGTCACCGTGACGCCCATTGCGGCGCTCATTGCGGCATCGAGCGCGATCCCGTAAGCAGGCCGACAACGAAGCCGCGCGGTCCAGGCCGGCGGCCCTCCGGGAGACCATGCGGGAGGCCACGGCGGCGGGCCCACGCAGCAGGGGAGCACCATGAACACCACCGGCAACACCATCCTCGTCACCGGCGGCGGCTCGGGGATCGGCCGGGGCTTGGCCGAGGCGTTCCACGCCGCGGGCAACCGCGTCATCGTCGCCGGGCGCCGTTCCGAACCGCTCGCGGAGGTGGTTGCCGCCAACCCCGGCATGACCTCCATCGTGCTTGACGTGGCCGACCCGGAGGCGGTCCGCGCCTTCGCCGGACGTGTCGCCCACGAGCACCCGGCGCTGAACGTGCTGGTCAACAACGCCGGCATCATGCGCGCCGAGGACCCGCTGGCCGAGCCGTTCGACCTGTCGGGTTGCGAGGCGACGGTCACGACCAACCTGCTCGGCCCGATCCGCCTCACCACCGCCCTGCTGCCGCAGCTGCGCCGGCAGAAGCTGGCCGCGGTCATCAACGTGACCTCGGGCCTCGCCTTCGTGCCGCGGGCCGATACGCCGACCTACAGCGCCACCAAGGCGGCGATGCACTCCTACACGCAGTCGCTGCGCTTCCTGCTGCGCGGGACGGCGGTGCAGGTGATCGAGCTGGCGCCGCCGCTGGTGGCGACCGACCTCACGCCGGGGCAGCGCGGCAACCCGCGGGCGATGCCGCTCGACGACTACGTCCGGGAGAGCATGGCGCTGCTCGCCGCCGACGGCGCGGCCGCGGAAATCTTGGTGGAGCGGGTCAAGCCGCAACGCCATGCGGAAGCCCGGGGCGAGCACGACAAGGTGTTCGCGATGATCAACGGCGCCTGACCCTGCGTGTGCCGCGGCCGGCTGCGGCCGCCATGGTTCAGCGCGCCGCCACCAGGGTGCGCGGCATCCGTATCCACATGCCCGGCGCCATGCCCGGTGCCATGGCTTGCGCCGGCGGCGCCATCGCCACCAACGGCGCGAGGCTGCCCATGATTTCCCCTGCCGGGCCCCAGACGCGGATGCCGGCGATCATGCCCGGAAGCGATGCCGTGCCGCGCCACGACGCCAGCACCAGGTCGCGGTAGGGCATACCCAGCGCCTGCGTACGGGAATGGTAGGCGGCCACCGCCGGTTCCCAGGCGCCGAGCTCGTCGCGTAGCGAGACCAGGAAGCGCGCCGCTTCGGTCGCGTTGGCCAGCGGGTCGAAGCCGCTGGCCAGGTCGGGGAAGGCGCCGGGGTGATGGAACAGGTTGATCTGGAAGCAGCCGACGTCGATCGACCGCACGCCACGGTCCAGCAGCGATTGCACGGCGGCGACCGCTGCCTCGGCGCTGCCGAAGTACCGGCCGACGCCGCCGGCCTGGACGCTCCAGGGCCACGGGGCGCGCCCGCCGGCGCCGCCACCCTGTCCCGCGCCGCCCTGTCCCGAGAC
>CAXUHK010000247.1:0-5052 GCA_964250775.1 uncultured Acetobacteraceae bacterium | reverse complement strand
AGCGGCAGCGTCATGGCCAAGGGAAGCAGCGCCATCGCGGCACGCTGCAACAGCTTCTTCATCGTCGGTCGGTCCTTTCCTGGATGTCTCACAGCGCTTCGGCGTCGAGCTCGCCGGTGCGGATGCGCACCGCGCGCTCGATGTCCATGACGAAGATCTTGCCGTCGCCGATCTTGCCGGTGTGGGCGGCCTTGGTGATCGCCTCGACCACCTGCTCGGCCAGGTCGGCGGCGACGGCGACCTCGATCTTCACCTTGGGCAGGAAGTTCACGTGGTACTCGGCGCCGCGGTAGATCTCGGTCTGGCCCTTCTGGCGACCGAAACCCTTGACCTCGCTGACGGTGAGCCCCTGCACCCCGAGCGGGGTCAGCGCTTCGCGGACGTCATCGAGCTTGAACGGCTTGATGATGGCGATGATCAGCTTCATGTCGCGGCCCCGCTCCTTGGCTCTTCCCGCCCGCGACATCGTTCCAACATCCGGCTCGACGCGGGGCGCTTGCCTTGCCCTACCAAGAACCATGCCGCAGCCCGATCGAGGTCGGTGCGGCGACGTTGTTCCGGCGGTCGGCGAGACTGCCTAGTTTCTATGCAGATAGCGCAAACATTCGTGAGGAAGTCGCGGGCAATGGCTGATAGGATCGCGGTCGATGTGTGCGTGATGGGGGCGGGTCCGGTGGGCGGCGTACTGGCCTGCCTGCTGGCGGCGTCGGGCCTGCGGGTCGCCGTGGTCGACCGCGCGGCGCTGCCGCCGATGACCCATCCCGATTTCGACGGCCGCGCCTACGCCATCGCCGCCGGCTCGCGCGCGGTGCTGGAGCGCGCCGGGCTGTGGGGCGCGCTGCCCTACCCGCCCGGGCCGATCCGCGACATCCGCGTCTCCGACGGCCGGGTCGGGCGGCCGGCCTCGTCGCTGTTCCTGCACTTCGACGCGGCCGAGCTGGACCAACCGGCGTTCGGCTGGATGGTCGAGGCGCGCAGCCTGCGCATGGCGCTGAACGCGCGGCTGGCCGCGCTGCCCGGCGTTGCGGTGTTCGCCCCCGCAGTCGCGACGGTCGAGCGCGCCGCGTCCGGGGCCACGGTCGCCATCGCCGGCGGCCCGCGCATCGCCTGCCGGCTGGTGGCGGCGGCGGAGGGCCGGCACAGCCCGTCGCGCGAGCAGGCCGGCATCGCCGTGACCCGGATCGCCTACCGGCAGACGGCGCTGGTCGGCGCCATCGCGCACGAGCGGCCGCATCGCGGCACCGCGCTGGAGCACTTCCTGCCGGCCGGCCCGTTCGCGCAACTGCCGATGGCCGCGACCGAGGGCGCCGCGAACCTGTCCGCCTTCGTCTGGACCGAGCGCGACACCGCGGCGCCCCGGCTCCTGGCGCTCGACGACGCGGCGTTCGCGCGCGAGCTGTCGCGCCGTCTGGGCGACCATCTGGGCGCGGTCCGGGTCATGGGCCGCCGCTGGAGCTACGAGCTGTCGGCGATGCACGCGCAGCGCTACACGGCCGAGCGGCTGGCGCTGGTCGGCGACGCGGCGCACGGCATCCACCCGATCGCCGGGCAGGGCCTCAACCTCGGCCTGCGCGACGCCGCGGCGCTGTCGCGGCTGCTGGCCGAAGCCGCCGCTTCCGGCGAGGATCTGGGTGGCGCCGCCCTGCTGCGCCGCTACCAGGGGGCGCGGCGGCCGGACAACCTCATGATGCTGGGGGCCACACACGCGCTCGACAAGCTGTTTAGCAGCGATTCCGGCCCGGTCCGCCTGGCGCGCGACCTCGGCATCGCCGCTGTGCATCGGGTGGGGCCACTGCGCCGCCTGTTCATGCGGCAGGCGATGGGCGCGCTGGCCGGGTAGCGCTACCCGGCCCGCAGGTGGAGCAGCGCGCCGGGGCGCATCGCCTCGGCCACCAGGAGCCGGTGGCAGTGCGCGGCGTCGGCCTCGAAGCAGAGCAGGCAGGCGGGCGCCTCGGCGGCGATCGCGGTCGCGTGCGCCAGGTCGACCTGCGCGGCGTCGGTCAGCATGTGGGCCATGAAGATGTCGCGCATGGCGGCGACGTCGCCGCGCCGGGCGGCGATGCGGCCGGATTTCGGCGTGCCGAGGCCGCGCAGGCTGATGTAGCCGATCCCCGCCTCGTGCAGCGCCGCGGCCAACTGCCGTTTCGAGAAGCCCGGCTTGCGCGACAGCGGCACCGCGCGCACGTCGATCAACCGCGCCACCCCCGCCGCCAGCAGCGCCGTCACCACGCGCTCGACGGTGGCGGCCTCGTAGCCGATGGTGGCGAGCGCCGGTGGGGCGCTAATAACTGTCGCGCCCGTAGGTGGGCATCACCGACTCCACGCCGCCCGGCGGGGCGGCGCCGTGCCGGATCAGGCATCGCTCCATGAAGTTGCGGCGGAGCACGCGCTCGCGGATCAGCGCCTCGCCGCGCACGCCGGCGAGTTCGCTGCCGGAGTCCTCCTGCGCCTGCGCGACCGCCGGGTCGCGGCCGGCGGCGCGCTCGCAGGCGCCCTCCGGCGTGTTGGCCGGCGCGGAGTAGCAACCGGCCACCGCCAGCATCGCGAGCAGGGGCACGGCCCGGATCACGCGGGAGTCCGGTCGTCGATCAGCCAGTCGTCGATCAGCCGGCGGGCGATGCTGTCGCCGCCCGGCAGCATGAAGCCGTGCGCGGCGCTGTCGCGCAGCTCGGCGCGGCTGAACCAGCGCGCGTCGGTCAGCTCGTCGCGGTCGATCACGATGTCCTCGCTCAGCGCCGTCGCGTAGAAGCCCAGCATGATGCTGGCCGGGAACGGCCACGGCTGGCTGCTGTGGTAGGCGACGTCCGCGACGCGCACGCCGCTCTCCTCGAACACCTCGCGCGCCACCGCCTCCTCCAGGCTCTCCCCCGGCTCCACGAACCCGGCCAGGGTCGAGTACATCGTGCTGGTCGGGAACCGCTGCGAGTGGCCGAGCAGCACCCGCGCGCCATCGCCGCTGGTGACGAGCATGATGACGGCCGGGTCGGTGCGCGGGAAGTGCTGGGTGTCGCAGGAAGGGCACTGCGTGGCGTTGCCGGCGTGGCGCGGCGCCGTCTCGTGGCCGCAATTGGCGCAGAAGCGGTTGCGGGCGCGCCAGTGCAGCAGCCCCCGCGCGTGCGCCAGCACCGCCGCCTCGGCCGCCGGCAGCAGGCGGGCGGCGGCGCGCAGGTCGGCGAACTCGCCCGCCTCCGGCGACAGCAGGAGCGACGGGTCCTCGGCGACGCTGGCGTCGACCCCGAACAACGGCCGTCCGTCGAGCAGGCCGAGCAGCGCCCACGGGCCGCCAGCGTCGCGCAGCGCCGCCGCCGCGTCGCCCTCCAGGAACACCGCTTCCGGCGGGTCTGCGAGGCGCATCAGGTTGCGCGCCCGCCACACCGGCGCCCACAGGGTCGCGGGGCCGGCCAGGGCGGCGGCGATCCAGGCTTCGTCGTCGCGGCGATGGCTGGCGCGGTCGAGCGGGCTGCCGGTGTAGGCGTTGGGGCGGGTGGCTCGGATCAAGGTCGGGGTTCGTCCTGCGGGCCGCGGACCCTGCCACGCGGCAACCTTGCCGCGCTAGGGGGGGAGCGTGATATGCTGCGCCTGGGAGGTCGGCGGCGGACGTGTGCCTCGCCAACCCGGTCAGGTCCGGAAGGAAGCAGCCGCAGTGAGTTTCCACATGGGTCGTTGGTTCGGCCTCCCACCCACTCTCTGAGGGACGCCGCCGCGGCGGCGCATCGCCGCACGCATGTCCGGCCTGTTCGGCGACGAGCCCGCATCTCCCACCGCCGCGACTCCGTACCGCGTGCTGGCGCGCAAGTACCGCCCGACCAGCTTCGCCGACCTGATCGGCCAGGAGACGATGGTGCGCACCCTGCGCAACGCCTTCGCGCAGGGCCGCGTGGCGCACGCCTTCATGCTGACCGGCGTGCGCGGCGTGGGCAAGACCACCACCGCGCGCATCATCGCCCGCGCCATGAACTGCGTGGGTCCGGACGGCCAGGGCGGCCCGACCGCCGACCCGTGCGGCGTGTGTCCGAACTGTGTCGCGATCCTGGCCGACCGGCATCCCGACGTGACCGAGATGGACGCCGCCAGCAACACCGGCGTCGACGACGTGCGCGAGATCATCGAGGCGACGCGGTTCCGCCCGATGCAGGCCCGCGCGCGGGTGTTCGTCATCGACGAGGTCCACATGCTGAGCCGCAACGCCTTCAACGCGCTGCTCAAGACGCTGGAGGAGCCGCCGCCGCATGTGAAATTCGTGTTCGCCACCACCGAGATCCGCAAGGTGCCGGTGACGGTGCTGTCGCGCTGCCAGCGCTTCGACCTGCGCCGCGTCGCGGTGGGCGAACTCGCTGCGCACTTCGCCCGCATCGCCGCGGCCGAGTCGGTGGCGGTGGCGCCCGACGCGCTGACCCTGATCGCCCGCGCCGCCGACGGCTCGGTGCGCGACGGGCTGAGCCTGCTCGACCAGGCGATCGCGCAGTCGGAGCCGGGCGTCGAGGTCGCCGCCGCCCTGGTCGCCGACATGCTGGGCGTGTCGGATCGCGGCGCGGTGTTCGACCTGCTGGAGGCGGTGCTGGCCGGGCGGCCGGCGCAGGCGCTGGCGATCACCGAGCGGGCGCACGAGCTGGGCGCCGACCTCGGCGTCATGCTGGCCGACCTGCTCGACCTGCTGCACACGCTGACGCGGCTGAAGTCGGTGCCCGAGCTGCGCCACTCGCGCGACCTGCCGGAGGCCGAGCGCACCAGGGGAGCCGCGCTGGCCGACCGGCTCGACATGGCGGTCATCGGGCGGGCCTGGCAGATGCTGCTGAAGGGCATCGCCGAGGTCGAGACCGCCCCGGACCGCCGCGCCGCCGGCGAGATGGTGCTGATCCGGCTGTGCTACGTGGCGGAGCTGCCGTCGCCCGCCGAGCTGGTGCGGCAACTGACCGCCCAGCCGGCGCCGCTGCCTCCCAATGGCGGTGGCGGGCTGCGTGCGGTCGGCCACGGCAGCGCCGCCCCGGCGCGCGCGCCGGCGCCGGAGCCGGCTCCCGCCGCGTTGCCGCAGCCGAGCGGTTTCCGCGACGT
>CAXUHK010000246.1:0-5063 GCA_964250775.1 uncultured Acetobacteraceae bacterium | reverse complement strand
GGGCCAGCTCACGGCGATCCTGCTGCACCACGCCCCGGCCGCCGCCGCCGGCGCGGCCCCGGAGCCGGTGCATCAGATGCGGGTGGCGCTGCGCCGACTGCGCTCGGCGATGTCGCTGTTCGCCCGCGCGACCTGGTGCGCCGAATTGGACGATGCCAAGAGACTGGTGAAGCCGCTCGCCGCGGCGCTCGGCCCGGCGCGCGACTGGGACGTGTTCACCGCCGGCACCGCGCGCGCGGTGGGCCGCGCGTTCGAGGGCGACGCCGCGGTGGCGCGGCTGTTGGCCACGGCGGAGCGGCGGCGGGTCGCGAGCTATCGCGCGTTGCGCGCCACCCTGGAGGCGCCGGAGTTCCGCGTGCTGGCCTTGGCGCTGGTCCGCCTCGCCGCGACCCGGCCGGGGGAGCGCGCGGCGGACGCCGACCCGCGTCGGGCGCAGACGCTGGCCGCCGAGTTGCGCCATTACGCCGGGCACGCGCTGTCCCGCAGGCTGCGCCACGCCCGCGCCGCCGGCGAGGACACGGAGGCGATGAGCCTGTCCGACCTGCACGCCCTGCGCATCCAGTGCAAACGGCTGCGCTACGCCGCCGAGTTCTTCGCGCCGCTGTTCCCCGGCCGCGACACCCGCCGTTTCGTGCGCCGCCTCGGCGTGCTGCAGGAGCGGCTCGGCCACCTCAACGACGGCGCCGTGGCCGGTGGGCTGATGGCGTCGCTGGGCGGCGGCGGGCGGGCGTTCGCCGCCGGGGTGGTGCGCGGCTTCGTCGCGGCGCAGGCCCAGGACGTGCGCGCCAAGGCGGAGCGGAGCTGGCGCAAGTTCCAGCATGTGCCGGCTTTTTGGAACTAATCCAGTTCGTTACGCGCGCCGTTGCTGCGGGTGCGAAGGTTGCGTGGGTGCGATCGCGACCTTAATTCTGCCATGGAGTGACTGGTTCCAACGGCGGCGCCGCCGCCCGGCATAGGACATTGGCATGGACGGCAGCGCACCCACCGGCTCCAACCACACCGCCACGCTGACGCTGGACGACGGCAGGTCCGCGACGCTGCAGCTGATCGCCGGCAGCATCGGCCCGTCGGTCGCCGACATCCGCAAGCTGTACAGCGAGCTGGGCGTGTTCACCTTCGACCCCGGCTATGGCGGCACCGCCGCCTGCGACAGCAAGATCACCTACATCGACGGCGACGAGGGCATCCTGCTGCACCGCGGCTACCCGATCGAGCAGCTGGCCGAGCACTCGACCTTCCTGGAGGTCGCGCACTTGCTGCTCAACGGCGAGTTGCCGAACGCCGCCGAGAAGCACAATTTCGAGTACGGCGTCATGCGCCACACAATGCTGCACGAGCAGTTGCGCGCGTTCTACAACGGCTTCCGCCGCGACGCGCACCCGATGGCGGTGATGTGCGGCGTGGTCGGCGCCATGAGCGCGTTCTACCACGACAGCCTGCACATCGACGATCCGGATTCCCGGCGCATCAGCGCTTTCCGGCTGATCGCCAAGCTGCCGACCATCGCCGCCTGGGCCTACAAGTACGCCATCGGGCAGCCGTTCATGTACCCGCGCAACGACCTCGGCTACGCCGAGAACTTCCTCTACATGATGAACGCGGTGCCGGCCGAGCCGTACCACGTGAACCCGATCCTGGCGCGCGCCATGGACCGCATCCTGATCCTGCACGCCGACCACGAGCAGAACGCCAGCACCAGCACGGTCCGCCTCGCGGGCTCGACCGGCGCCAACCCGTTCGCCTGCATCGCCGCCGGCATCGCCAGCCTGTGGGGGCCGGCGCACGGCGGCGCCAACGAGGCGGTGCTCAAGATGCTGGCCGAGATCGGCGACGTGAAGCACATCCCGGATTTCATCTCGAAGGTGAAGGACAAGAACAGCCACGTCCGGCTGATGGGCTTCGGCCACCGCGTGTACAAGAACTTCGACCCGCGCGCCAAGATCATGGAGCGCACCTGCCACGAGGTGCTGGCCGAACTGGGCATCAAGGACGACCCGTTGCTCGACCTCGCCATGGAGTTGGAGCGGATCGCGGTCAGCGACGAGTATTTCGTGAGCCGCAAGCTGTACCCGAACGTCGACTTCTATTCCGGCATCATCCTGAAGGCGATGGGCTTCCCCACCAGCATGTTCACCGTGCTGTTCGCGGTCGCGCGCACAGTCGGCTGGATCAGCCAGTGGAAGGAGATGATCGAGGACCCGGCGCAGCGCATCGGCCGGCCGCGCCAGCTCTACACCGGCGCGCCGCAGCGCGACTTCGTGCCGATGGCCGAGCGCGGTTAGTCGCGCGCGAGGTCGGGGCGGTCGGTGCAGATGCCATCGACCCCCCAGGCTCGCAGCCGCGCCATGTCTGCCGGGTCGTTCACCGTCCACGGCACGACCAACAGGCCGAGTGCATGGGCGCGTTCGACTGCGGGGGCGTCCAACTCGCGGTAGCCAGGCGCCCAGGTGCATGGCCGCCCCGCTTCGTGCGCGACCTGATCCGGTCCTGGGCCGCCGGCGACCGTCAACCAGCTCAGCGGCAGTTCCGGCCAGCGGTCGCGCGCATGACGCAGCGCATGCCAATCAAACGAGCGCAGCGCCAATCGGTCCAACATCGCGCAGCGGCGCGCCACGGCCACCACCGCGTCGACCATCACCGCCGGGTGCGGTGTCAGGTGCGGGAAAGCCGGATCGGTCTTGATCTCCACGTCGACCACGACACGCCCGTCGCGCGCCAGCCGCAGGACCTGCTCCAGATGCGGGACACGGGCGCCGTCGCAGGCTTGTTGCCGGGGGAACAGCGCGGCGGTGACGCCGCCCGGCCGCGCCCGGCCCACGTCGAAACGGGCAAGTGCCGCAGTGTCCAGGCTCAGCACCGCCGGGCCGCCTGTTTCCTGCCACAAGCCGCGTTCGTCGCGCGTGATGTCGGGGTTGAGGCAGGGATCGTGCGTCACCACCACGGCGGCGTCAGCGGTCATCACCACGTCGAGTTCGATCGCGTCCACGTCGAGCGCCATGGCGGCGGCGAAGCCGGCCAGCGTGTTCTCCGGCCACAACCCGCGCGCGCCACGATGGCCCTCGACGCGGAACGGCGCCTGGCTTGCGATGCTCACCTTGCCATGCTCATGCGGCTGAGCGTATCGAGTCCGGCATGACCGAGCGAATGAATGGTGGGCGAGTCTTGGGCGTGCTGGGCGGCATGGGGCCGCTGGCAAGCGCCTACTTCATGACCCGCCTGACCGAACTCACCCCGGCCGAACGCGACCAGGACCACATCCGAGCCGTGCTTTGGTCGGACCCGAGCGTGCCGGACCGCGCGCCGTCGCTGCTCGGGCATCCCGGGGCCGCCGACCCGCTGCCGGGTCTGCTGCGCGGCGTGCGGGCGCTGCGGCAGGTCGGCTGCGGCGCCATCGCGATCCCGTGCAACACCGCTCATGGCTGGGCCGAGACGCTGCAGGCCGAAGGCGGCCTGCCGGTGCTGCACATCGTCGATGCCGCCGCCGCCGAACTGCGCCGGGCCTTGCCACCGGGCGCCATGGTCGGCGTGATAGGCACCACCGCGACCCTGGACATGCGCCTGTTCCAGGACCGCTTGCAGCCGCAGGGCTGGCGCTGCCTGGTGCCCGACGCCGACGAGATGGCGCGCCTGGTGATGCCGGCGATCGACGCGGTGAAGGCGGGCCGCGTCGCCGAGACGTTCGCGCCGGTGCTGCGGGTGCTGCGCGCGCTGCAGGCACGCGGCGCCGAGGCGGTCGTGCTCGGATGCACCGAGCTGCCGATCAGCCTGGCGGCCGGTCCACCCAAAGCCGAGGCGCTGCCGGTGATCGTCGACACCATCGACGCCCTGGCCCGGCTGTCTATCGCCTGGGCGCGCGGGCAGGACGCGGTGGCCGTCGCGGCCTAGTTCGCGGGCGCCGGCTTCTTCATCATCGCCCCGGTCATCGGGATGAAGAACACGCCGACGTCGCGGCGCGAGTGCACCTTGCCGGCGGCGTCCTTGGTGTAGACGTAGAGCACCTGGCCGCGCTTGAACGGCTGGCCGATCGGGATCAGCATCCGCCCGCCCGGCTTGAGCTGCTTGAACAGCTCCGGCGGCGCGTACTGCGCGGCGCAGGTCACGATGATGACGTCGAAGCCGCCGTCCACCTCGGGCCAGCCGTAGTAGCCGTCGCCGACCCGGCCGTGGACGTTGTCGTAGCCGAGCGGCGCCCAGATCTTGTCGACCGCGCGGCCGATCGGCTCGATGATCTCGATCGAGTAGGCGCGCTTGACGATGCGCGACAGCAACGCGCTCTGGAAGCCGCTGCCGGTGCCGATCTCGAGCGTCACGTCGGAGGCCTTGGGCTTGCACACCTGGGTCATGTACGCCTGCCCGAGATAGTCCGACAGCACCGAGCCGTAGCCCAGCGGCCAGGGCTTCGGCGTGGTCTCGTACGCCTCGCCCGGCGTCGCGCGGCGCTCCTCGTACAGGTAGTGGAAGTACTCGCGCGGCACCGCCGCGAAGCCCTGCATCACCAGCGGGTCGGCGTGCCCGAGATGGCTGGTGAGATAGCCCTCGATCAGCTTCATCGCCGCCGGCTTGCGCGCCTGGATGGCGTCGAACTGCCCTTGCGTGAGGTTTACCCGGCGGCCGGAGGCGGCCATCGCGGCCTCGTACGCCTCGCGCGTCCAGGCGCCAGGTGCGGCGACGGCAGGCGCGGCCAAGGCCATCCCGGCGGCGCCGGCCAGCACGCTGCGGCGGGTCAGGCCACCGGTGTACCCTTCGCCAAGTTCTTCTGCCAAGCGACGCTCTTTCGCAAACGGGGGAAGCACGGGATCGCCACCACATACAGCACCAGCGCCGTGAGCAGAACAGCCCGGTAGCCGAATTGCAGCGCCACCAGGTTGGCCAGCGGCGTCGCCACCACCGAGAACGCGCCGTTCAACCCCCACGCCCAGGGCAGCAGCCCCTCCCCCGCCGCGCTCGCCCGGCCGAGTCCCAGCGGGAACGGCCGGCCCAGCGCCACCGCCACCGGCGCCCCCGCCACCAGCCCCAGGCCCGCGCGCAGCGGCCACGGCCAAGTCAGCGTCGGCCGCCTCGCG
>CAXUHK010000245.1:0-5121 GCA_964250775.1 uncultured Acetobacteraceae bacterium | reverse complement strand
GGCGCCGGCTCCGCGGCCGTCCCCGGTCGCGCCGCCGCGGCGCGCAGCGCGTCCAGTTCGAGCCGGACGTCGTGCAGCTCGTCGGCCATCAGCAGCGTCGCCAGCACCAGCAGGCGGGCCTCGCCACTGCTGCCGCCCAGCGCCTTGATGCTGTCGATCCGCTTCTCGACCTGCTCGGCCATCAGGCCAAGATGGCGCTCCTGGCCGTCCTCGCAGCCGACCGTGTAGCTGTAGCCGTTGAGCTTGACGGTGACCTGGGCCAAACCCGCCTCCTGTTGCTGTCAGTGGCCGCCGCCGGTGCCGCCGTTCGGGCCGCCGGCGTCGCGTGTGGCGGCAAGGGCGGCGCGCAGCGTGCCGACCAACTGATCCAGCCGCGCGCGCAGTTCCGCGCCGCGCTGCTCCGAATCCCCCGCGCCCGATGCCTGCGCCTCGACATCTCGGACCAACGCCGCGATTCGGTCCAGCGCCCGTTCCAGGCGATCGATCGCTTGGGTGTCGGCGGCCTCGGCCGCGTCGGGCTGGTCGGACATCGCTCACTCCGACCTTCGGGTTGGCTGGCTGATCGTGGCGCTTGCGTTTGAAGCCGGACGCCGGTTCAACGTCAAGCATGAAACGTCCGCCGCTCGTCGCGGTGCACAGCCTGGCCCAGGCCCGCGCCGTGTTCGCCACCGGGTGCCAGGCCACGCTGATCTCCGGCCGCGGCGCCGGCTGGTATGCGGGAGCGGCGTGGTGGGTCGCGCTGATCGACGTCGCCCGCGAGAGCGCCGCCGCTGGACAGCTCCACCACATCCTCGATTGCGCCGACGCGCCGGGAGCGGCCGTGTCCGCGTTGCGGTTGGGCCAGCGCCTGCTCGTGCTCGACGCGGATTGCCCGGCATTCGCCCGTGTCGCCGCCATGGCGCGCGACCTGGGCGCGGAGGTGCTGACGGAGCGGCCACCCTGCCTCGATCTCGGCGACGCGGGCGCCGAGCGGCGGCTCGCGGCCTGGCTCGGGTGCGATGGTGACACCGTACCGGGACTGCGCTAGGAGCGGACCAGCAGATCATGGGGCAAGCCATGCGTGTCACGGAACAAGTAAGGAAGATTCTGGGCTACTACGAGGCCGACAATCCCGGGACCAAGACCAACCTCGTCCGGATCCTGATGCACGGCCGGCTCGGCGGCAGCGGCAAGCTGGTGATACTGCCGGTCGACCAAGGCTTCGAGCATGGCCCGGCCCGGAGCTTCGCGCCGAACCCGCCGGCCTACGACCCGCGCTACCATTTCCAACTCGCGCTCGATGCCGGGCTCAACGCCTACGCGGCGCCGCTCGGGATGCTTGAAGCCGGCGCCGACACGTTCGCCGGCGCGCTGCCGCTGATCTTGAAGATGAACAGCAGCAACAGCCTGTCGACCATCAAGGACCAGGCGGTGACGTCGAGCGTGCGCGACGCGCTGCGGCTCGGCTGCAGTGGCGTCGGCTTCACCATCTACCCGGGCAGCGAGTATTGCTTCAAGCAGATGGACGAACTGCAGGGCATCGCCCAGGAGGCCCGCGCCGCCGGCCTCGCCGTGGTGGTGTGGAGCTACCCGCGCGGCCCGATGCTGGACAAGGCCGGCGAGACCGCGGTCGACGTCTGCGCCTATGCCGCGCACATGGCGGCGCTGATGGGCGCGCACATCATCAAGGTGAAGCCGCCGATGCAGCATATCGGCCTTGAGGCGGCGAAGAAGACCTACGAGCAGCAGAACATCGACATCTCGACCCTGGCCAAGCGGGTCGCGCATGTCGTGCAGTGCTGCTTCGACGGGCGGCGCAGCGTGATCTTCTCCGGCGGCGACAATGTCGCCGACACCGAGGAGTTCCTGGGCAACATCCGCGGCCTGCACGAGGGCGGCGCCTACGGCAGCATCATCGGCCGCAACACCTTCCAGCGGCCGCGCGAGCAGGCGCTGGCGATGCTGGGCCACGTCATCTCGATCTTCGAGGGCAAGGCCTAGCCACGTTGCTCCGGGCCGGCTGCCGGCTCTACCTCATCACCCCGCCGGCCGTCGACCTGGGCCGTTTCCCCGACCACCTGGCCGCCGCCCTCGACGCCGGCGACGTGGCGGCGGTACAGCTTCGGCTCAAGGACGCGGACGACCGTGCCGTGGTGCGGGCGATTGACGTGCTGCGGCCGGTCGTGCAGTCGCGCGACGTGGCGTTTCTGGTCAACGACCGGCCGGACCTCGCGGCGGCGCATGGCTGCGACGGCGCGCATGTCGGGCAGGACGACATGGCGGCGTCGGAGGCCCGCGCCGCGCTGGGCGAGCTGACGCTGGGCGTCACCTGCCACGCCAGCCGCGACTTGGCGTTCGCCGCCGGCGAGGCCGGGGCCGATTACGTGGCGTTCGGCGCGTTCTTCCCGACCGCGACCAAGCGGGCGCCGGCGCGCTGCGAGCCGGAGACGCTGCAATGGTGGTCCGAGCTGATGGAGCTGCCCTGTGTCGCGATCGGCGGCATCGACGCCGCCAACTGCGCGCCGCTGGTGCAGGCCGGCGCCGATTTCCTGGCCGTGGTGGGCGCGGTGTGGTCCGATCCCGACGGCCCGGCCGCGGGCGTGCGTCGGATGAACGCGGCGATCCTGGCCGCGTCAGTCGTCCGGTAGCCAGAGCACCTGCTCGATCCGCGTCGCGCCGCCGGCCAGCATCGCCAGCCGGTCGAAGCCCATGGCGACGCCGCCCGCCGGCGGCATCCCGAACGCCAGCGCCGCCAGCAGGCTCTCGTCCATCGGCCAGCCCTCGCTGCCATATAGTTCGCGGCGCCGTGCCCGATCGGCCGCGAAGCGGGCGCGCTGCTCCGCCGCGTCGGTCAGCTCAATGAAGGCGTTGGCCAGCTCCAGTCCGCAGACGAATAGCTCGAAGCGCTCGGCCACGCGCGGGTCGGCGGGCGAGCGGCGGGCCAATGCGGCCTGAGCCGCCGGCCAGTGGGTCAGGAAGCTCGGCCGGTCGCGACCGAGTTGCGGGTCGACGCAAGCCAGCATGAGGCGGAAGAACAAATCCTCCCAGGTCTCCCCCTCCCGCCGCGCCACTCCGGCGTCGCGCGCCAGGGCCTTGGCGTCGCCAGCGGTGGCGAGCACGTCCGCGCCCACGTCGCGGCGGAACGCCTCTGCCACGGTGAGGCTCTCGTAGCGCGCCAGGTCGTTCAGCCGGCCCTGCCCCAGCGCCACGCTGGGCGGCAGCACGGCGCGCAGCAGCGCCGCGGTCTCGGCGATCAGGTCATCGAGCGTGGCGCCGGGGCGATACCATTCGAGCATGGTGAACTCGGCGGCGTGGCGGTCGCTGCCCTCGCCGTTGCGCCACACGCGCGCCAGTTGGAAGATCGGCCCGCTGCCGCCGGCCAGCAGCCGCTTCATGGCGAACTCCGGGCTGGTGTGCAGCCATAGCCGGCGCCGCTCGCCGGCGGGCGACACCTGTTCGGTCGCGAAGGCGGCGAGGTGGACCTCCTCGCCGGGGGTCGGCACCGCGTAGCTGGTCTCGACCTCGATGTAGCCGCGCTGCTCGAAGAACGCGCGCACCGCCGTCGCCAGCCGGGCGCGACGGCGCAGGAACGGCATCCGTTCGGCCAGGCGGTCCGGGTGCCAGGAGGGATGCGAGTGCGGCACGGGGACCTCGTCCGGGTTGCGTGTCCCCGGTTTGCTTGCCCAGGGGCACCCTTGCGTCTAAACAGCTTTTCCCAGCGATTCCAGGCACAGACGATGAAACAACAGGCGAACCTGATCCGCGCAGGGCAGGTGATCGAGCATGGCGGCCGCCGGTGGACGGTGCTGAAGCAGCAGATCATCACGCCGGGCAAAGGCGGCGCGTTCATTCAAGTCGAGATGCGCGACCTGCGCACCGGCAACAAGACCAACGAGCGTTGGCGCACCGCCGATACGGTCGAGCGATTGCAGACCGAGGAGAAGGAATACACCTACTCCTACACCGACGGCGACAACCTGGTGCTGATGGACCCCGAGACCTTCGAGCAGGCGATCATCCCGGCGACGATCCTGGGCGACCAGGCGCCGTTCCTGCAGGACAACATGGCGGTGACGGTGGACCTCGTGGAGGGCGACCCGGTCGGCATCCACCTGCCGCCCTCGGTCGTGCTGGAGATCGTCGAGGCCGACCCGGTGGTGAAGGGCCAGACCGCGACCAGCTCGTACAAGCCGGCTCGGCTGTCGAACGGGGTGCGGACGCAGGTGCCGCCGTTCATCGAGACCGGCGAGCGGATCGTGGTCAAGACCGAGGACGGCAGCTACGTCGAGCGGTTCCGCGGCTAGACGGGAGACGCGGCATGGCGCTCCGGCTGTCGCCCACCATGACGATCATGCAGAACGCCGCGCAGCGCGCCTCCAAGCGCCTGCTGCGCGACTTCGCCGAGGTCGAGCAGCTCCAGGTCAGCATCAAGGGGCCGGGCGACTTCGTGAGCCAGGCCGATCTGCGCGCCGAGGCCAGCCTGCGCGAGGACCTCAACAAGGCGCGGCCCGGCTACGCCTTCCTCATGGAGGAGAGCGGCCCCACGGGCAGCGACAACTGGGCGTGGCGCTGGGTGGTCGACCCGCTCGACGGCACCACAAACTTCCTGCACGGCATCCCGCACTGGTCGATCAGCATGGCGCTGGAGCGGCGGCTGCCGGACGGCGGCAGCGAGGTGGCGGCGGGATTGGTCTACGCGCCGGCGGTCGACGAGATGTTCTGGGCCGAGAAGGGCGTCGGCGCGTTCCTGAACGACCGCCGGCTGCGGGTGTCGGCGCGGCGGCACCTGAACGAGGCGGTGCTCGGCACCGGCATCCCGTTCGCCTCGGCGCCCGCCGCGCGGCGGCTGCGCTTCGCCCGCACGCTGGGCGCCATGATGCCGCAGGTGGCGGGCATCAGGCGCTTCGGGTCGGCGGCGCTGGACCTGGCCTGGGTCGCCGCCGGGCGGTTCGACGGCTTCTGGGAGTTCGACCTGAAGCCGTGGGACTACACCGCCGGCCTGGTCATCGTGCGCGAGGCCGGCGGCTACGCCACCGCCCCGGACGGCTCCGACCCACGGATCAGCAACGACCTGGTCGCGGCCAACCCCACCATCCATCCGCTCCTGTGCGAGGCGGCGACGGACAGTCCGGCCACCGCGAG
>CAXUHK010000244.1:0-5151 GCA_964250775.1 uncultured Acetobacteraceae bacterium | reverse complement strand
GCCCAGCATCTGCGCCACGCCGCCGCGCCGGGTCGAGCGCATCGAGAACGCCGCCGACAGCAGGCACATGGTCCCGGCCAGCAGCGGCAGCGCCAGCAGCTCCTGGAAGTACAGCCGGTGGCGGATGGCGGAGAAGCCGGAGCGTTGCAGCAGCGCGATGAACCCCGGCAGCGCCCAGAACGACAGCGTGTCGGGCGAGGCGAAGCTCTCCTGCACCCGCGCCACGGTGAGGTCGGTGGCGAGCCGCAGCGTCCCGGCGGGGCGCGGGAGTTGCCCCGGCGTCAGGGTGCGGGCGTCGGCGAGCAGCCAGAAGCCGCTGTCCAGGCGCGCCGAACTGGCCTCGATGCGCTCCAGCAGCCGGTCGGCGTCGGACAGCCGGAACACGCTGACCTCGCGCGCCAGCAGCGCCGTGCCGTCGAGCGCCACCGACCCGGCGTGCAGGATCGCGACGCCGTGCGGATCGAAGCCGCGGTCCGCCTGGCGCAGCCAGAGCTGCCCGCCGGAGAGCGACAACGGGCCGCCGCCGCCGCTGCGCAGATAGAGGTTGTCCAGCGCCTCCGCCTGCGCCCGCATCGCCGCCGAGACCGGGCTGACCACCGCGGTCGCCAGCACCCCGGCGGCGATGGCGCACAGCACCGGGGCGGCCAGGAACTGCCAGGCGGAGATGCCGGCGGCGCGCGCCACCACCAGCTCCGACGAGCGGGTCAGCCGCCAGAACGCCAGGATGCCGCCGGTCAGCACCGCGAACGGCAGGATCTCGGTGGCGATCCAGGGCAGCCGCAGCGCCGCGATCTGCCCCACCAGGCCGAGCCCGGCCTCGGGCCTGGTGGCGGCGCGGCGCAGCAGCTC
This sequence comes from uncultured Acetobacteraceae bacterium, assembly GCA_964250775.1. GTDB lineage: Bacteria > Pseudomonadota > Alphaproteobacteria > Acetobacterales > Acetobacteraceae > CAVRQM01. The sequence goes on along the minus strand of CAXUHK010000244.1, from coordinate 4,302 downwards.
GATGAAGTCGAACAGCGACACCAGCAGCGACAGCCCCGCCACCATGCCGAGCATGGCCCACGTGAACACGCGCGCGACGTACAGCGAGAGCGTCAGCGGCACGTCAGGCTCCGAGCCGCGCCTGCAGCGCCGCCGGCATCAGGCGCAGCTCCGGCCCGGCCAGCAGCCACAGGCAGACCAGGCCGGGCGCCATCGCCGCGACCCAGACCAGCGGCAGCAGCGCCGGCTCGCGCTGCGCCAGGTTGGCGATGGTGAGGCCGCCGGCCAGCAGCGCCACGACCGTCGCCACCGCCAGCAGCGGGCGCAGGAAGTTGCCGTAACGGCGGAAGCCGCCCATCAGCGTCGTGACCAGGGCGACCAGCGCGAAGCTCGCGGCGTTGAACGGGCCGGACAGGCGGCGGTGCGCCTCGATCAGCAGCTTCGGCCGCTGCTGCTCCGGCGTCCCCGCCGGCGGGTTCAGCAGCTCGCCGGTGCCCATCTCGCTGGGGTCGCGGAAGCGCTGCTCCTCGGTCTTGCCGGCCTGGCTCAGCTCGATGGTGTTGCGCGCGAAGGTCAGCACGTTGAGCCGCCCGGTCTGCCGGTCGAGCTCCTGCCGGCTGCCGTCCAGCAGCAGCACGCGTGGCGCGCCGGCGGTGCTGATGAGCTGGCCGCTGCGCGCGAGGATGGTGGCGTGGCTGGCCTTGTCGCGGTCGTCGTCGACCAGGATGCCGCGCAACGTGCCGTCGGGGTCGCGGGCGCGCACGTAGACCGTCATCTGGTCGGAGATCGGGGTGAACACGCCCTCCTGCAGCAGGAACGCCGCCACCCGGTTGCGGATCTCGAACTGGAATTGCCGGAACGCCGACAGGCTTTCCGGCACCACCACCAGGTTCAGCGCGAAGCAGCCGGCCATGGCGAGGCCAGCCAGCGCCAGCGCCGGTCGCGCCAGCGTCAGCGGCGACAGGCCGGAGGCGCGCATCACCGTCAGCTCGCGGTCGCCGGCCAGGCGCTGGTAGACGAACAGCACCACGATGAAGGTGGTGATCGGCAGGATCACCGCGACGAAGTTGGGGATCAGCAGCCCGGTCAGCTCCAGGAACACCCGCAGCGACAGGCCGTGGTTGACCACCAGCTCGACGAAGCGGATCGACTGGGTGAGCCAGATCAGCGCCACCAGCGCCCCGGTCGCGGCCACCAGCGCCACCAGCAACTGCCGCAGCACGTAGCGGTCGATCTGGGTGGGGCGGAACGGGTTGCGGGGCGCGCGCGTCGGCATCGCGGCGCACCTTACCCGCGACGGCGCGGCAAACGCCAGCGGGCGAAACGGTTACGGCGCGGGGAACAGCGTGCCGGGGTTCATCAGTCCCTGCGGGTCGAGCGCCGCCTTGATCCGCCGCATGGTGTCGAGTTCGGCCCCGCTGCGCCATTCGGCCATCATGTAACGCTTGAGCCGCCCGACCCCGTGCTCGGCCGAGAAGCTACCGTCGAGCGAGCGCACCACGCCGGCCACCGCGTCCATGATCTCGTGGTCGCGGGCCAGGAACGCCCGCGGGTCCATCCCTTCCGGCTGCTCCAGGTTGAAGTGGATGTTGCCGTCGCCGATGTGGCCGAACGGCACCGCGCGGATGCCGGGCAGCAGCGCCTCGCACGCGGCGGTGGCGCGGTGGATCAGCTCCGGCACGCGCGAGACCGGCACCGAGACGTCGTTCTTGACGCTGGCGCCCTCGCGCTTCTGGCCCTCGGCGTGCTCCTCGCGCAGCCGCCACAGCGCCGTCCGCTGCGCGCCGCTCTCGGCGACCGCCGCGTCCTCGACCACGCCGTCCTCCAGCGCCGCTTCCAGCACCGTCTCCAGCGTGGCGCGCAGTTCAGCCTCGGCGCGCGGCGAGGCCAGCTCGACCAGCACGTAATGCGCCGCCTCGCCGGCCAGCGGCAGCGTGGCGCCGGGGATGTGGCGCAGCACCAGCGCCATGCCGGCGCCGGACATGTACTCGAATGCCTGGACGGCACCCGGATCGTAGCGGCGGAAGCGGCCGAACAGGTCGAGCGCCGCCTCGGGCGACGGCACGGCGCACAGCGCCACCGCGACGTCGGCGGGGGCGGCCACCAGCTTCAGCACCGCGGCGGTGATGACGCCCAGCGTGCCCTCGCTGCCGACGAACAACTGGCGCAGGCAGTAGCCGGTGTTGTCCTTGCGCAGCCGCCGCAGGCCCTCCCACACCTGGCCGTCGGGCAGCACCACCTCCAGCCCCAGCACCAGGTCGCGGGCGTTGCCGTGGCGCAAGGTGTTGTTGCCGCCGGCGTTGGCCGCCAGCACGCCGCCGATCTGCGCCGTGCCCTCGGACGAGATCGACAGCGGCAACTGGCAGCCGGCCGCGAGCGCCGCGTCCTGCGCTGCCTTCAGCGTAACGCCGGCCTCGACCGTCATGGTCATGTCGACCGGGTCGACGTCACGGACCCGGCGCAGCCGCGCCAGGCTGACCACGACCTGCCCGCCGCCGGCGTCCGGCACCGCGCCGCCGACCAGCGAGGTGTTGCCGCCCTGCGGCACCATCGCGACGCCGGCGGCGGCGCAGGCCTGCACAACCCGTGCCAGCTCGCCGGCATCGGCCGGTCGCGCCACGGCGGCGGCGCATCCGTGGTACAGCGCCCGCCAGTCGCTGCAATACGGCGCGATGTCGGCCGGGTCGGTCAGCAACCCGGCGGCACCGAGGATGCCCCGAAGCTCGGCCGATAGCGCGGGCGCGACGCCGATCGGGGGCGCTTTACGCGTCGTTAAGGATGATTCCTGCATGATGCTGACTAAGAGCGGCGGCGGGTCGGGACAAGGTGTGGCGCGACTGCCACGTCGGCGAAACTGTACCGCGTTCGCAAAGACGTGATGTGGAAAGCCTGTGACCGCGCCGCAGCAAGTATGTAGGTTTCCAGTTGTGAACTGGCAAAGTTCGCAGCAACGTGAGTAGTGGCGTTTACCACACAAACAAGCGTTTGCGGCCGTACCAGGGACCAGGTTTAGGACAGGGTTTTACGAGATGAGCGACACGCTTGCCAAAAATCGTGCACTGGTCGGCGATTCCGGTCGCGCGTTCTTCGCGGCCAATGGCTACCTGCAGGTGGACGACGTGGCCGAGCCGCTCGAGGTCGAGCGCATGAAGGCGATCCTGGCAGCGATGTTCGCCCGCAAGGTCGGCTTGGCGGAGGGCGCGCAGTTCAACCTCGTCGGCAGCAAGGGGCAGCCCGGCGACGCGCAGTTCCCGCAGATCATCAACCCGCACAACTATGCCGCGGAGCTGCGGCGCACCAAGTATTTCAAGGCCGCTTCCGCCATCGCCCAGGAAGTGCTGGGTCCGCAGGCGCGCTTCGCCGACGACCATGTGCTGATGAAGCCGGCGCTGGTCGGCCCGGAGACGCCATGCCACCAGGACGAGGCGTTCCGCGATCCCAGGTTCCAGTACGACGAGATCAGCATATGGCTGGCGCTGCAGCCGGTCGACCTGGACAATGGCTGCATGGAGTTCGTGCCGGGCACCAACAAGGGCGAGGTGCTGCCGCATCGCTCGCCCAACAACGATCCTTCGGTGCACGCGCTGGAATGCCACGACGGCTTCGACCCGGCCGATTTCGTGGCGGTGCCGCTCGCCGCCGGAAGCTGCACCATCCATGGCGGGCGCACGCTGCACCGCGCCGGCGCCAACCGCTCGAACGCGCCGCGCTTCGCCTACGTGATGATCTTCAACGTGCCGCCGGTGCCGGCCGTGGCGCCGCGCGAGTTCCCGTGGCTCACGCAACGGCGAACCGAGCGCGACGACCGGGCGCAGCAATGGCGCTCGCATGGCGGCATGGCGGTGGAGCTGTGGCGCTGGGCGCGCAAGATCGACCTGCGCGACCGCACGCGGCTGGCCTACGACCTGAAACGTGCCGTGCGCGCGGCCCGGCGCGCGCTCTCGCGCGGCTGATCGTGGCGCGATGAGCGACGCGGCGTGACGCTCCGCGAGGCACCGGCGCCCGGCCCCATCGACGCCACGACGTTCGACGCCAGCGTCGATCCGGGCCGCATGGCCTGAGCCGTCGCGTCCTGCTGGTGGGCGCGGGGCACGCCCATCTCGAGGTGCTGCGCCGCTTCGCGCGCCGGCCGCTCGTCGGTTGCTCGCTGACGCTGCTGACTCCCAATCGCGCGGCTGTCTACTCGGGCATGGTGCCGGGCGTGATCGCCGGACTGTACCCTCCCGAAGCCGCCGACATCGACGTCGCGGGCCTGGCCCGCGCGGCACGGGCCACCCTGATGCTGGGCAGGGCGGAGGCCCTCGTGCCCTCGCGGCGCGAGCT
>CAXUHK010000243.1:0-5165 GCA_964250775.1 uncultured Acetobacteraceae bacterium | reverse complement strand
CAGCGGCGCGATGCCGGCGAGCCGGCGCTGCTGGTCGGCATCGTGCGCGCGGTGATGGCGGAGCACCGGGTCGACCGCAGCCGCGTCTACGCCGCCGGCCTGTCCGCCGGCGGCGCCGCCGCGGCGGTGCTGGCCGAGGCGTATCCGGAGCTGTTCGCGGCGGTGGGGGTGCATTCCGGCCTCGCTTGCGGAGCGGCGCACGACGTCTCCTCGGCGTTCACGGCGATGCGGCAAGGCCATCTCGGCACCGCCGGCGACCCGTCCCGACCCAGCGTGCCGGCGATCGTGTTCCATGGCGACCGCGACACCACGGTGAACCCGGCCAACGCCGACGCGGTGATCGCGCAACGCGGCGGCACCGGCCGGCTCAGCACCGAACTCGACCGCGGCCGGGTGCCGGACGGGCGCGACTGGACCCGCACCCGCTACCGCGACGCCGGGCAGCGCACCGTGCTGGAGCGCTGGGTGGTGCATGGCGAGGGCCACGCCTGGTCGGGCGGCAGCGCCGACGGCTCGTACACCGATCCCGCTGGCCCCGACGCCTCGCGCGAGATGCTGCGCTTCTTCCTGGAGCACCGGAAACCGGGCTGATCCCGCGACGGCTCGAATGCCGAAGCGATCAGGGAGCGGAACCATCGAGGCTTGCAGATGTAAACCGATCGGTTTACACGAAGGGATGCCGCCCGCCCCCTCCGACCATGCCGTGCGAAGATGCGAGCGTTTATTCGAGGCGCGTGGTTTCCACGGCGCGAGCATGGACGATCTGGTTCGGGCGGCTGGGGTATCGTCGCGCACGCTCTACAAGCGGCATGGCTCCAAGCAGCAATTGATCCTGGCCGCGCTCCGCGAGCGGGAGGATCGGTTCTTCGCCTCCCTCGCAGGCGGCGACATCGACGCATTGTTCGAGGGCTTGGCGCAATGGGTGGACCGCGAGGGTGGGCGGGGATGCATGTTCATGCGTGCCTTGGGCGAGTTCGGCGGCGAGAGCGGGCCGATCATGGAGCGCGTGGATGCCTACCACGCACGGCTGCGAAGTGAAATCGCGGCTCGGATCGCCCGTCAGCGTGAGCGAGCGCGAGAGGCAAGGACGGAGGGCGGGATCGCATCGCATGATGCTTTCACCAGCTCCGACAGCGTACTCGTCGAGCGCGTCCTGATCCTGTTTGAAGGCGCGGCGGCGGTCGGCGCGTATCGCGGCCCGGATGCCGTTCGGCAAGCCGGACAGGCGGCCTCAAACCTCTTGGCTGCGGGACGTTCCCTTGCAACAAGGGGTGACGGCTCATGACGCGAGCTCCCGCGCGCGCCCTGGTGCCCGCAGACGCGCTCGTCGAGGGGCACCGCCTCGCCCATGGCGTGCATGGCGCCGGCGCGAACAGGCTCGGGCAGGCCGAAGCCCGATCCGTGGTCCTGATCCACGGAACGCCGTCCTCGTCATTCATCTGGCGCAACATCGTGCCCGTGCTGACGAAGGCAGGCTATCGGGCGCACGTCTATGACCTGCTCGGCTACGGCGCTTCGGAGCGGCCGCGTGATCCGGCTGTCGATACTTCAGTATCCGGGCAAGTGCCCGTGCTGCTGGGACTTATGGACCTTTGGGGACTTGGGAGCGCGCATATCGTCGCCCACGACATTGGCGGCGGAGTCGCGCAGCGTTTGGCCATGCTGCATCGCGAGCGCGTGCGGTCGCTGGTCCTGCTGGACTGCGTGAGCTTCGACTCTTGGCCGTCCGAGCGGACGCGGCAGCAAATGCGCCACGGGATGGACAGGCTGATCGCGGCATCCCCCGAACTGCATCGCGATCACTTCCGCACCTGGCTGCTATCCACGGTGCAGGACAAGAAAGCGATGATCGCGGACCCGCTCGACCATTACCTCGACATCATCACAGGGCCGGTCGGACAAGCCAGCTTTTTCCAGCATCAGGTCGCACACTATGATCCGCGGCATACGGACGAGCTAACAGGCCGGCTGCACGAACTCAGTAAGTTGCCGGTGCGCCTGATTTGGGGCGAGCGCGATGCCTGGCAGCGCCTCGAATGGGCGCGAAGGCTGCACGCCGCCATTCCGGGTTCGGAACTCCGCATCGTGCCCGATGCGGGCCATTTCGTCATGGAGGACGCGCCCGGAATCGTGGCCGCGCTCCTGACCGAGTTCCTGGACGCGCGGTCGCCATGACCTACCAGGCGAGGGCCTGGCCATCCTTGCGCGGGTCCGAACCGGCGGCATAGCCGGCTTGGGTGCGCTGCACGATCTGCGCGCCGCCGAAGCCGAACGTCTCGTTGGTCGGCTCGATCGTGATCTCGTGACCCATTGCCCGCAGCGCCCGCACCAGCGTCGCGTCCATGCCCGGCTCCACGGCGACGCCCCGCCCGGACAGCACCCGCCAGCGCGGCGCGTCGGCGGCGGTTTGCGGGTCCTGCCGGTGCGCCAGCATCCGCAGCGCCATCTGCAGGTGTCCCTGCGCCTGCATCGGGCCGCCCATCAGCCCGAACGCCAGCAGCGGGCTGCCGTCGCCGTCCATGGCGAAGCCCGGGATGATGGTGTGGAACGGCCGCTTGCGCGGCCCGACCTGGTTGGCGTGGCCGGGGCGCAGGGTGAAGCCGGCGCCACGGTTCTGCAGGCTGATGCCGGTCCCGGGCACCACCACGCCGGAGCCGAACCCCATGTAGTTGGACTGGATGAACGAGATCATCGTCCCGTCCCGGCTGCCGGCGGCCAGGCAGACGGTGCCGCCCGGCCCGGGCGTGCCGTGGCCGGGGTCGCCCGCCCGCGCCGGATCGACCAGGCGCGCCCGTGCCGAGATGTACGACGGGTCGAGCAGGCTGGCGGCGCTGACCGTCATCGCCGCCGGGTCGGCCAAATGCTGGTCCAGGTCGACCATCGCCAGCTTGGTGGCCTCGATCGCCAGGTGCACGGTCTCGATGTCGTCGACCTGGCCGTCGCCACCCAGCGCCTGCATGATGCCGAGGCCGATCAGCGTCGCGATGCCTTGGCCGTTCGGCGGCAACTCATGCACCACCGCCCCGGCATAGCCGTGCGACAACGTGCCCACCCAGTCGGCGCGGTGCCCGGCCAAGTCGTCCAGCGTGAGGCAGCCGCCGTGGCGGCCGGCATCCGCGACCATGACGCGCGCCAGCTCGCCGCGATAGAACGACTCGCCCTGTGACGCGGCGATGCTCTCCAGCGTCCGCGCGTGCGCCTCGGAGCGGAACAGCTCGCCGGTCGCGGGCGCTCGCCCGTCCGGCATGAAGCACGCCGCGAAGCCCGGCTGATCGGCCAGCACGCCCGCCGCGCGCTGCCACCCGGCGGCGACGATCGGGGTCACGGCGAAGCCCTCGCGCGCGAAACGGATCGCCGGCGCCGCCGCCGTCGCGAGGTCGAGCCGGCCGAAGCGGCGCAGCAGCTCGACCCAGCCAGCGACGGCGCCGGGCACCGTCACCGCCTCCCAGCCACGCTCGGGCATGGTGTCGAGGCCGGCGAAGCGCTCGGGCGTCCAGCCGGCGGGCGAACGGCCGGACGAGTTCAGCCCGTGCAGCGCGGCACCGTCCCAGACGATGGCGAACGCGTCGGCTCCGATGCCGCACCCGGTCGGCTCGACCACGGTCAGCGCCATCGCCGCCGCGACCGCCGCGTCGACCGCGTTGCCGCCCTGCGTCAACATCGCCATCCCAGCCTGCGACGCCAGCGGATGCGAGGTCGCGATCACGTCGCGGCCGAACACCGGCGAGCGGGCCGAGGGATAGGCGCCGGCGTAGTCGATGGAACGCATGACCTCTCCTTCGCGCGCGGCTCAGAGCCGGTACAAGCGCTTCGCGTTGTCGTGAAACAGGGCGCTTTGCTCGGCCGGGGTCAAGTCCGCCGTCACGCGCCGCAAATCCGCGTAGATCTCGTCATAGGACCGCTTCAGCCGCGCCACCGGCCAATCGGTCGCCAGCATGGCGCGCGCCGTGCCGAAGCTCTCGATGCAATGGCGCATGACGCCGTCCAGGCTTGCGGCGGTCGGCGCCGGGTCGTAGCCGGCCGCGTTGGACACCTTGATCGCGACGTTCGGCAGCGCGGCGAGCCGGCGCACGCTGTCGCGCCAGCGCGCCATGCCGTCCGCGTCACGGTCGATCGGGCTGGCGCAGTGGTTGACGACGAGCTGCAATCCCGGCTGCGCCCGCGCCAGCGCCACGACCTGATCGAGCTGGTACGGGTACATCATCAGTTCCAGCATCAGCCCGAGCGGGGCCAGCCGCGCCACATCGCGCAGCCAGGCCGGATCCAGCGCCAGATCGGGCCGTGCCGCGAAGGATTTCTCCGGCTGCGTCGGGTGGAAGCTGAGGATTTGGCGAATCCCGGTCACGCGGGGCACCGCCGCCTGCCGCTCCAGGATCGCGGTGCCGCGCGGCGTGCCGAGCGGCGCCGCGGCGGTGTAGCGCAGCGCCACGCCGGTGCTCTTGTCCAGCGTCTCCAGCCAGCGCGTCTCGCCGACCGGATCGGATGCGTCCCACAGCGCCTCGACATGCACGCTCGCCACGACGGGCTGGCGGGCGGCATCCCGGCGGAACGTCTCGACCAGCATGTCGTGACGCAGCTTCTCCAACCCGCCCAGCGCCGTGACCGCGCCGGCCCCGGTCAGCCAGTCGTGGCAGCCCATCGAGAGGTCCCAGAGATGGGTGTGCGCGTCGATAATCGGGCCATCGTACATGGCTTGCTCCACGTTCCCTGTCGGCGACACCGAGGACCGGCGCCGCTGCCCCAGCATGGACCATGCCGGGGCTGGGGACGACGCCACGAGCGGCACCGAACCAAGGCGCGCCTCGCCCATTCTACCAGCTCACGCAGGAGAAGCGCGATGCCTGACAAGAACGAACACACCGGCCGCTTCGGCGGTCCGGGCAGCAGCCACCAGGACAAGGAGCATCCGGGCAAGAACAAGCAGGAGCACGGGCACAAGGCCGGAGGCGGCAAGCATGTCGCGCAGCCCGATCGGATGAAGGACGCCGAAGGCGACGATGCTGGCGGCGGTCATCACTACCGCGAGCATGGCCGGACCTGAGCCGGTCGGAGCGCGTCGTTCAAACTGGCGAAACGAATAGGCGAGTTCGGTCAAACCCGAACTTGCCCGGGTGGTGGGTCAGTTTGGATTTCTACGTTCGAAAGCTCGGGATCCGGGGCGTATG
>CAXUHK010000242.1:0-5183 GCA_964250775.1 uncultured Acetobacteraceae bacterium | reverse complement strand
TACGACCGGACGGTGAAGCTGCCGCTCTACGCGCGGGCAGGGATCGCCGAGTTGTGGATCGTCGACTTGCAGCGTTGCGTGGTGGAAGCCTACCGAAGGCCGACTGGGGACGGCTACGCCGACATGACGACTCACCAACGCGGCGAAACCATCGCCCTGTCCCTGGCGCCCGAGGTCGTCGTGAAGCTCGATCCGATCTTCGGCCAGACATGACGTCAGCTCGTGCTGAGGCCGGGAACCTCGGCCACCAGCGCGTCGATGGCGACACGGACGCGCATCGGAAGGTGCGGCGTCTCGGGCCAGATCACATGGCTATCGGAGACCAAGACAGGAATGTGCGCAAGCACCTGGACCAGCTCTCCGGACCGTATCCTGTCGCGTGTCAGCCAGTCGGGCAGCCAGGCCAGCCCGAAACCTGCGGCGTCGGCGTCGGCGATGGCGTCGAGATCGTCGAGCCGCAGGCGCGTCGGCGGCGTGAGTTCCCGCGGCGAAGCGCCGGCGCGGGGGAAACAGCCAGGTCTGAATCCGGCCAGCCCGGGCGTAGGTGATCGCCTGGTGGCGCGTCAGGTCGGCCAGGGCGTCTGGCCTGCCATGCTGTTCGAGATAGCCCGGCGAAGCGTGAACCATCGTTCGCTGGCGCGCGATGCGGCGAGACATCAGGCCTGACCCGGGCCCGAGCGGGCCGTTGCGGACGGCGAAGTCGAAACCGTCCTCGATGAGGTCGACCGTGCGATCACCGAAGCTGAGGTCGAGTTCGAGTTTCGGGTGCGCCCCTGCCAGCCGCATCAGGACCGGCGCCACGCACAGCCGACCGAACAGCACCGGCATGGTGACGCGCAACCGGCCGCTGGCGGCCTTGTGGCCTGATTCCAGCAACGCTTGGCCGGCCCGCAACTCGGCCAGCGCGCGCTCGCAACGTTCGTAGAAGGCTTGACCGTCGTCGGTTAGGCCCTGGCTGCGCGTCGTCCGGTGGAACAGCCGCACCCCGAGCCGCGCCTCAAGGCGCGCGATGGCCTTGCCGACCGCTGAACGGGACACGTTGAGCCGCCGCGCCGCGCCCGAGAAGCTGTTGGCTTCCACGGCCGCAACGAACGCCGGGACATCCTTGAACGTGTCGACCATTTCGCAGCGTTGTAGACCCAGGGGCGCCAAGACCGGGATCAGATAGCGCCACCGCTGACGTGCAAGCAACAGTATCATGCGCTTCCTGGGATCGAGCGACGGAGCTCGGCCGTGGGGAAGAAAGAACGCGAATGAACAGGCGTAAGCATCGGCTGCTGGGCGCGGCTCTGCTGTTGATCGTGCCGATCGCCGGCCGGGCGGAGGGTGTCGTTGTGCCGGTGCCCGGCGCGAGCGACCGGATCGACGCTATCAAGCGACGCGGGGCGCTGCGGGTCGCTGTGCTCGACGAATATCCCTGGCTCAAGCGCAAAACCGATGGCGCCGGTGCGCCTTTCGCGGGTCCCGCATGGCTGCTGGCCGAGGAATACGCGAAACGGCTCGGGGTAAGGCTCGAGACGGTTACGGTCGGCTTCGACAACAAGGTTTCGATCCTGCCCAGCGGCGAGGTCGATATCACTGTCGCTCCGCTGTTGGAGACACCGGAGCGTGACCGCATCGTGGATTTCGTTCCTTACTCGGTAGCGGCGCAGTGCCTGTTCGGCTTGGCCGACAACCCCAAAGTGGCGCAGGCCGGTGGCGTCTACGACCTGAACCGGCCCGACATCACGATCGCCACCATCGCCGGCACGCCGCAGGGAGCTTGGCTGCAACGGCGGCTGCCCAAGACGGCGCGGCGCGAGGTGGCCGGCAACATCGCCGATGTCGCGGTGGGCGAAATCCTGGCACACCGCGCCGACGTCGCGCCAATCGACAAATTCTTCTTCGCGGGTCTCGCGAAGAAGACGCCTGGACTGGTCAGCTTTCCCAGGGGCCGAGCCTGCCTGACCAGCCAGGAACTATTGATCCCCATCGGCATGGCCATCGACAAGCGGCAGCCGGCGTTCCTCGGCTGGCTGCGGGCAGTCGCCGCCGCGACCAAGCCTCGGAACGATGCCGAGGAGGCGCGGGTCGTGGCCGCGGGCGAGTGACCCGCATGGCCACCTCGCTCAATTCCCCTCAGCAACCATCAAGGTCATCATGATCGATCGTCGTCAAATGCTTGGTTCCGCCGTCGGCGGCGCCGTCGGATTGGTCATGCTCCATGGCGTCGTGGCGGCCCATGACGCGGCCTCCGCCGGCCTGCGCATGAACGAGCCAGGCCCGGAGAACGAGGCCATGGCGACGCGCGCCGGACTTTGGGACGTGACGGAAACCGTCTGGGAGCGGCCCGGCGCCGTGCCGGCCGTGACGACGGACCTTGTGGCCGAGCGTCGCATGATCGGGACGATGTTTCAGGAGGTTCTGCGGCCGGCGGCCAGCCCTCGCGATGGCGCCGTCCGGCGGATCGATTACCTGCATTTCAACCGTGTGGAAGGCCGGTGGGACTACGTGTCGATGGACATGGCCGCAGCCGTCGGGATCATGTCGGCGTGGAGCTTCGAGCGCGGCGAGGACGGCAGGATCGACCTCACCTTCGCCCCGTTCTCCGTCCCCGGTCCGGACGTGAACGTCTCCGGCCAGATGTTGCGGATGACGCAGACCATCGCCTACCGGGAGCGCGACCGCGACGTGAAGGACCAGTTCTTCCTCGTGGCCGACGGCACCGGCACGAAATGGCTTGCCCATCGCTACGCCTACCAGCGCCGGATGGCGTAGCCCGCCGGTTACGCCTGCTTCAACTCGATCAAGCTGCGCCGAATTCCCCGCCCACGATGGATGCGGTCCTCGATATACGCCGCGTCGCCCCAGCGCACCGCCCGCGCCATCGCCTGCGCGTCCTCGGTGAAGCGCGCCAGCATCTCCAGCAGCGCCTCGCGGTTGTTGAGGAACACGTCGCGCCACATCACCGGGTCCGACGCGGCGATGCGCGTGAAGTCGCGGAAGCCGGAGGCGGCGTACTTCAGCACCTCCTCCCGGCTCTCGTCGGCCAGGTCGTCGGCGGTGCCGCAGATGGTGAACGCCAGCAGATGCGGCAGGTGGCTCACGATGGCGCACACCCGGTCGTGGTGCGACGGCTCCATCACCTCAGTCATGCTGCCGCAGCGCCGCCACAGCTCGGCCACGCTCGCGACTGCCGCCGCGTCGGTGCCCGGCGGCGGGGTCAGCAGGCACCAGCGGCCCTCGAACAGCGTCAGGAAGCCGGCGTCGGGGCCGGAATACTCGGTGCCGGCCATCGGGTGCCCCGGCACGAAATGCGTCCCGGCCGGCATCAGCGGCCCCACGTCGCGGATCACCGACTGCTTGGTCGAGCCGACGTCGGTGACGATGGTGCCCGCCGCTAAATGCGGCGCGATCGCCTCGGCCAACCCGGCATAGGCGCCAACCGGGGCGCACAGCATGACGCAATCGGCCCCCAGCACGGCGCGCGCCGGGTCAAGCTCCACGCGGTCGGCGAAACCCAGCTTGGCCACCCGGTCGAGCACCGCCGGGCTGCTGTCGTTGACCACCAGCTCGCCCGCGATGTCGCCGCGCGAATGGGCTATGCGCCCGACCGAGCTGCCGATCAGCCCGGCGCCCAGCAGCGCCAGCCGCCGGAACAGCGGCGCCGAGTTGACCAGGTCAAGCATCGACGGGGGTCGCCCGCTCCGCCATGAAGCGCGCCAGCGCGTCCGCGACCAGCGCGCACTCCTCGGTGGTGCCGATGGTGATGCGCAGGCAATGCGGCAGGTCGTAGCCGCCCGTCGCGCGCACGATCACACCGCGCGCCCGCAGCGCCGCGTCGGCGGCGCGGGCGCGCTCGGGGGTCGCGAAGTCGGCCAGCACGAAGTTGGCCTGGCTCGGCCACACCTTGATGCCGCAGCCCTCCAGCGCCGCCGAGAGCCGCGCCCGCGCCCGCGCGTTGTGCTCGCGCGAACGCTCGACCCAGCCCGGTTCGGCCAGCGCCGCGACCGCCGCCGCCTGCGCCGCCAGGTTGACGTTGAACGCGCCGCGCACCCGCTCCAGCGCGTCGCACACCGGCGGCGGCGCGTAGCACCAGCCGACCCGCAGGCCGCCCAGCGCGTACACCTTGCTGAAGGTGCGCAGCATCACCGTATCCTCGCCGGCGTCGACCAGCGCCACGCCGGGGTCGTAGTCGGGGTCGTCGACATACTCGGCATAGGCGGCGTCGAGCGCCAGCAGCACGTGGCCGGGCAGCAGGCGGCGCAGCCGCGCCAGCTCGGATTGCGCCAGCAGGCTGCCGGTCGGGTTGTTCGGGTTGGCCAGGAACAGGATCCGGGTCGCCGGCGTCACCGCGCCCGCCAGGGCGTCGACATCGGCGGCGAGGTGGCGCTCCGGCACCTTGATGACCCGGCTGCCGGCGTAGGTCCCGGCGATCTGGTACATCGAGAAGCCGTGCATCGACATCAGGATGTCGGCGCCAGGTCCGCCATAGATCGCGGCGAGGTGCTGGATCAGCTCGTCCGAGCCGGTGCCGCACACGATGCGCGCCGGGTCGAGCCCGAACCTCGCCCCGATGGCGCGGCGCAGCCCGAAGCTGCCGCCGTCGGGGTAGCGGTGCAGCTCGCCGGCCACGCGGGCGAACGCCGCCTGGGCCGCCGGCGGCGGGCCGAACGCGCCCTCGTTGGACGACAGCTTGACCACGCGGTTGCAGCCGGTCGCGGCGCTCTCGCCGGGCACGTAGGCCGCGATCGCCAGCACCGCGTCGCGTGGCCGCGGCGTGGTCACGGCGCCATGTCGAGCGGCACCGCATAGGCGCCCAGCACCAGCGGACGCTGCAACGAGCCCGCCAGCCGCAGCAACCGGGGGTCGGCGTCGGTGACGTAGCCCTCGACGTCGACCAGCCCGCGATCCAGGTGCCGCAGCATGGCGCCGAAGCCGAATCCCACCGCCGCGAACGCGGCGTCGAGCCGCTCGCGTCCCAGCTCCGACGCCAGCTCGAAGCCGATCAGCGAGCGGTCGCGACTGCTGGCGTCGGGCGCGCTGGCGGCCACCACCAAGGCTTGCCCCTGGGGCGCGCCCGGCGGCCGCGGCGCCCAGAACGGCCGCCGGGCGACGACATGGCCGCGCGGCTCGCCCGGTCGCAGGAGCGCCGTCCACCCCGCGCCGGGCGGCGCCCCGGCCGTATCGCCCGGCCTCGGCAC
>CAXUHK010000241.1:0-5183 GCA_964250775.1 uncultured Acetobacteraceae bacterium | reverse complement strand
TTCTTGCGACGCTTGGAGCTCGGCTCGAACTCGCGGCGTTGTTCGGGCTGAGCCGCGAAGACTGCTTGCCATAGCGCTTCCTCCGCCTCTCGGGTCAAAGTAGCGTCACGACTCTCCGGGACCAAACAGCTAGTAAGATCAGGCTCGTCCGCGTCGGATCAAGCGCTATTTTAGCGCGTATGGGGCTAAGAGGGCCTGCTCATCGCCCTACTCCCTCCGCCAGCGTTCCACGTGCTGCGCACGCGGAACGTTTGCTGGCTCCGCCCGAACACTGGCCGCGCCGGGACCTGGCCGACCCGGCCGGCTTGGCCTGGCACCTGCCCCATCTGGCCCGCAACATCAATCCGCAGTAGGTCGCCACCAACAAGCGCGGACCCAAGGTTGCCAAACCAAAAAGCTGCGTCGATGGCAAAACCGCACGCGCCCACATCGCAACTGCACGACTGCTCGCAACAGCCAAGACAATACCCTGAAAGGGGTTGCTCTCATAGCTGGCGGCTCACTTCCAGATAAGCTGGTCACTGCTGGATGGCGTTTTCGCACGGTCTGCAAGGTTCGCGGCAGCAACCATACGTAACTGGTCGATGAACGCCCTCAACGCGGGGCCCATCTGCCGCTGCCCGGGATAGCACAGGAAGAAGCCGGGGAATGAGGCAGACCACTGCTCCAGCAACGGGACCAGGCGTCCCTCACCGATCAGCGGCGCCACCTCTTGCTCCTCCACGAAGGCAAGGCCGACGCCAGCCAACGCCGCCTGCCGCTCCAGGTCGCGGCTGTTGACGATCAGCGGCCCGTCCACCGCAACGTCGAACCAGCGCCCGTCCTGCCAAAACTCCCAGTTGTAAGGTGTCGCATGGCCCGGCCACCGCCAGCGAATGCACCGGTGGTCCTTGAGCTCGCCGGGACTCGCCGGGGCGCTGTGGCGCGCGAGGTAGTCGGGCGAGGCGACCACGATCTGCCGGAGGTCCGGGCCGAGCCGCACCGCAACCATGTCGCGCTCGATCACCTCGCCCACGCGGATGGCGGCGTCGTAGCCGTCCCTGACCATGTCCACCACGGCGTCGTCCAGCGTGATGTCGAGCAAGACGTCCGGGTAGGTGTCGTTGAACAACCGCAGCATGGGTGTCAGAAACAGGTCCGCCGCGGCCCGGAAGGCGTGGACGCGCACGCGCCCGGCAGGCCGTTCCCGGGATCGCCGGGTCTGCTCCATGGCCGCGCCAAGGTCGGCGACGGCGGGGCGTACCCGCTGCAGCAGGGTTTCGCCAGCGGGCGTCAATGACACGCTGCGGGTCGTGCGGTTGAGCAGCCGCAGGCCGACCCGCTCCTCGAAGCCGCGCACCATCTGGCTGAGCGACGAAGGCGAGACGCCGAGGAGTGCGGCGGCGCGGGTGAAGCTCAGTTCCTCGCCGACGGCGACGAACGCGCGGAGCTGGCCGAAGTCGCTGGTGGAGAGCATGGCGGGCAGGAAGCACTGTGAAGCCCGACTTACAAGCCCCGTTAGCAGGCGTGGCATTCTGCCAGCCGATCGCCAGGCCTAAGTGTCCCCTGGACAAGGAGGTCTCGATGAAGACCTGGCCTATCACCGGCATCTTACACGGCCTCTGGCATTGAGCCACGCACGGCCATGCGGTCGTGGGAACACCTCCGACCATGGGAGGGGCGTTGAACCGGCAGGCACGGCTGTCTCTCCGAACGGGATCGTGCCCAGGTCGGGATCGGCGGAGGACCAGGGCAAAGGGCCGCCAGCAGCGTTGCTCGTGCTGATATCCATTGCTATCGGCGCGCTGGTCGCAAACCTATACTACGCGCAGCCGCTCGTCGCATTGGTCGCACCGGAGATCGGTATCAGCCCTGATCTCGCGGGTTCCATCGTCAGCGTGACGCAAATCGGCTACGGCCTTGGCCTGATCCTGCTCGTCCCGCTCGCCGATCTCGTCGAGAACCGGCGGCTCGTCCTTCTTTCTCTCGCCTGCACGGCGGCGGGTCTGATCGGGACTGCATTGTCGCCCAGCCCCCAGCCGTTCTTCGCCTTTGCGTTCCTCGTCGGGTTCTGTGCCACCGGCGCCCAGGTCCTCCTGCCGTTTGTTTCGCATCTCGTTCCGGCCGAGCGGCGCGGGCAGGTCATGGGCAACGTCATGGCGGGCGTGCTCACAGGCATCATGCTGGCGCGCCCGCTGTCCCTGTTCCTTTCCGCCGCACTTGGCTGGCGAGCCGTGTTCCTTGCATCTGCCGTGCTGATGGTTGCGATTGGTCTGGCGCTGCGTTGGGTGATGCCGCAGCGCCGGCCGCCCTCTGGGACGCGATACGGTCCGGCATTGGCCTCCATGGGCCGCCTGGTCCGCGACATGCCGGCGCTGCGGTGGAGGTGCCTTTACCAGACACTGATGTTTGGCGCGTTCAACCTGTACTGGACGGACGCCCCCCTCATGCTTGCCGCCAAATTCGGACTGGACAGCGCCGAGATCGGCTGGTTCTCGCTGGCGGGCGCCGGAGGGGCGCTGGCCGCGCCCCTTGCCGGTCGCCTTGCCGACAAAGGACTTGGACACATCGCGAGTCCAGCGGCGATGGCGCTGCTCGCCCTCTGCTTCGTTCTCAGCATAGCGACCGTCGAAGCGTCCGCGCTCTACGCACTCGCCGTTCTTGCCGTGCTGATGGACGCCGCCATGCAGACGAGCCTGGTCGTCGCGCAGCGCTTCGTCTTCTCCGTGGCAGCCGAAGTACGCGGTCGGGCCAACGCGGTGTTCGTGACGGTGCAGTTCGCGGGCGGCGCGGCGGGGTCGGTGCTGGCGACGGTTCTGTGGCACGCGGGCGGTTGGCCGGCGACGGCCCTGACGGGTGCCGCAGCGGGCTTCGGGGCCTTGCTGCTGTGCGTCCTGGAACGCCGCCTTGGCAACGGCCTGCCCGTGCCGGGATAGAAGGCGTAGTCCGGCACGCCAAGCCCGGGTAGGCCCGGCATACCCTGGATGTGGCAGGCGTGCCATTTACCTGCAGCCGACCAGGCCGAGGTATGCACAAGGAACCTTCCATGAAGACCTGGTCGCGCTTGACCGTGGCGACACCGGCCGCGGCGGCTTGGCCAGGCTGGTTCACGACATTGGCGGTCGCGACACGCAGGCGCAGGCCACCTTCCTTGCCGACCTTTTCAAGGTCGTCGCTTGAAGACGCTACGCCAAGCGACCCACGCGTCGCCATCCAGAGTTCGCGACAGGACCCGTAAAAGGAACTCCTGATGTCAGGAACAAGTTTGGCCCAAGCGCCTCGCCGGAGCCGTTTACGCCGTACACCTCCGACATTCGGGACATGCATGGTGTTGACGGCCGCAGTGGCGGTCGGAGGCGCTTCGACCTTCGACGTGCTCGCGGACGAGGCGTCCAACACGCTCTTGGTTTGCTCGAGCGACACCTCCGGTTTCGGCGTTCCTGGCCCTGGCAACGCTAAAGGCGTCTGACCTCACGACTGGGGAAGCCAAGGGCAGGACGCCGCTCCCCAGGGGGCCGACATGCTGCAACGACGTCGCGCTTGGTCCGGACGGCTCCGCTTACGTGACCGAATCGTTCAACCCGCACATCTGCGCTTGAAACCTGGCGGGAGCAATTTCGAGGTTTGGGCAAGCGATCCGAAGTTCGCCCGCCCAAGGGGGCGCCGGTCTCGACGGGATTGCCATCGGCAGCGACGGTGCGGTCTATGTCAACACGTTCATGCTGGGGAGCCTGTTCAAGGTGGCAGTGACAAACGGCCGGGCCGGCGAGGTGACAGCCTTGCGAACCTCGCGCAAGCACACCTTGCCAGACGGCCTCCGCGCGTATGGCGGCAATACGTTCCTGACGATACCGCCAGGGTCGCCGAGCGCGGGCCCAAGCGTCACAAGTGGCTGCTCGCCGGCCATACCTGGAGCGACGTTCCGGGTGATCCTGGTGAGCAGGCGCGGTCGCAGCCACTCCTCCAGGCGCCGCGTCATTTAGCTGAGCGCCGACTGCGCGCGTCTGAGCCTGGGCGCGGCCCGGGTGACGCTCCGTGCTTCCACGACCGCCGCGAACACGGCGAAACCGGCCAGCTCGTCCAGCGGCATTGCTTAGCCTGATGAACAACCACATGCGCAATTGCCGCTATAATCGCACAAAGGCTGTCGGTCCATATTGGCTTGGCAAGGTCGGGCCGGGTTCCCGATCCCCTATTGGATGGAGCGGCAGCATGAAGACTCGTCAGCTTGGCTCTCTCAGCGTCTCGGAGATCGGCTTCGGCACGATGAGCTTCGCGTCCATGTATGGCGCCTCGCCTGATAGGCAGGAGGCGATCCAGGTCATCCGCGGCGCCTGTGATCTCGGAGTTACTTTCTTCGACACGGCGGAGATTTACGGCCCCTGGACGAACGAGGACATAGTCGGCGAGGCGTTGGCCCCACTGCGCGACCACGTCGTGATCGCGACCAAGTTCGGCTGGAACATCGATCCCGAGACCGGCGAGCTCCGCCCCGGCCTCAACAGCCGCCCGGAGCACGTGAAGCGGGTGGCGGACGCGATGCTGAAGCGGCTCCGCACGGACCACATCGACCTGCTATACCAGCACCGTGTCGACCCCGACGTGCCGATCGAGGATGTCGCCGGCGCGGTGAAGGAGCTGATCGAGGCTGGCAAAGTGCGACACTTCGGTCTTTCCGAGGCGGCGGCGTCCACGATCCGACGCGCCCACGCCGTTCAGCCGGTGGTTGCCGTCCAGAATGAATACTCGCTGTGGACCCGCGATCCCGAGCCGGAGGTATTGCCGGCCTGCGAGGAGCTCGGCATCGGCTTCGTGCCCTGGAGCCCGCTCGGCGCTGGGTTCCTGACGGGTAAGGTAACGGGAAGCGAAAGTTTCGATGCAACCGATTTTCGCAATAACTCGCCACGATTCAGCCCGGAAGCAATCGCGGCGAACCAGAAAGTGGTGGATGTCGTCGAGCGGCTTGCTGCTGCGAAGGGCGCAACTGCCGCGCAGATCGCACTCGCGTGGCTGCTCGCGTGCAAGCCTTTCATGGTGCCGATCTTCGGCACGCGCCGGCTGGACCGGGTGCGGGAGAACCTCGGCGCGGTCGAAGTCAGCTTGTCACCTACCGACATGGCTGGGATCGAGAACAGTTTTGCGGGCATCGAGGTCGTCGGCGACCGACTGCCCGCCGGCCTGCTCGAACTTTCCTATCGCTGATC
>CAXUHK010000240.1:0-5189 GCA_964250775.1 uncultured Acetobacteraceae bacterium | reverse complement strand
TCGTGACGCTGCATCCGGCCTCCGCCCTGCTGGCGGCCGCGCTTGGCGTCGCGGCGCAGGCCGGCGACCTGATGGAGAGTGCGATGAAGCGCGGTTTCGGGGTCAAGGATTCGGGCTGGCTGATCCCCGGCCATGGCGGACTGCTCGACCGCCTCGACGGCCTGCTGGCGGCGGCCCCGGCCGCGGCGGCGGTGGAGCTGCTCGCCGGGCGTCCAACGCTGGGGTGGGGATGAGCGCCGTGGGCGAACCCCGCACCGTCACCGTGCTCGGCAGCACCGGCAGCGTCGGAACCCAGACGCTCGACCTGCTGGGCGGCGGCGGCTTCCGCGTCCGTGCCCTGGTCGGTGGCCGCCGGGCGGCGCTGCTGGCCGAGCAGGCACGTCGGTTCCACGCCGAGCTGGCGGTGGTGGCCGACCCCGACGGCTACCGCGAGCTGGCGGCGGCGCTGAGCGGCAGCGGGATCGAGGTGGCGGCGGGGCCGCTTGCGGTGGTCGAGGCGGCGTCGCGCGGCGCCGACTGGACCATGGCGGCCATCACCGGGGCCGCCGGCCTGCACGCCACCATGGCGGCGATCGGCACCGGCGGTACCTTGGCGCTGGCCAACAAGGAGGCGCTGGTCTGCGCCGGGGCGCTGGTGCTGGCCGCCGTCGCGGCGCATGGCGCGACCTTGCTGCCGGTCGACAGCGAGCACAACGCGGTGTTGCAGGCGATGGCCGACGGCAACCGCGCCGCGATCGAGCGCATCACCATCACCGCCTCGGGCGGCCCGTTCCGCACCGCGAGCGCCGAGGAGATGCGCCGCGCCACCCCGGAGACGGCGCTGCGCCACCCGGTCTGGTCGATGGGGGCCAAGGTCAGCATCGACAGCGCCACGATGATGAACAAGGGCCTCGAGGTGATCGAGGCGGCCTACCTGTTCGCGCTGCCGAGCGAGCGCATCGACGTGCTGGTCCATCCGCAATCGACCGTGCACGGCATGGCGCACTACACCGACGGCAGCGTGCTGGCGCATCTGGGCAGTCCCGACATGCGGGTGCCGATCGCGCACGCCCTGGCCTGGCCCGGCCGCATGGCGACGACAGCGCCGAAGCTCGACCTGGCGGCGTTGGGACGGCTTGAGTTCTTCGCGCCCGACCTGGCGCGGTTCCCGTCATTGCGCCTGGCGCGCGAGGCGCTGGTTGCCGGCGGCTCGGCGCCCTGCGTGCTGAACGCGGCCAACGAGGTCGCGGTGGCGGCGTTCCTGGACCGCCGGATCGGCTTCCTCGACATCGCCACAGTCGTGGCCGAGGTGCTGGCCTCGACTCCCGCGATGGCGACCACAACTCTGGACGATCTGCTGGCGGTCGACGCCGAGGCGCGCGGCAGCGCCGTCCGGCTGTGCGCCGGCCGCGCTCGTTCCGCCGCCTGATTTTTGCAGAGGACCGTTTCCCGGTGTTCCATTTCCTCCCCGCGCCGCTCAACTCCATCGTGCCGTTCGCGATCGTGCTCGGTGTGTTGGTGTTCGTCCATGAGATGGGCCACTACCTCGCGGCACGCTGGTGCGGCATCCATGTCGAGGCGTTCTCGGTCGGCTTCGGCCGCCCGATCTGGAGCCGCACCGACCGCCGCGGCACGGTGTGGCGGCTGTCGATCCTGCCGTTGGGCGGTTACGTCAAGCTGCATGGGCAGGAACGCCCGGAGGACGCGACGCCGGAGCAGCGCCTCGCCTGGCAGGCCGGCCGCACCTTCCACGAGAAGAGCGTGGGCCGCCGCGCCATGGTGATCGCCGCCGGGCCGCTGGCCAACTTCCTGCTGGCCGGGCTGCTCTATGCCGGGCTGCTGGGCACGCTCGGGCGGCCCTCGACGGTGCCGGTGGTGAGCACGGTCACGGCCGACAGCGCCGCCGCCGCCGCCGGGCTGCAGCCAGGCGACCGCATCGAGCAGATCGACGGCCTGAAGGTCACGACGTTCGAGGACATCTTCCGCATCGTCTCGGTGCGGGTGCACCAAGGCGTGCGCCTGCTGGTGCAGCGCGGCGGGACCGAGCTGACGGTGCCGGCGACGGTCGGCGTGCGCGACGTCGGCGGCGAGCAGGTGGGGGCGCTCGGCATCACCTCGAACGCGCTGGCCTACGCACGCGTGTCAGCGCCGGCGGCGCTGGTCGGCGGCTTCGTGCAGGTCTGGGAGGTGAGCCGGCAATGGGCGGTGGGCTTGTGGCAATTGATCACCGGCCATCGCGGCACCCAGGATCTCGGCGGGCCGCTGCGCATCGCGCAGCTCTCGGGCCAGGTGGCGGCCGTGGGGTTCGCCGCCCTGGTTAGCTTCATCGCGGTGCTCTCGGTCAATCTCGGACTGATCAACCTGGTCCCGATCCCGATCCTGGATGGCGGCCACCTGGCGTTCTACGCGCTGGAGGCGCTGCGCGGCCGGCCGCTGCCGCAGCGGGCGCAGGAATATGGCTTCCGCGCCGGGCTGGCGCTGATCGCGGCGCTGTTCGTGTTCGTGACCTGGAAGGACCTCGGCCATCTCGGCGTGGTGCGCTGGGTGGCCGGGCTGATCGGCTGATCCGCGTCACGGGTAGCGCGCGGCTCACGCGGCGGCTATAGCTGCGGCCCGCAACGACCGGATTCGGCACCCTCTCGCCGGATTTCGGCGACGCGTCGGCCGTCTCGATCCACGGGGCGGCGTTGCCCTGGGGGTGATGTCTTTGGTTCGAAACCGCGCCGCGTGGTTGCTGTGTTCGACCGCCATCCTGTCAGCATTCCTCCCCTCCGCCAGCTCCGCGCAACCGGCGCCGCAGCGCGTGGCGCCGCCGGTCCGCCGGGCGCGCGCGGCCCCGGTCCCGGTTCCCGCCTCGGCCAACGGCATCATCGCCGCGATCACCGTGCAGGGCGCGCAGCGGATCGAGCAGGGCACCATCCTGTCTTACCTGTTGGTGCGTCCGGGCGACCCGTTCGACCCCGACCGGCTCGACCGCAGCCTCAAGACGCTGTACGCGACCGGCTTGTTCAGCGACGTCAAGCTGAACCGCTCGGGGTCGACGCTGATGGTGTTCGTCACCGAGAACCCGGTGGTCAACCAGATCGCCTTCGAGGGCAACCGCAAGCTCACCGACGCGCAGTTGCGGCCCGAGGTGCAGTTGCGCTCGCGCGCGGTGTTCACGCCGGCGCTGGCGCAGGCCGACCGGCAGCGCATCCTCGACCTCTACGCCCGCCGCGGCCGGTTCGCCTCCACCGTCGAGCCGAAGATCATCAAGCGCGACCAGAACCGGGTCGACGTGGTGTTCGAGATCGTCGAGGGTGCCGAGACGCTGACCAGCCGCATCGCCTTCGTCGGCAACCACGCGTTCAGCGAGGACCGGCTGCGCACGGTGGTCGACAGCCGGCAGGCTGTCTGGTGGCGCTTCCTGTCGACCACCGACAACTACGATCCCGACCGCGTGAACTTCGACCGCGAGCTGTTGCGCCGCTTCTACCTCAAGGCCGGGTATGCCGACTTCGAGGTCACCGGCGCCAACGCCGAACTGGCCCCGGACAAGAGCGCGTTCTTCCTGACCTTCACGCTGAGCGAGGGCGAACGCTACGACATCGGCAAGATCACCGTGAACTCGACGCTGCCGCGCCTGGCCGGCGGCGCGTTGCAGCCGGTCGTCGACATCCAGCCCGGCGATACCTACGACGGCGACGCGGTGGAACGGAACGTCCAGACGCTCAACGACGCGGTGACGGCGCGCGGCTACTCGTTCGTCGACGTGAAGCCGCGTATATCGCGCAACCGCGCCAAGCACACCGTCGACCTGGTGTTCGACGTCTCGGAGGGGCCGCGGGTCTACGTCGAGCGCATCGACATCACCGGCAACACGCGCACCAAGGACAAGGTGATCCGGCGCGAGTTCCGGCTGGCCGAGGGCGACCCGTTCAACCCGGCGCTGGTCCGCCGCTCGCGCCAGCGGCTGCAGGACCTCGGCTACTTCAACAGCGCCGCGATCACCCAGAGCCCGGGCTCCGCGGCGGACAAGGTCATCCTCAACACCGCCATCGACGAGAAGGCGACCGGCGAGCTGACGCTGGGCGGCGGCTATTCGTCGGACGCCGGCGCCCTGGTCAACGTCGGCCTGCGCGAGAAGAACCTGATCGGCACCGGCATCGACGCCGGCATCAACGGCGTGCTGGCGCAGAAGCGCAGCGAGATCGACCTGTCGGTGACGGACCCGTACCTGTTCGACCGCAACCTGGTCGGCGGCTTCGACATCTTCCGCGTGCAGAACAACAACCAGTCGGTCGCGCAGTACAGCGAGCGGCGGACCGGCGGCTCGCTGCGGCTCGGCTACGAGTTCAGCGACCATCTGCGCCAGGCGCTGACCTACTCCATCGTCAACCGCAACATCTACAACGTGCAGCCGCAGGCCAGCCTGTACATCCAGGACGAGACCGGGCCGTCATTGCTGTCGCAGTTCGGCCAGACGCTGACGCTGGACTACCGCGACAGCGCGGTCGACCCGCGCAGCGGCTTCGTGCTTCGTGGCGGCACCGACTTCGCGGGCCTCGGCGGCGACGCGCACTACATCCGCACCAAGCTCGACGGCACCTACCTGGTCCCGCTGGAATCGGTGATCGGCGACCCGGACTGGGGCGTGGCGCTGTCGGCCGGGGCCGGCTACCTGTTCAACCTGGGCGAGCGCGAGAAGATCATCGACCGCTTCTTCCTGGGCGGCGACAACCTGCGCGGCTTCCAGTCGGGCGGCGCCGGGCCGCACGCGATCAACGGCGGCGACAGCATCGGCGGCCGGTTCATCTGGACGCAATCGACCGAGCTGCGCTTCCCGCTGCCGATCTCCCCCGATCTCGGGCTGTCCGGCCGGACCTTCGTCGATGTCGGCGCGCTGACCAAGGTGACGGCGCTGGCCAATGCCGGCCCGGTCACCAACTTCAACGGCCCGCGCGTGGGCGCCGGCGTCGGCGTCTCCTGGAAGACGCCGTTCGGCCTCATCAACATCGACATCGCCGATCCCGTGGTGAAGAAGAGATACGACCAGACCCAGATCTTCCGGTTCGGCTTTGGCACGAGGTTCTAAGCACATGCCCACGCAGACGCTCCCACGCCTGACCTTGGCCGCGGTCGCGGCGGCGTTCGCCCTCCTGTCGCCGGCCGGTCCGGCCGCGGCGCAAGGGTTCTTCGTGCCGGGGCAGCCCAAGGCCGCAGCGCCGGCC
>CAXUHK010000239.1:4456-5197 GCA_964250775.1 uncultured Acetobacteraceae bacterium | reverse complement strand
GCGCCATGGCTACCGTGGCGCCGCCGAGGTCGCGCGCGGCGTCGAGGCGCTGCACGGCTTCGCCGCCACCCTGCCGACCCGGTTCGACACGCAGTTCGAGCTGCTGTTCGAGGCCACGCTGGGCGACGCGACGGTCGACGCCTTCCTGCGCCAGGCCAACCCGGACGCGCCGGGGCGCCCCGGGGGCCCCGTGGGCCCCCCCCCCCCCCCCCCGGGGAGGCCCCCCCCCCCGCCCCGCCGCGCGGATGCTGGCGCGGGCGGCGGCGCGGTTCGGCAACGGGGTGGTCGAGCTGACCGGACGCGGCAACCTCCAGGTCCGCGGCCTCGACGCCGCCGGCGCGCCCGGTTTCGCCGCCGCGATGGTCGAAGCCGGGCTGTCCAGCGCCGACCCCGCCGTCGAGCGCCGCCGCAACGTCGTGGTGTCGCCACTGGCCGGGGACGACCCGACCGCCGCCGCCGACACGGCAGCGCTGGCCACCGCGATCGAGGCGATGCTGGCGGCGGACCCGGCATTGGCGGCGCTGCCGGGGAAGTTCGCCTTCGCGGTGGACGGTGGCGGCGTGTTGCCGCTGGCCGTCCCGGCCGACATCGTGGTGCGCTGCGCACCACTAACCGTCATGGCAGGGCTTGACCCGGCCACCCACGCGGCGGTGACGGCCGCCGGCGTTGCCAGCGTCGTGCGCCCAGCCGGGGGGGCGGGGGGGCGGGCCCGCGGGGGGGGGCCGGGGGGGCCCCCCCCAG
>CAXUHK010000239.1:0-4446 GCA_964250775.1 uncultured Acetobacteraceae bacterium | reverse complement strand
TGCCGGTAGGCCTGGGGCGCGGCACGGCGTGGGTGGCCGGGTCGAGCCCGGCCATGACGACGTTGTGTCGGCGACGGACCTCGTCGCAGCGACCGTGGCGCGGGTGCGCGACCTGGCGCTTGCCGCCAGCGACCGGCGGCCGCGTGTCCGCGACGCCCGCGCGACGCCCACCCCGGTCGGCTTCATCGCCTATCCCGGCACCGAGCGCGGCGCGTTCGGCTTCGGCCTGCCGTTCGGGCAAACGGACATCGCGACGCTTGAACGCCTGGCCGATCTCGCCGAGCGCTGGGGCGACGGCGTGCTGCGCCTGAGTCCGTGGCGCGCCGTGCTGCTGGGCGGCGTGCGGGCGCGCGACGTCCTGCCCAATCTCGGCTTGATCGTCGATCCCGCCGACCGCCGGCTGCGGATGGCCGCCTGCATCGGCGCCGCCGGCTGCGCCAGCGGCACCGTGCGCGCGCGGGACGACGCCGCCACCCTTGTCCATGCCGGCTGGACCGGGTTCCTGCACGTCTCCGGCTGCGCCAAGGGCTGCGCGCATCCGGGCGGCGCGTCCGTCACCCTGGTCGGCGACGGCGGCCGCTACCGCCTCGTGCGCGCCGGCCGGACCGACGCGGTCGGGCTGTCAGTGCCAGAGGTCGCCGCGTGCCTGGCGTGACTGCCCAGGACTACATCCGCGACGGGGCCGCGATCTACGCGCGCTCGTTCGCGATCATCCGCGCCGAGGCCGACCTGGCCCGCTTCACGCCGGAGGAAGCGCGCGTCGCGGTGCGCATCATCCACGCTTGCGGCGATGTCGACATCGCCGCAAGCGTGGCCTTCGACGCCGGTTTCGCCACCGCCGCGCGTGCCGCACTGCTGGCCGGCGCGCCGATCCTGTGCGATTCCCGCATGGTGGCGCAGGGCATCACCGTGAGCCGGCTACCGGCCAACAACGCGATCGTCTGCACGCTGGACGCGCCCGGGACGCCGGCGCTGGCGGCGCCAATCGGCAACACCCGCTCCGCCGCGGCACTCGATCTATGGGGGCCCAAGCTCGCGGGCGCCGTGGTGGCCATCGGCAACGCGCCCACGGCGCTGTTCCACCTGCTCGAACTGCTCGACGCAGGGGCGCCGCCACCCGCCGCCGTGATCGGGATGCCGGTCGGCTTCGTGGGCGCTGCGGAGTCCAAGGAAGCGCTGGCGGCCGACGGGCGGCTGCCGTTCGCGATCGTGCGCGGGCGGCGCGGCGGCAGCGCCATGGCGGTCGCCGCGGTCAACGCGCTGGCGAGCGAGCGCGAGTGACCCAGGGATGAGCAAGGGCACGCTGCACTGCGTCGGCATGGGACCGGGCGATCCGGAACTGCTGACCCTGAAGGCGGCGCGGCTGCTCGCGACCGCGCCCGTGGTCGCCTTCTTCGCCAAGCGCGGCCGGGTCGGCCACGCGCGGCGCATCGCCGGCCCGCACCTCAACCCGCGCGCCGAGCAACTGCGGTTCGAGTACCCCTACACGACTGAGCTGCCGGCCCACGATCCACGCTACGAGGCGGCCCTGCGCGCCTTCTACGAGGAGTCGGCCGCAACACTGGCGGGACGGCTCGCCGCCGGGTCGGACGTGGCGCTGCTGTGCGAGGGCGACCCGTTCTTCTACGGCTCGGCGATGCACCTGTTCGACCGCTTGGCGGCGGAGTTCCCGAGCGAGGTCACGCCCGGCGTCACCGGCATGAGCGGCTGCTGGGCGCAGGCGCGGCTGCCGATGACGCATGGCGACGACATCCTGACCGTGTTGCCCGGCACCCTGGACCGCGACAGCCTCGCCGCCCGGCTGGCCGGCAGCGACGCCTCGGTCATCATGAAGGTGGGCACGAACTTGCCGAAGATCCGCGCGGCGCTGGATCGGGCGGGCCTCGTCGAGCGCGCGGTATACGTCGAGCGCGGCACCATGGCCGGCACCCGCAGCCTTCGCCTCGCGGAGCTGGACGACGCGCCGGCGCCGTACTTCTCGCTGGTGCTGGTCGCGGGGAGGCAACGGCGGCGATGACGGGGCAGCTCGCCATCGTGGGCCTGGGTCCCGGCGACATCGCGATGCGGACGCCGCAGGCGAGCGCCGCGCTGGCGGCGGCGACCGACCTGGTGGGCTACGCGACCTATCTCGACCGCGTGCCGCAGCGCGCGGGGCAGGCGCGGCACGGCTCGGACAACAGGGTCGAGCTGGAGCGCGCCCGGCACGCGCTGGAGCTTGCGGCGCGGGGCCGGCTAGTCGCGGTGGTGTCGTCCGGCGACGCCGGGGTGTTCGCCATGGCCAGCGCGGTGTTCGAGGCGATCGAGACCGGACCGGCCGCGTGGCGAACGTTGGACGTCGAAGTGGTGCCGGGCATCAGCGCGATGTTCGCCGCCGCCGCCCGGCTGGGCGCGCCGCTCGGGCACGATTTCTGCGCGCTGTCGCTGTCGGACAACCTCAAGCCCTGGCCGCTGGTGCTGCGCCGCCTGGTCGCGGCGGCCGGCGCCGGGTTCGTGCTGGCGCTGTACAACGCGGCCTCGCGGGCGCGGCCGTGGCAGCTCGGCGCGGCGCTGGAGGCGTTGCGCCCGGTGCTGCCGGAGACGACCCCGGTGGTGTTCGCGACCGCGATCAGCCGGCCGGACGAGGCCTTCGCCATCACCGACCTCGCCCGCGCCGACCCGGCGCAGGCCGACATGCGGACGCTGGTGCTGGTCGGCTCGGCTGCGACGCGGACCATCGCGCGTCCCGGAGCGCGGCCGTATCTCTACACGCCGCGCGGTGTCACCGCATGACGCAGCCACGCCAAGGCCGCCGCCGCGTCGGCCACGCCGGGTCCGGCTTCGGGCGGCCGCGCCACCATCACGACCGGCAGGCCGAGCGCCCGCGCGGCGGCCAGCTTGGCGCTCGTGGCGCTGCCGCCGGAGTTCTTCGTCACCAGCACCTCGATGGCGTGCTCCTCCAGCAGCCGGCGTTCGTCCGCCAGCAGGAATGGCCCGCGCGCGGCGATGCAGCGCGCGCGCGGCGGCAGCGCCGATGGGTGCGGCGGCTCGACGCTGCGGATCAGGTAGTCGTGCCAGGGCGCGGCGGCGAACGGCGCCAATTCCTGCTGCCCCACCGTCAGGAACACGCGGCGCGGCGGCCCCCCCAGCGCCACGACAGCGGCTGCCATGTCGGGTACCTCAGTCCAATCATCGCCGGGCTGCGGCTCCCAGGCGGGGCGCACGACCGCGAGCAGCCTCACCCCGGCCCGTTCGGCGGCGAGCCGGGCGTGGCGCGACATCTGGGCCGCGAACGGATGCGTCGCATCCACCAAGACATCAACGTCCTGTTGGCACAGGTAATGCGCCAAGCCGTCCACGCCGCCAAAGCCGCCGCGCCGGGCGGGGATCGCCGGCAGCGCCGGCACGCGGGTGCGCCCGGCCAGCGACAGCACGGCGCGTATCGCCGAATCGCCCGCCAAGCCGGCGGCGATGGCCGATGCCTCGGTGGTGCCGCCCAGGATCAGCACGTTCATGCGGGCCACAAAGCATGACCGGGCGCTGGCTGACCATCCTCGGCGTTGGCGAGGACGGCCCCTCGCCGACCGCACGCGCGCTGCTCGGGGCGGCGGCGCTGGTGGTCGGCGGCGAACGTCATCTGGCGCTGGCCGCCGCGTCGATCCACGGCGAGCGCCTGGCCTGGCCCAGCCCGATCGCCGCCGCGGTCCCGGCGATCCTGGCGCGCCGGCCCGCGCCGGTCGTGGTGCTGGCGTCGGGCGACCCGCATTGCTACGGCGTCGGCACGCTGCTCGCCCGGCACGTCGCCGCCGCCGAGACGCTGTGCCTGCCGGCGCCGTCGGCGTTCTCGCTGGCCTGCGCGCGGCTGGGCTGGGCGCTGCAGGACTGCGCCACGATCTCGTTTTGCGGCCGCCCGGTCGAGGCGCTGGCGCCGCTGCTGCAACCGGGCGCCCGCGTGCTGGCGCTGTCGGCCGATGCCGGCACGCCGGCCATGGTCGCCGCCTACCTGTCCGCGCGCGGCTTCGGCGGCTCAGCGCTGCATGTGTTGGAGGCGCTGGGCGGCCCGGCCGAACGCATCCGCAGCACCGTCGCCGCGGACCACCGGGGCGAGGCGCACCCGCTCAACCTGCTGGCCATCGAGGTCGCGGCCGGCCCGGGCGCACAGGTGATCCCGCTCGCCACCGGGCTACGGGACGCGGCGTTCGAGCATGATGGGCAGATCACCAAGTCCGAAATCCGCGCCGTGACCCTGGCGGCGCTGGCGCCGCGCCGGGGCGAGAGGCTGTGGGACATCGGCTGCGGCTCCGGCTCGGTCGGCGTCGAGTGGATGCTGCGCCATCCCGCCAACCGCGCCATCGGCATCGAGCGGAACCCCGCCCGCGCCGCCCGCGCGGCGCGCAACGCGGCGCACCTGGGCGTGCCCGGCTGGCGACTGGTCGGCGCCGCCGCCCCCGCACACCGCGTCCGGGCGCG
>CAXUHK010000238.1:2701-5207 GCA_964250775.1 uncultured Acetobacteraceae bacterium | reverse complement strand
GTGCGCGACGTCGCCGACCTGCCGCGGGCGGCGCGGGAGGCCTCGCTCACGCACGCGGCATTACAGTAGGTTAAGCCGGGCACGCTGCCGCATTCCTGTCATGTGCCGGCCCCTGCCGAAGGGGGTAGATTTCGCTTGCGCCCGGGGGGGACTTTCACCATGTTCCGCTCCCTTGGCCCCTGGGGGCGCACGCATGAGGCGTGTGGCCCAACAGGCCGTCTACTGGATGGAAAGGGATGTGCAAATGAATGCACTCACTCCACTGGGGATGGTCTCGGAATTCCCGAGCGAGAACCAGACTGCGATGCACCTCTTGGCCGGGGCCGAGGAGCAGAAGGACTATTTCGTCGAACGCGACGGCATGAAGTTCGCCGGCTCGCACTTGCTGATCGACCTGTGGGGCGCCATCAACCTCACCGATCCGCGGCACATCGACGCGGCGCTGCAGGAAGCCGCGATCGTGGCCGGCGCCACCATCCTGCACAGCCATTTCCACCATTTCTCGCCCAATGGCGGGGTGTCCGGCGTGCTGGTGCTGGCCGAGAGCCACATCTCGATCCACACCTGGCCGGAGCGCGACTTCGCCGCCATCGACATCTTCATGTGCGGCGTCTGCGACCCGCACCTGGCGATTCCGGTGCTGCGGCGCGCGTTCGCGCCGTCGCGCGTCGACCTCGACGAGCAGCGCCGCGGCCGGGTCTCCTAGCCCGCGGCATCGGGGCGTCCGGGGCCGATGGCCTCGGGCGCGTCCGCTTGGACGGGGACGCCGC
This sequence comes from uncultured Acetobacteraceae bacterium, assembly GCA_964250775.1. GTDB lineage: Bacteria > Pseudomonadota > Alphaproteobacteria > Acetobacterales > Acetobacteraceae > CAVRQM01. Next base: position 4,437 of record CAXUHK010000238.1, on the reverse strand, counting down.
GATGACTGAGACTTGGCTGGACGAGACGCTGTATCCGGACTGGGGCCAGCGCTTCCGCGTCGTGCGCGAACTTGCACGCGTGCGCAGCGAATTCCAGGACATCGTGATCTTCGACAGCGCCAGCCACGGCCGCGTCATGGTGCTGGACGGCTGCGTCCAGATCACCGAGCGCGACGAGTTCGTCTACCAGGAGATGCTGGCCCATGTGCCGTTGCTGGCGCACGGTTCGGCGCGCGACGTGCTGATCGTGGGCGCCGGCGACGGCGGCGTTCTGCGCCGGGTGCTGTTGCATCCGAACGTGGCGCGCGCCGTCATGGTCGAGATCGACGGGGAGGTGATGCGCCTGGCGCGCGAGCACCTGCCGGCGATCGGCGGCGACGCCTGGGATAGCCCGCGCGCCGACATCGTGACCGGCGATGGCATCGCCTATGTGCGCGAGGCCGCCGCTGCCAGCTTCGACGTGGTGATCGTCGACAGCACCGACCCGGCAGGGGTGGGCGAGGTGCTGTTCTCCGACGCCTTCTACGCCGACGTGGCCCGCGTGCTGCGTCCGGGCGGCCTCGTTGTGTGCCAATGCGGCGTGCCGTTCATGCAGCCCGACGAGCTGCGCGAAACCAGCAAGCGCCGCGCCCGCCATTTCCCCTATGTCGGCGCCTACGTGGTCGCGGTGCCGACCTATGTCGGCGGGCTGATGACGCTGGGCTTTGCCGCCAAGCGGCCGGGCCTCGACCGCGTTGACGCGGCGACGCTGCGCGAGCGTGCCAGAGAGGCTGGCGTTCTTGATCGCACGCAATACTGGACACCGGAGTTGCACGCGGCTTCGTTCCACCTGCCGCCGTACATCGCGCGGCTGCTGCCGGCTTAGGGCGTCGCCGCGAAGCTCTGCACCAGGCTGCCGGAGACCAGCCGCCAGCCGTCGACCAGCACGAAGAAGATCAGCTTCAGCGGCAGCGACACCGTGCTGGGCGGGATCATCATCATGCCGAGGCTCATCAGCACGCTGGCGACCACGAGGTCGATCACCAGGAACGGCAGGTATAGCACGAAGCCCATCTCGAACGCGCGGCGCAGCTCGCCGATCATGAACGCCGGCACCAGCGCCCGCCACGGTGTGGCATCCGGCGTCGGCGGGTCGGGCAGCTTGGCGACGTCGAGGAACAGGCGCAGGTCGGACGATTTGAGGTTGCCGGCCATGAAGTGCCGGAACGGCTCGGCGGCGCGCTGCAGCCCGTCGACCTCGCCGATGCGGCCCTCGGTCATCGGCAACAGACCGGCGCTCCACGCCTGGTCCAGCACTGGCTGCATGACGAAGAAGGTGAGGAACAGTGCCAAGCCGATCAGCACCGTGTTCGGCGGCGTGCCCTGCGCGCCCAACGCGCCGCGCAGCAGCGACAGCACGATGACGATGCGGGCGAACGCCGTGACCATGACCAGCAGGCTCGGTGCCAGCGACAGCATCGTGACCAGCGCCGTGAGCTGCACCAGCCGGCTGGTGGCGCCGGCCGAGCCTGCGGCACCCAGGTCGATCGACAGCGATTGCGCCCAGGCCACGTGCGGCAGCAGCAGGCCGGCGAGCAGGGCGGCCGCGCAGAGCCAGCGCGTCATGCGTCGGGCAGCCAGCCGACCACCTGGTCGTGGCCGCCGCCGGTCAGCAGCAGCACCCGCCGCTCGCCCACCTGCACCAGGCTGAGCCGCCGCCTGGCGTCGAGCGCCAGCACCCGTTGCAGCCGCAACGC
>CAXUHK010000238.1:1548-2691 GCA_964250775.1 uncultured Acetobacteraceae bacterium | reverse complement strand
TGGCGACGGACATCGCCGATGCGCCGCTGGCGGTCGCCCGCCCCCGGGGGGCCCGCGCCCGCCCCGTTGGCCCCCCCACCGCCGGCGCGCCGGGGGCGCCGGCGCGGCGCTTCGCGAGCCCGTCCATCCAGGCGCCGAGCCAGCCGGTCACGGTGCCGTCGGTCGCATCAGCGCGTCGAGCTGCTCGATGTCCTGCATCAGCCCGATCAGCATCGGCCGCAACGCGCGCCCCTGCTCCGGCGGCAGGTCGAGGCACTCGGCGCAGACGCGGCCCACCGAATCCTGCAGCCCGGCGAGGTCGACGACGCGCCCGGCGGCGACCAGCGAGGCCGCCATGCGCAGCACGCCCCGCGCGGCCTCGGCATGGGTCTCGATCCCGGCACGGCGCTGGCGGTCGGCTTCGGGTTCCGGCATGGCGGCAATCAAGCGGCAAGAGGTTAAGGAGATCCTAACGGCCACGCGGCGTCGCGGCGTTTACGCTTCCTTCATCCCATCCGGTCATGGTTGCGGCATGGACCCGACCGACATCCCGCTGTTCCAGCTCGCCGACCAGCGCCTGGCGTACCTCGACCGCCGCCAGGGCCTGCTGGCGCAGAACATCGCCAACGCCGACACGCCCGGCTACCGCGCCCGTGACCTGCAGCCGTTCGCGGCGGCGTTGGCCGGCAAGCTCGCCATGACACCGGCGCGCACCGATCCCGCGCACCTAGCCGGCAACCCGACGCAGCTCGCCTCTGCCGGCACCGGCAGGCTGGCCGAGCGGGCGCCCGACGGCAACGCGGTGTCGCTCGACAAGCAGCTGGTGCAGGTCGCCGACACCGAGTCGGCGCAGCAGCTCACCACGCAGCTTTACAGCAAGTACATGGGCTTCTTCAAAATCGCGCTCGGTCGCTGAGCAACAGGGAGTATCCCGGCATGGACATGGACACGGCGCTGGGCATCTCGGCCGGCGGCATGGCGGCGCAGACCACGCGGCTGCGGGTGATCGCCGAGAACCTCGCCAACCAGGACACCACCGCCGGCGCGCCGGGAGAGTCGCCGTACCGGCGCAAGACCGTGAGCTTCGTCGACCGCTTCGACCGCTCGCTCGGCGCCGCCACCGTCGCGGTCGGCTGGGGCAAGTACGCCATGAGCCTTCTCGAG
>CAXUHK010000238.1:0-1538 GCA_964250775.1 uncultured Acetobacteraceae bacterium | reverse complement strand
CCGTACCGGCGCAAGCCCGGGAGCTGCGGCGCCCGCGGCGCCCGCGCGCGCGGCGCCGCCCCCGGCGCGGTAAAGCCCGGGGGCCGCGACCCGACAGAGTTCCCGACGCGCTACGACCCCTCGCATCCCGCCGCCGACGCGAAGGGCTACGTGCAGACGCCCAACGTCAACAGCTTCGTCGAGGTGATGGACATGCGCGAGGCGGAGCGCAGCTACAGCGCCAACCTCAACGTCATGCAGGCGACGCGCTCGATGCTGACGCGCGCCATCGACTTGCTGAAATGAGCCTGCTGCCCACCATCACCGTAACCCCGCTGCAGGCCACCAAGGCCTATCGTGGCGTCGACCAGGGCGGCGACGCGGCGGCCGGCCTCGACGCGGCCGGGGGCGCCGGCGGCGGCTTCGGCGGCGCGCTGGCCAAGGCATTGGGCGGCGTGGTGGAGGCCGGCCACGCGGCCGACGCGCAGGCGATGCAGGCGATGTCCGGCCCCGCCAACATCACCGAGCTGGTCGGCGCGGTGTCCAAGGCCGAGCTCGCGTTGCAGACCACGGCGGCGGTGCGCGACCGCGTGGTGCAGGCGTACCAGGACATCATGCGGATGCCGATATGACCCGCCTTGCATGAATTGGGGCTGACATGCAGCAGGGCGAGGTCGGAGCGCTGATGCAGCAGGCGCTGTGGGTCGCGTTGCGCATGGGCGGCCCGCCGTTGCTGGCGGCCCTCGCGGTCGGCCTGGTCATGAGCCTGGTCCAGGCGGTGACGCAGATCAACGAACCCACGCTGGCGTTCGTGCCCAAGGCGGCGGCGATCGTGGCCGTGCTGCTGATCGGCGGCGGCGCCATGATGGGGGCGCTGACCGACTTCACCCGCTCGCTGTTCGACCACCTGGTCGCGATCGGCGGCAGTTGAGCCGGTGGCGGAGGCCGGGTTCGACGTGGCGAGTCTGCCGGCCCTGGCGTTCGCCTTCGCGCTGCTGGTGGCGCGGCTCGGCAGCGCGGTGATGCTGCTGCCGGTGCTGGGCGAGGCGGAGACGCCGGCCACGGTACGCGCCGGCTTCACCCTGGCGCTCGTGCTGCTGCTGCTGCCGGTGCTGCTGCCGCTGCTGCCGGTGGCCCCGTCGCAGCCTTGGCTGGCGGCGGGCTACGTGGTGGCGGAGATCGTGACCGGGCTATGGCTTGGCTGGCTGACCCGGCTGGCGCTGCTGGCCTTGACGTTGGCCGGCGAGTTCGCGGCGCTGGCCACCGGCCTCGCCAACGTGCTGCAGCCCGACCCGGCGCTGGGCGTGCAGACCGCCGCACTAGGCCGGTTGTTCAGCGTCGCCGCCCCGGTGCTGGTGCTGGCTTCCGGGCTGCACGCGTTGGCCCTGGCCGCCCTGGTCGGCAGCTACCGGGTGATCCCGCCGGGCGGCCTGCTGCCGGCGGGCGACACGGCGCTCAGCGTGGTCGCGGCGGTGGGGGCCCGGGTGGGCCGGGGGCGGGGCCGGCCGGGGGGGGGGGGGGGGGGGGGGGGGGGGGGGGGGGGGGGGGGGGGGGGGGGG
>CAXUHK010000237.1:0-5245 GCA_964250775.1 uncultured Acetobacteraceae bacterium | reverse complement strand
GCGGCGGCCCGTTCCGCGGCAAACCGGGCCGCAGGCTCACCGGCGACCGGCTCACCGGCGACTGGCTCACGCCACCCCCGCGCGCAGCAGGTCGTGGATATGCAGGATGCCGACCGGGCGGCGGTCCGGGCCGGCCACGAACAGCGTGGTGATGGGGCGCGGACCGGCGTTCATCGCGTGCAGCGCCTCGGCGGCCAGCGCCCCGGGGCCGATGGTGCGCGGGGAGGCCGTCATCAGTTCACCCACCCGCCGCGTCAGCAGGCCAGGGTGCATGGCGCGGCGCAAATCGCCGTCGGTCAGGATGCCGACCAGGCGGCCGTCCGCGTCGACCACGCCTAGGCAGCCGAAGCGCTTCTCGGTCATCCGCAGCAACGCCACGTCCATGGCGGTGCCCGGCTCGGCCAGCGGCAGCGCGTCGCCGCTGCTCATGAGGTCGCGCACCCGCCGCAACCGGGCGCCCAGCTTGCCGCCGGGATGGAACGCCTGGAAGTCGGCCGGGCCGAAGCCGCGGCGCAGCAGCAGCGCCACCGCCATCGCGTCGCCCAGCGCCATCTGCATGGCCGTGCTGGTGGTGGGCGCCAGGCCCATGGGGCAGGCCTCGGCGGCGGCGGGCAGGCGGATCACCGCGTCGGCGGCGCGCGCCAGGGTGCTGCCGGCATTGCCGGTGATCGCCACCAGCGGCAACGCGAAGCGGCGGCTGTGGGCGATGATGTCGGCCAGCTCCGCCGTCTCGCCGGAGTTGGACAGCGCCAGCACCGCGTCGCCCGCCACCATCATGCCGAGATCGCCATGCGACGCCTCGGCTGGGTGGACGAACAGCGCCGGCGTGCCGGTGGAAGCGAATGTGGCCGCGATCTTGCGCCCGACATGCCCGGACTTGCCCATGCCGGTGACGACGATGCGCCCGGCAGCGGCGGCCAGCAGGGCCAGCGCCTGCACGAACCCGCCGTCGAGCGACGCGGCCAGCGCCCGCAACCCCGACGCCTCGGTCGCGAGCACGTCGCGCGCCACCACCAGGTCGTGGTCGCCTTGCGGCGGGCATGAGGCCAGCTCAGCCGGTTCCGGCGCGACCGCGTTCATGGCGGTTGCTGTACGACCACCCTGGCCGCCGGGTCAACGGCCCGGCCGGTGATGTGGGTCATGCCGGAAGGCCGGTTTAATGCGCGAAGATGTCCGGGTCTTCCCAACCGAGCAGGTCGAGCCGGCCGCGTGTCGGCAGGAAGGCGAAGCACGCCTCCGCCAGTCCCAGCCGGCCCTCCCGCTTCAAGAGCGCCTGCAGCCGCGCCCACAGCGCGTGCAGGTGCAGCACGTCGGACGCGGCATAGGCCAACTGCTCGGGGCTCAGCTCGACGGCGCCCCAGTCGCTGGTCTGCTGCTGCTTGGAAATCTCGACTCCCAGCAGCTCGCGGCACAGATCCTTGAGGCCATGGCGGTCGGTGAAGGTGCGCACCAGCTTGGCGGCGATCTTGGTGCATTTGGTCGGACCGACGGTGACGCCCAGCGCGTGCTGCAGCACGGCGACGTCGAAGCGGGCGAAGTGCATCAGCTTGGTGGTCGCGGGATCGGCCAGCAGGCGGGCCAGGTTGGGACAGTCGACACCACGGCCGCCGAGGCCCTGCGGCACGACCTGCACCAGATGGGCATGGCCGTCACCCGACGACAACTGCACCAGACAGAGCCGGTCGCGCAGCGGGTTCAGGCCCATCGTCTCGGTGTCGACGGCGACCACGGGACCGAGGTCGAGCGCGTCCGGCAGGTCGTGCCGGTGCAGATGAATGGTGCCGCCAGCCATGAACTGCGTCGCCTCGCCGCTGGGAGAACCGCCCGCTTGAGAAACCCCCACTTGAGAAACCATGGTGCCCAGGAGAAGACTCGAACTTCCACGACATTTCTGCCACAGGTACCTGAAACCTGCGCGTCTACCAATTCCGCCACCAGGGCATCCGGTGCCTCCGCGAGCCGAGGCCTGCGGGAGGCGGGCGTGTAACGTGCCTGCCTTGCGGCGTCAATCGGAGTCCTCGCTCGGCCGCTTGAGCGCGTCCGGTTCGCTCCCTAGTAAGTCGGCAGGCTAGTAAGTCCGCAGGATCGGGGCAGGGGCGAGCGATGGCGACGCGCAGCGTGGCGACGGTGTTCGGCGGTTCGGGCTTCATCGGCCGTTACGTGGTCAAGCGTCTGGCGCAAGCCGGCCACGTGGTCCGCGTCGCGAGCCGCAACCCCGACCGTGCCGGGCTGCTGCGCCCGATGGGCGTGGTCGGACAGATCGTGCCGCTCTACGCTTCGCTGTCGAACGCCGCGGACGTGGCGCGCGCGGTCCAGGGTTCCGATTTCGTGGTCAACCTGATCGGCGTGTTGAGCGAGGCGCGGGCGGGCGACTTCAAGCGGCTGCAGGAGGACGGCGCCGGCCGCCTCCCAACCGCGGCGGGCGGCCGCCGGCGGGGGCCGGGGGGGGGGGGGGGGGCGGGGGGGGCCCCCCCCGCCCCGGGGCGCCGGCGCGCGGCCCCCGCCCCCCCCCCCCGCCGGGCGCCCCGCGCCGGGGTGCGCCGGATGGTGCAGGTCTCGGCGATCGGCGCCGACCCCGCCAGCCCCAGCCGCTACGCGCAGACCAAGGCCGCCGGCGAGCAGACGGTGCGGGCGGCGATGCCGGCGGCCACCGTGCTGCGGCCCTCGCTGGTGTTCGGGCCGGAGGACCAGTTCTTCAACCGCTTCGCCGCCATGACCCGGTTCTCGCCGGTGATGCCGGTGATCGCCGGCGACACGCGGTTCCAGCCGGTCTACGTCTGCGACGTGGCGGACGCCATCATGGCCGGTCTTGCGCGCGACGATGCCGCCGGGCGCACTTTCGAGCTGGGCGGCCCGCGGGTGTGGACGTTCCGCGAGCTGCTGGCCTGGATCGTGGCGCAGACGCATCGCCGCCGCCCGCTGGTCGAGGTGCCGCTGGGCGTGGCCCGGCTGCAGGCCCGCGTGCTGGAGAAGCTGCCCGGCCGACTGCTGACCCAAGACCAGTTGCTGCAGCTCACCCGCGACAACGTGGTGGCGGCCGGCGCATCCGGCTTGGCCGAACTCGGCATCGCCGCGACTCCGGTGGAATTGGTGGTGCCGGGATACCTGGCGCGCTTCCGCCCTGGCGGGACGCGACGCCAGCAGCTTGCGTAGTAGGCCCACATCGGACCTAATACATCGTCGTTCGTAACGTTCCATCCGCGGTTGAGTGCGAATGGGTTAAACTTATGGCAGCACTCATGCCATGATGGTGAAATATGTCTCGCGTCTGAGACAATTGTTTCCTACACCGTCGGCAAAGCGACAGTTCGGAGTGCGCCATGGTCGAGCGGATGCTGCAATTCGTCAGCGTGGCCCAGCAGACGCCGGACAAGCGGGCCGCTGGCGTACGGCGCGCCGATTTCGGCGAGATCTACGAGGATTTCAGCGTGCTCCGCGCCAGCGAGCAGGCGGCGCGCTGCAGCCAATGCGGCGTGCCGTTCTGCCAGATCCATTGCCCGCTGTCGAACAACATCCCCGACTGGCTGAAGCTCACCGCCGAGGGCCGGCTCGAGGAGGCGTACGAGCTGAGCAGCGCCACCAACAACTTCCCCGAGATATGCGGCCGCATCTGCCCGCAGGACCGGCTGTGCGAGGGCAACTGCGTCATCGAGCGCGATTTCGAGAGCGTCACCATCGGCGCCGTCGAGCGCTTCATCACCGACACCGCCTGGGAGCGCGGCTGGGTCAAGCCGGCCCGTCCCCGCCACGAGAACGGCCGCTCGGTCGGCATCGTCGGCGCCGGACCGGGAGGCCTCGCGGCGGCCGAGCAGCTCCGCCAGCTCGGCTACGCGGTGCATGTCTACGACCGCTACGACCGGGTCGGCGGGTTGATGATCTATGGCATCCCCAACTTCAAGCTGGAGAAGGAGATCGTGACCCGGCGCTGGAAGCTGCTGGAGGCTGCCGGCATCGCGTTCCACCTGGGCGTCGAGGTCGGCCGCGACATGACATTCGACGAGCTGCGCCGCCGCCACGACAGCGTGCTGATCGCCACCGGCGTCTACAAGCCGCGCGACATCGGCGGACCCGGCAGCGGCCTGTCAGGCATCGTGCCGGCGCTCGATTTCCTCACCGCCTCGAACCGCCAGGGCCTCGGCGACAGCGTGCCGGCGTTCGACTCCGGGGCGCTCGACGCCCATGGCAAGGACGTCGTGGTGGTGGGCGGCGGCGACACCGCCATGGACTGCGTGCGCACCGCCGTGCGCCAGGGTGCCGCCTCGGTGAAGTGCCTGTACCGGCGCGACAAGGCCAACATGCCCGGCTCGATGCGCGAGGTGAAGAACGCCGAGGAGGAGGGGGTCGAGTTCGCTTGGCTGTCCGCCCCCGAGGCGTTCCTGGGCGACGGGCACGTGACCGGCGTGCGCGCGGCGCGGATGCACCTGGGCGCGCCCGACGCCTCCGGCCGGCAGTCGGTGCAGGCGGTCGCCAACAGCCTGTTCACCCTGCCGGCCGACCTGGTGATCAAGGCGCTGGGTTTCGACCCGGAGGACTTGCCGGGCGCGTTCGGCGCCAGCGAGCTGGCGGTCAGCCGCTGGGGCACGCTGAGCGTCGACTATCGCACCTTCATGACCAGCCTGCCGGGCGTGTTCGCCGCCGGCGACATCGTGCGCGGAGCGAGCCTGGTGGTGTGGGCGGTGCGCGACGGGCGCGACGCCGCCGAACGGATGCACGCCTACATGCAGCAGCACGCTGCCGTCGCCATCGCCGCGGAGTGAAGCCAATGTCCGAGGATTTCGTCGCCGCCTGGAACGCCAACGTGGTGGCGCTGGCCGAGACCTACGACCCTTCCATGGAGCACGATGCCTGTGGCGTCGGCTTCGTGGCCGCGCTGGACGGCCGCCGGCGGCGCGACGTGGTGCAGGCCGGCATCGACGCGCTGCGCGCGGTCTGGCATCGCGGCGCCGTCGACGCCGACGGCAAGACCGGCGACGGGGCCGGCATCCACATCGAGATCCCGCAGGACTTCTTCGCCGCCGCGATCGAGCGCGGCGGCCCCGCGGTCCGTCCGGGCGGCATCGGCGTCGGCCAGGTGTTCCTGCCCAAGACCGACCTCGGCGCGCAGGAGCGCTGCCGGCAGATCGTGGAGAGCGAGATCCTGGCGTTCGGCTATACCATCTACGGCTGGCGGCAGGTGCCGATCGACGTCGCCTGCATCGGCGAGAAGGCCAACGCCACCCGCCCCGAGATCGAGCAGATCATGATC